>JAZKXV010000023.1:0-122792 GCA_045611785.1 Alphaproteobacteria bacterium
GCACTTCTTGTACTGATGGATTAGGAACGCATTATATTCTAAATTCTTGTGATAAGTGTTATAACAAGAAAAACAATAAATGTAATTGGAACTTATTTAAGTGCTAATCGCAAACAATTCATAAACAAAAAAAGCTCCGTGGATTTATCGGAGCTTTTTTGTTAAACATTATTTTATTATACATAATATTTTATATGTTCCGTCTTCTGCCACTTCAACGCCATGAGTATCGTGTGTGAAGCCTGCAAACCTTTTATCAAACGCTTCTAATGCTAATAAATATTTTAACAATTTTCCATCAAGAGCTCCGGCATTTTCGCCAGGCATTAAAAGAGGTATCCCCGGAGGATAAGGAACAACACCTGTAGCAACAGTTCTATCTGCCATCTGATTTAACGCAAGTGCTTCGACATTGTTTTTAACCAACTGCTCATATGCTTCTACCGGGCTCATATCAGGATGAGGTAAAACAGAAAAAGCTTCAGCCATAGATTTTGTTGTTTCCAGCTCTTTCATAGCTTCAAACATTTCATTTGCTAAATCTTTTAAGCCGATGTTTTTATAATGTTTCTCATCTGCATGATATATTTTCGGCATTATACGACTTATTGGTGTATTGTTGTCATAATCTTGCTTAAACTCAAACATTGCATTTAATAATGTTCCCCATTTTCCTTTTGTAACACCTAAAGAAAACAAAAATAAACAAGTAAAGTCTGTGGTTTTTTCAACGACAATTCCTTTATTATCAAGATATGCAGTTAATAATGTTGCAGGAATACCCCAATCAGCAAGTGCACCGTTAGGTAAAACCCCCGGAGTTGTAACAGAAACTTTTATCGGATCTAACATACAATATCCGTCTTCTATATCTCCAAATCCGTGCCAAGCCTCATTAGGATGTAAAACCCAACATTCAGGATTTGTTGCTAATAAATCGTCATCTGCCTCATAAAATAAAACCTTTTCTCCATTTGGTGTCAAAATCATCGGCGGCTGCCATATATTAAAAAACCAATCTTTATCTGCAATTTTTTCATTATATATTCTGGCAACCGTTTTTCTAAAGCTTATAGCTTCTTTTATTGATATTTCGCTTAATGTTAAACCGCCTTTATTGTCCATCATGGCAGAACTAATATCGTTTGAAGCAATAATTGCATAAAATGGTGATGTAGAAGAATGCATCATCAAAGATTCATTAAATCTCTCATGACTAATTGAGTTTTTACCATCTAAAATGTGTATCATTGATGCTTGGGAAAAAGCTGCTAACAATTTATGCGTTGATTGTGTTGCAAAAATTGTCGGCTCATCTTTGCTATATGTTTTGGGATCGCAACACATTGCATATCTGTTTTCATACATCGGATTAAATCTTGCATAGCCATACCATGCTTCATCAAAATGAAGTCTATCTACACTCTGTTTTAACAAGTTTCTTACCGTTGTAACATTATAACATAAACCATCATACGTAGAATTGGTTATAATTGCATGTCGAGGAGTTTGATTAATACCATCTTTTACCAAAGGGTTTTCTTTTATACTTTGCCTAATTGCTTCCGGTGTTAAACGCTGTGGTAAAATAGGCCCGATAATACCATATTGATTTCGGGATGGTATCATATATGTCGGGATAGCTCCTGATAATGTCATTGCATGTTCAACTGATTTATGACAGTTTCTATCGCATAAGCAAACATCATTTCTGGTAACACTGGCCATCAATATTATACGATTTGAGGTAGATGAACCATTCGTAACATGATAACTTCTGGATGAGTTAAAAACCTCCGCCATATATTTTTCACTTTCTCCGATAGGTCCGGAATGATCAAGCATGGAGCCTAATTCACCTACCGAAATAGATAAATCTGAACGGAAAATTTGTTCACCGAAGAAATTAAAGAAATCTCTTCCCGCTGCCGATTTTAAAAATGCCGTGCCGCCGGTATGACCAGGCGTATGCCATGAATATTCATGGACTTTAGCAAATTTTGCAAGAGCCTTGAACATCGGTGGCAATATAAATTTGCGATAGCGCTCAATTGAAGCCTGAATTCTTCCGCTTATAAACTCTAAAGTATCTTCCAACAACCAAATAAAATCGCTTACTTTATCTAATATATCTGCTGGAATTTGAGATGCCATATTTTTACTTGACATTATGTATATCGGAACCTGCGTATTATGTTTTCTTATATACTCTAATGTAGAAAAAGTGTGAGCACATTTATTACATTCAACCCCAATTAAAACACATTGAATACTGGGATCAGAATAAAATATAGCTCTTGCATCTTCCAAATTATCTGCAATGATAATTGTTGCCCCTTCTTTTTCCAAATCTTCTTTTAATGTTCTAACTGCCCTAGATGATGCAGTTTGCGCTTGTAAATTGTCATAAACAATCAATATCTTAACCTCAAACGGATTTTTTACATCTATCATTTATTTCTCCTCTATTGTTATTAACTTAATGTATCTGAATGCTCAACAACCTGAAAATGCCCTTTCATGCGTTTAACCAAATTGCTATCATCTGCAAAAGAAACCCAAAACATTACAACTAAAGCTGCTATTGTAATCAGTAAGACCAAATATCTGACCCAAGGCGGAACAACACAGTGTATGCGCTTATCATGGTCTTTCATTTCCCATATTCTGTTATCTGCTAATTCATAAAAAATTACTGTAGAAATAACAAACATCAAAGCCCATCTTGTTTGTTCTGGATCTGATCCTATCATTGCCGCCATAGAATAAAATGCTGCAACTAATCCGACCAACATATAGAAAACGCCCTGATTTGCACTCATTCGCTCACGTCCCAAAATTTTGATAGCGACTGAAGAATATATATATGGTAGGAGTGTCATAATTACAGCAATTGATGCAATTTTACCAAATTGTTCTGAAGCTGTCGGCGACATTGTGGCTAATACTTGAATTGTCATAATACCGGCAACAATTGCTAATCCGGCTGCAGGAACATCTTTTTTATTGGTACAAGCAAAAACTTTACCAAATAAGCCATCTTCAGCAGCCGCTTTTGCTGTTTGACCCACCAAAAGTGTCCAACCTCCTAATGATCCTAAACAACCTATTGCAGCACATAATGCCACTATATCTCCAGCGCTCTTGCCTAAAGCCATACTTACTGCCTGTGAAAAAGGCGCTGATGATGAAATTAATTCTTTACTTGGTATAATACCCATAATTGCCGAAGAGCTTAGCACATAGCAAAGTGCAGCAATTATAACACCACAAACTGTTGCTATTGGAACATTCTTGGCCGGATTTTTTACAACTGCCGTTGATACTGACGCACTCTCAACACCTATAAACGCCCATAAAGTAAAATTCAGCGTCATACCGATTGCACTCATATCACTTTTTCCGGTTATATTCCAACCCTCCATATAAATATCGGCATTAAACCAGAACCATCCAAAAAGGGCCATACCGACAATAGGAACAAGAGCTAAAGTTGTTGTAGCACTTTGAATGCGTCCTACAACTTTAGGTCCTAGAATATTTGCATATGTAAAAAACCAAATTACAGCAATTTGTGCCAATGCCATAATTAATGGGTCTTTTAATGATGGGAAAAAAGTGGTTAAATATCCAAGTCCGGCGACAGCTAAACCGACATTTCCAACGACGTTTGCCAACCAATAAACCAAATTTGTTTGATATCCCATATAATTACCGAATGCTCCTTTTGCATATGCATACGGTCCTCCATCTGCTGTATAAATTTGTGTTAATTTTGAAAACACCAATGCTAAAGCAATGGCTCCCACAATAGTTATCAGCCAACCGAAAATTGCAATTGAACCTATGGCTGCCAAATTTGCCGGGAGCATAAAGACACCTGACCCCATCATGTTTCCGGCAACTAACATTGTTGCTGGAATTAGTCCGATTTTGTTACTTTCTTCCATGTTTTTTCTCCGAAAGTTAATTGATGCTAAGTTATCTAATAAGTAAAAACTGTTTTACAATATTGCTTTATCGTTTTTTTTGCAGTACATTACAGGTATGAAGAAATTATGTTTTTTACTTTTTTGCTTATGCTTAATTGCTTGTGCAAATAAAACAGCACCAGCCGATTTTTTGTATAAAGAAATTACAACTGATACATTTACTTTATATAGCTATCAAAAAATTTTACGTGCTGACAAACCGATAAAAATATACATTGAGGGAGATGGCTATGCTTTTAATTTTCATGGTCAACCTTCAAAGGACCCCACCCCAAAATCTAATTTTTTAAAAAACATAGCATTATCAGATACAAATCCAAATGTTGTATATTTAGCAAGGCCGTGCCAATTTATCTTAAAGAAAAATCCTATCTGTTCTAAAAGACATTGGACGTCCGCCAGATTTGCTCCCGAAATCATAAATTCTATGGCAAGTGCTATCAAGCAAATTGCTCAAAACAATGAAGTTATTCTAATCGGATTCTCAGGAGGAGCTCAAATAGCAGGTCTTATCGGATCTTTAAAAACAGATATTAAGATTAAAAAAATCATCACAATTGCCGGAAATTTAGATCATTTGGCATGGACACAATACCATAAACTACCTTCACTTAACGAATCGCTTAATTTAGCGGATTATCGCTCAAATTTTATTCAAATTCCTCAGTTACATTATGTCGGAAAAAAAGATAAAAATATTACCTATCAATTGGTAGAAAATTTTATTCAAAATAAAAGCCTCATTGTTACTGTTAATGAGGCTTCCCATAATCATGGATGGAATAAAATTATTCCGTTAATTATTGATGAGAATTAAAAGTTATCATCTCCATCATCAAAATCATCAAAAACATCATCTTGTGTCTCTTGATCTTCTATAAGGAGTGTTTCATCATCTAGCATTTCAGATTTTCTACGGCGACCACGACGTTTTTTCTGAGGAAGCTTTCTGTTTATAATATCTAAAATATAGTTACCTACCACCTTATATAAATCTGGCAAATGATTATTATACATATGATCAGCATCTTCAATTATAGCATAATCTACGTCAACACTTCTTTGCATATTAAGACGTTTTGCCAATGTAGTAACTATAGACGGATTAACTATTTCATCAGCACCACCTTGTATAATCAAACCAGAAGCCGGACATGGAGCCAAGAAGCTAAAATCTTTTTCATTTGCCGGAGGAGATACCGCAATAAAACTATTAATATCAGGACGGCGCATTAACAACTGTAAGGCGATCCATGAACCAAAAGAATAACCGGCAATCCAACATTGACGAGCATCCGGATTATCATGCTTTAACCAATCTAATGCAGCTGTAGCATCAGATAATTCTCCCGGACCATCTTCAAAAGTTCCCTGTGAGCGACCAACGCTTCTAAAATTAAATCTCAACACAGAAAAACCCAAATCTTTAAAACATTTAAACAATGAATAAACAACTTTATTATTCATTGTTCCGCCATATTGCGGATGTGGGTGTAAAATTAATGCAACCGGAGCATTCGGACGATCACTTTTATGATAACGCCCCTCCAAACGACCTGCTTGCCCATTAAATAAAACTTCAACCATTTTACTTTCTCTTCTTTTATTATTCATTTACTATTTTTAAGTATTATATCATCTTAATGATAATAAATTATTAACTTAACAAGGAATATAGCATAATATGAAACGAAAAAACAAGTCTTTAATTTTGCAAGATTTAGATGCTGTTATTTTACGAGATCCTGCAACCACATCACGAATTCAAGCCGCTTTTTTTTCTACAGGATTTCACGCAGTTTGCCTACACAGAATAAGCCATTACTTATGGAGCAAACAATTTAAATTTTTTGCACGCTTAATTGCTTTAATATCCCGATTTTTCACCGGAATTGAAATACACCCCGGCGCAAAAATAGGAAATAGTTTTTTTATTGACCATGGAATGGGCGTCGTTATTGGTGAAACTGCCGAAATAGGAGATAATGTAACAATGTACCATGGTGTTACTTTAGGCGGGACCACCGTTTTTGGTAAAAACGGTAAGGTAATGAGCAAAAGACACCCTACTATCGGCAACAATGTAATTATTGGTTCAGGAGCCCAAGTTTTAGGCCCTATAAATGTAGGTGACAACGTTAAAATCGGTTCAAATGCTGTTGTTGTAAAAGATGTAAAAGAAAATTTAACCGTTGTAGGTGTTCCGGCTCATCCTACAGAATCGGCAAAAAATAAAGAAAAATCCTTTTGTGCATATGGTGTTGATAAAACTCTTAAAGATCCGATTGATGAGGATATGAAAAAAATACAGATAAAAATCAAGCAGTTACAAGGAGAAATTGAAAACTTAAAAAATAAACTATAAAATGAAACAATATTGTAACTATTATTTTTTAAAAATTTATGTTATAGTATTAGATATAGACGGAATCAATGGGTTATCAGGAGGTTAGCCATGAAAATATTTTCACAAACTTTAGCTTTTTTCGGCTTGCTTATGTGGGCTTGTGCAACTTATGCTCAATTGCCGGCAAACCCTTGGGTTCCTCAACCACCTTCTCCAAATGACGGATACTTTGGTGACAACGTAGGTAATTCTACTCAAGGAGGAGATGTTGTTGATGCTCCTATGTATGCTGATGGTCCTACCGGAGGTAATATTTTACCGGTTGACCCTTGGGCCAGAGCTCGTGACCGCAGTGGTATCAGAACATGGAGAGGAAGTGGACAACACGGAAAATTAAACTACATAGGTGAAGCTACAACATATACAACTGCATCAGGTCAAGAAATGATTGCTCCTGAAGTAAACCGTCACAATATGATTGTTATGTTAGATCACTTAAGAAATATGGGTTATAAAATCCCTACCAGCTATAATGAAAAAATTAAAGCTATGCCTAGTGAATATAAACAAACTTTGAAAGAAAGTATGTCTCAGGTTGCAGGAAACAGCTCTAGTGATCCTATGAGCATGATTTTCAGCAATATGTATAACATTTTTGAAGACTATAGCGGTCTTGACTTAAATAACATACTTATGAACACTATGGATATTTTAGGCACAGACTAGTTTAATGGTAAACGAACATTCAAATCAACCAATAATCATTTTGGTAAATCCTCAAATGTGTGAAAACGTAGGCATGGCTGCAAGAGCCATGCTTAATTGTGGTCTGTACAATTTAAGAATTATAAACCCCAGAGAAGATCATCTGTCAGAAAAAGCAATAAAAGCATCTTCAGGCGCTGAAAAAATATTATTTAACGCTCAAGTCTATAATTCTATTTCTGAAGCTGTAGCCGATTTAACAAATATATATGCAACCACAGCAAGAAGGCGCAACCAAATTAAAACAATTTTCACAGCTGAAAAAGCAGCATCAGATATATCAAAAAAAGTAAATATGGGTGCTAAATGCGGTATATTGTTTGGTCCAGAAAGAACAGGGCTTGAAAATGATGATGTATCTTTAGCAAAAGCCATCATTGAAATTCCTCTAAATCCTGAGCATACATCTCTTAATTTATCTCAAGCAGTATTATTGGTTGGATACGAGTGGTATAAAACACAAATTAACGTTGCTGATGAAGAGTTTGTAACAAACGCAACACATCTTGCTACTAACGAACAATTAATGAAGTTTTTTAGCTTTTTAGAAGATAAACTTTCTGATTATAAAAATTTATCTGATACACAAAAGCGCCCTACTCTTTTAAGAAATTTGCATAACATATTTACTCGCAACCAAATGACTGAGCAAGAGCTGAACAGTTTATATGGAATTGTATCCTTTTTAAGCAATAAAGGCGAATAACTATTTCCCTATCTCATAGCCGTTAGAATTTTCAGCTAATGAAGCGGCAAAAGTAAAATCTGCAGAATTATTAGAATATATTCTATATAACACATCCCCTTTAACCACTTTATCCGATATTTTCTTCATTAAAAGTAATCCTGAACCGGCATATTCTGTTGCTCCGGCTGTACATGCAATATGGATCAAAGTATTATTGTTTATTGATTTTACTTCTCCGCTTTTAGTAGCCAAAACATCTCTGACTAAAGTTCCTAAATCGGCAGATTGTAATTTACCTTGTGCATTTATAATATTTTCAAAAGATTCTTGAGCTCTACCTGAAACTATCATTTCTTTTGCTATAGTATAACCGTCGCCACCCCTTACCTTAGGATCCAACTCAATAACTTTTGAAGCCAAATATAGAGCTTTTTCTCTTAAATCAAAAGGAGCATCATCTTTATCTCTTAATATTTTCATTATATCTTTAGCTTCAAGAACGGCACCAATGCCTTTACCTATAGGTTCTCTTCCATCAGTAACCAAAACTTCAATTGATATGCCTAATTCTCTTGCGACGAACTCAAAAGTTTTCCTGATTTTCACCGATTCTTTTATAGTGCGAACCAAGTTCTGCGGACCAACCGGTATATCTACAATCAGATGCGAAATTCCGCAACTATGTTTCATTGCAAGAGTTAATGCAATTTCCATATTTTGATCTTTTAGATTAAGATATTGGCTGATGTTTCTTATTTTTATAGCTGCTGCAGCGCCTTTCATATTTTCATAATTGAAAACGACACCTTTATTTTCCTTGATCATACGTTCAAGAACCAATTCATCATTATTTAGGTTTGCCAACACTTGCATTGTATGAGCTTCACCCAAACAAGCTAACGGATTTAAAATAACTGATTTTAATATAGGTAAACCATATGCACTTACTATGGCAGTTACGAGAATATCAGTACTATTTGCTGGTAAATATCCAAAGGTATGGGTATCTGCCACAATATTTTCTTCATCCCAATAGAGCTTATTTCCAAAGCTTAAAGCTTGCGCCAAATATGTAATTTCGTTTACTGTAGCAAATGAATTAAAGGCTGTAATAAAAGCCGTTATATCGGCATTTGAGTATCTACCGCAAGCTATATCATTTACGATAGAAATATATTCTCCGGAATTTAAAACATTACCTTGAACTTTTTTAATTACATTGTCCAAACTTTGAGGATCATCAGACTGTAAAAGCGTAACCAATGCACCTTCAGCTAAGCCTAAGCTTAAAAAAGCTTCTTCATTTAAGCCAATCTCTTCAGGCGATACAATATTTTCATCTTCTACCACATTTAAAAAACCATATAAAGGTTTTTCACCCCCATGCACTTCAACTCGTGTTAATGTTCGAATATCATCAACCTTATAGGCTGAACAATCTTTATGAATAAAAATTATCTTTTCTCCAAAAGATTGTATAGAAATCCGTTTCAAATAAAGCATCTGATGTATCTCCCTAATTTATTTATACAAACATTCTAAATATCCAATATTTATATTTAGTAAACAGTTTGATTTTTTTATATTAAACCAATTTATTATATTGCAGAACCGATTAAGCCACTTATATAAATTTACGCGAAATTTTAACTTAAGGAGATAAAAAATGACTTGTAAAAGCAGTTCTGAAAAAACATCAAAAGTAAAATCGCAATCAAGCGAATCTACTTCTAAAAAAGATACTTCACATAAAAAATTATAATTTAAGGCTCCCATAATGGGAGCCTTATTGATTAGTAAGTTCTTTTATTATTAAGAGTATATTGCAATACACTAGAATCCATAGAGCTTGTCTTCGGCGTAGGAGCTTGTATAGCACCGCTCACTTCCGCATTGCGATTTCTATCTTTTTCTGACATTCTTGATTCTATATTTCTACATGCATACATATCAAACGCTTCTTTAATTTTTGGATCTTTAATATGACTGCCTAATTCTTGCAAGCCTTTTTCATCAAAACCAAAATAGCCGGGCATAACTTCTTCTACTCTTTTACCTGCTATTTGTAAAACAACTCTTGAAGCATCCGGAAGTTTTTTACCATGGCTTCTGGCAACAGCTCTAAAACCTTTTGCTATAAAATGTTCTTTTTGTTGTTCAACAAATAAAGTTAATACAGAATCGTTAGAATTATTGAAAATATCAAATCTTTTTGATTCAAAATTATTGCTTTCAACATATCTTTTAGAAGCTACTACAACGCGTCCATCTATTAGACCAACTTCAGGGGCATCATATACATTAAGTTGCTTTTTATCTATTAAATAACTTAAAGCTTGTTCATCACCTTTTTGATAACATTTCATAAGATTATCAAAACTGTAATCTTGTTTTTTTAAGCTCCATTCTTGTATTTTATCTTTCAATGACATACTTTCCCCCTAATGCATTTTTTTGATTTATAATATGTTTTTTAATTTTGGTCAATTGACTTACGGTTACACTTTCTTTACATTTTGCATGTATAAAAAAAAGCTTTCCAAATAGGAAAGCTTTTTACTAGGATATTAAGGCCTAAAATTTTTCTTGTAATTCAAAGAAATATGCTTGTGGGTGATCACACACAGGGCATTTTAACGGAGCTTTTGGACTTTCAACTCTATGTCCGCAGTTACCACATTCCCAAATAACTTTTGTTGGACGTTCAAAAACTCTGCCTTCACATAAAGCATCTAATAAAGCCTGATATCTTTCTTCATGACCTTTTTCAATTTTAGCAACTTCTTCAAACAAATATGCAATCTTGTTAAAACCTTCTTCTTTAGCTTCTTTAGCCATACGAGCATACATATCTGTCCACTCATAATTTTCACCTTGAGCGGCATCTTTTAAGTTTTCCAAAGTTGAAGGAACTTCACCACCATGTAAAAGTTTAAACCAAAGTTTTGCATGCTCTTTTTCATTGTCTGCAGTTTGTGTAAATTTATCCGCAATTATGTTATATCCTTCTTTCTTTGCCTTTGAAGCATAATATGTATACTTATTGCGAGCCATTGATTCGCCTGCAAAAGCTTCTTTAAGATTTTGTTCTGTTTTAGATCCTTTTAGTTCCATTGTTTTTCTCCTAAAAATTTATTTCTTAGATAAGAATAACAACCTTTATCAGGGTGTCAATAAAATAAATATATTATCATATATTTTATATTTTTTCTTCAAATGACAACTTTTCTATTGTCTCACCTATTTGATCATTTTCAACAACTTCTTTTTCAGCAATGTTTAATTCTTTAATTTGTTGTACAACCTTTTTAAACTCTGTTAATTTTGCGCCACTTAAATTTTCTCCAGTTGCAGCTCTTATTTTAAGAGGATCAACTTTTGTGCCATTTTTAACAACTTCAAAGTGAAGATGTGGTCCTGTTGATCGTCCGGTGTTACCTACATATGCTATTACCTGACCTTGTTTTACTCTGACACCTGGTTTGATACCTTTTGCAAAAGACTTAAGGTGAGCATATCCTGTGGTATATTCGGAATTATGTCTTATCTTAACAAAATATCCGTATCCGCCTACCCATTTAGCTTGTGTAACGGTTCCATCACCACTGGCATAAACTTTTGTACCCATAGGAGCAGCATAGTCAACACCATGATGGTTACGATAGTCTTTAAAAATAGGATGCAATCTGCGACCATATCTAGATGATATACGAGCACTTTTAAATGCAAGTGGTTTTTTATCTAAAGTCTTTTTTAATGCCATACCTTTTTCATCATAGTAATCTACATTACCTTTAGAATCTTCAAAACGATATAATTCTATCTTTTCTTTACCGAGTTTCAATGAAGCATATATTATATCTCCATATTTAACAACCTGGCCATTAGGTGTCATTTGTTGTTCATATCTGACCACAAATTCATCACCTGCTTTAACATCTCTTCTAAAATCTACGCTAAATGAAAAAATATTAATAAAATTACCTACAACATTTACCGGAACACCGGCATTTTTCATTGCTGTTGATACATTACCTCTTATCACACCATTAACTGTATTTGTTTGAGTTGTTAAATCATCTTGTTCTATTCTTGCTTCATATTTTCCATCAGAAGTTAATTCAACAACATAATGGGTGCCGCTAACAGGCTCAACAACTATTTTATTAAGCGAGACTAACTCACCATATCTGTCATCAACTGTAGTTGTAATATCTATATTTTGACCGATTTTAATATTTTTTGCATCATATACTTTTTTAAATGCATTATAAATTTCTGTTGCTTTAGCATAATCTACTCCGGTCTTGGTTAAAATACCTATAAAGCTATCACCTTTAGCTACAGTTATTTTATCATGGCTAAGACGCACCCCACTAGATATTGCAACTTCTTGCACAGCTTCTTCTGGTTTGATTTCAACTTCTTCAATTACTTGAGTTTCTTGCACATTAGCAATATTGGAGATGCGCTCATCTAAATCTTCTTCAGAGCTTAAATCTTCATCAATATCGGGAAACTGATTATCAATAAATTCTTCAGCAGCAATATCTTCCATTTTTTCATTGTATGCGATAGATGCCTCTACACTGTTATTGTTGTGTATAGACACAAATAATGCGCCTGTTACGGCTATGGCATATATCAACAATAACGTTCTTTCTTTTTTAAGACGTTGTGCTTTTTTTCTCTTTTTACCAAAATCCATATCAATAAGTTCCTTTAATATCATTTCGATATACAATGCAACAATACAGTTTTTTTTTCAAGTAGATAATCAAGTTATACAATTTGCTTCAATATTTTTGGCTTATTACAAGGTTTTAACAATTAACACAAAAAAATATTAAAAAAAATAAAAAAAACACTTGCATTTATAATTTTTCTTATGTATAAGAGTTTTGTTAACTTAGTGGGGGCGTAGTTCAGTTGGTTAGAATACATGCCTGTCACGCATGGGGTCGCGAGTTCGAGCCTCGTCGCTCCCGCCATTAAGATAAAAAGCGCTGATGAAGCGCTTTTTTTTGTTTTTGTAACAAATGCTGTAAACATTGTTTTTATATAAACATTTGAATATTAAATATATTTCATCATTTTTAGCATAAAAAAAACCGCTGATTACACAGCGGCTTTTTCAAAATTTTATTTATTATTTTCTATCACCTATGATTCTTAATAGATCCAAAAATAAATTAATAAAATCCATATATAAAGATAATGCACCAGCAACAGCCATACGATTCATTATATCTTCATCATATTGAGATCTGTACATATTACGAATCCTTTGTGTGTCATAAGCTGTCAACCCTACAAATATGGCTACTGAAATGTATGAAAGTACCCAATACATTGTCGAACTATGCAAAAAGATATTTACAACACTGGCAATAATTACTCCCCACAAGCCCATAATCAAGAATGAGCCCAAAGAGGTTAAATCTCTTTTTGTAGTATATCCATATAAGCTCATTGAACCAAATGTTGCAGCAGTTATTAAGAACACTCTAAATACACTTACTCCTGTGTACATCATTATTATCGGAGAAATAGATGCCCCCATAACAGCTGAAAACAGCCAGAAAATGGTTTGAACCTTCGAAAAAGATCCTCTTTGTAATGATGAATTAAATACAAAGAACATAACAAAAGGTGCAATTAACGCAGCCCATCCCAAAAGTGATAATCCTACAGATGTTTCAGTAATACTGAAAAACATTCTGATTAAACCTGTATATATTAATAAATATACTGTTAAAGCGGTTAAACAAAGACCACCTGCCATATAATTATAAACTTTCAACATATATGAGCGTAAACCTTCATCAACCGTATCTTTTACTACAGCAGGTGCATAAGACTTTATTTCCATTTTATTCTCCTTAAAATAATTATACTATTTAAATATAGATATTTTTTTTGCGAAAATCAATAACTGAAACTATAAAACCATCTATTCGGTATAGAAAAAATCATATAATTTAGCAAAAAAGATATTATAAAACACAAAAAAGAATGATAAAAATATCAAATTAAGAATATCATTAAACTCAAAATATTTATCGACTGCATGAACTGCCAAATATGGAACATTTAGCAAAAACATAATTACCACAAAATTCAGATAATTTCCTACACTCTTTTTCCATGCTTTTTTTAACGAACCATTTAAGCCTTGAACAGATGCTATAAATGCTAAAAATGGTCTGCAAAAAATAAACGGCGATATAAGTATTAAAACAACAGATAATACTGCCATATTTATCATATTTGCAGGTGTTGCCTGCAACTGTTGCATATATGCTTCAAATAATAACAAATATTTATCATCAAACCCCATCAACAATGGTAAATAAGGCAACACACCAAGCAATAAGCTCATAGCTATAACCAAAAAAAACATTTTTGTTGATGGAATAAGGCTACCAAAGATATCTAGAGTAAACAAATATGGCTTTTTATTATAATAGAATCTGAAAAAAACACACCAATAAACATAATATGCACAAATCCATAATATGCTTATTCTATTTGAAAGTCCTCCATCTATTTTAGCAAAACAAGCTAAAAACAACAAATTCAACAATGAAAATAAGGCAAAAGATACCTTATTTTCAATTATTGAAATATAAGTTTGTTTCAAAACTTCCAAAATTGGAATTTTTTTTACATTATCAGCCATATTTTACACTCTGACAACAGCTTGATCCAGATCTTCTTCAAATGTATCAGTATCGGCTGATGGGTCATACTCTAAACCTAATTTTGAAAGCATATCTTCATTGATATCTTCTCGTTGAGCAACAATCCAATCCGGTACGTTTGGACAAGGCTTCATTGCAGCCAACTTCTTCATACCGTTATCTAAGTACCAACGAGGAGAATCTGCCATAATCGGTCTATCAATGTAACTTTGCATTAACACAACTTGTTTCAACATTGGCAAGCTCAAAAGTTGGGTTGTGGTAATAACTGACACACCTTGCAATTGATAATTAACATTTTTTGCAAACGGATTAGAGTTTTTACCGAGACCACCTTCATTTTTAGAGTATGATGTAGTTTGAACAGTACGGTTACCAATCATTTTAGAGAAACGTTGTGCAGTAACCTCGTTGTTCTGAGATAAAATAATCTTACAAGCTGTTGTAGAAATCACGGTTTCCAAGTCATCTTTTCCGTACTTACCGGAAATCTGACCTAAGTCTTGTCCAATAAGCAAGTAAGAAACTTTTTGACCACGACCCACCGCAGGACCATCAATAACGGCTTTAAGTTTAGGCATTTGAGGAAACTCGTCGAGCACGAATAAGCTAGGGAATGGTCCCATTTTACCATCGGTCTTATTCTCAAATTTTGGCGGATTCGAAATCAAATATGAACTCATTAACTCAATGAACACACTTGAAATCATACCTAAAGCACGAGCATCTGTTTGGTTGATAGATAAATAAACAGAAATTGGTTTCCATTCACCTGTAACAGGATCTTTCATACCGCGCAAGTCTTTAAAGTGTAAGTCTGAGAAACTGGTTCTTGCAACCACCGCCGAGTTCTTAAAAATATTGATACCGGCAAATGCTGTTGAAATAACAGATCCACGCTCTTTATCTGGCATTGCTGACAATGAGCTCAACTCGGTATAACAACGTTGCGAGTATCCATATTTACGAGCTTCTTCAACGGCCTCATCCAGCAAGTCGTGCATTGGGTCAGCCATTTGAGCCATTTGGTCACCTTCTGCAATACGACGTTTAATTTCTTGAGCTTGTTTAATTTGGGCTTCGGTCAACCATTCAAGAATCATCGCAATACAAGATTCTCTACCAATCCATTTCTCTGGTAACAAATTCCATGTTCCGATAGGCAAATAGTTATCAATGGTTAAAGTTCCATTTTTCATGTCTGCAATTGCCTTAGGAACTAAAGGATCACGCATATCACGATAATATCCTTCTAACACCCTTTTATCTTCTTCATCTAATTTACCTTCATAAATTCGACCGATAAAATAGTCATTTGCGCGAGCTCTTTCACACTTAGATGTAATAAAGTGAATAAAACCGTTTAACGCTGCACGACCTGTTTGTGACCAGTGAGGATCGGCACCACCTTTAGGATCTTCCACCAAAATGTTACAAATTGAGTCAACATACATATCTCGATCCGGCCCCATTTCAGGGACTGCATTTGGCGCCAACGGATTCCAGCTCGGATAATATATACCTTCAGACGGACTATCTTCAGCACCCCAGTTAATAATGAACACCGGACCAACTTTAGCTCTTGCACCTGAAGTTTTAAAGCACAACTCTGGCTTAGGGTCGTTAATAATCAAGCTCATACCTTTTGCGTGAAAGATTGTCGGCATCACAACACCAACAGTTTTACCTGTACCCGGAGGTGCGCAGCATAATGTTGAAAGTGTTTCTTTCAAAAGGAGCATACGGCCATTAAATTTTCCTACTACTTGGCAAAAGCCATCAAAGCCTAAAAGCTCCATTCTGTTAATATCCCGCAAAGTTGCAATACGAGCAGAACCATGAACGTTAGATTGGAATCGATATGGACATGTTACCATACCGGAAATTATACCTACAGGTAATGATAAAAACGGCAATATAGGAAGCCAACGACCTAAAGAAAATTCATTACCGGCAGAAAGTTTATGCATCCAACTATAATATTGGTTGAATAAAAACGAAGGACGATTTTGAACAGCATTCAAAAAAGCCTTTACAGTTGCTATTGTATCTTTAGAAATACCTTTTTCAATCAAAAAAGCTAAAGGCAACGAAAACACTGTTAAAATAAGTGTAACAACAAGAGTAATAAGCATAGAAACGGCCATCCACTTGACCGCGTTATCATATTCTTCCCACTCTGATCCTCTATCTTTTAATGCCATTTTAATTCCTCACTATAAAAATTATGATCCGCCACGAAGAAGTTTCTTTAAGTTATTAAGCTCATCTCTATCAAGCTTACCATCAGCTTCTTCTACGGTCTTAGAAAATAGTTTAATTTCTTTCGGGCTACCTCTGTTTATTCTGGTAACTTCCACCTCTGTATCCTTCCAAACCTCAAACATATCTTCTGCGTTTATAATATTACCCATCTGAATAATCACATAAGGCTTAATATCTAAATCAAAATCGGTACCATCAAGTTTCATTAAAAGAGCCTCTTTTGCTAAAGATACTTTTCTAACTGGTGAAATACGATGGCTGTTTTCAGAGAACCATAAAGGTTCTTCATTATTAAATCGTTCTTCATCGGCCAACCAGTCTCCGTTTTCCTTATCTACTAAGCATAAACAAATTGAACTGTCTGATACAGCTATAAAATCGATTATAGTATTTTTGAGAGTTACACCGGTAATAATATCATATCCTTTTTGTGTAAGTACCTCAACAATAGGATTATTCGGTTTTCTATCTGATGCTGGCATTTCTCTATTTTCTGAACGACTTTGCTTATAGTCCGAATCAGAATACTCTTTACGATTATCTCTTTGTTCTCTATCTTCGTTTTTGCTAAATTTACGATCCTCGTATTTATCTTTTCTATCCTTATCTCGATCTCTTTCTCTATCTCGTTCCCTATCTCTTTCTCTTTTATCTTTTCTATCATATCTGTCATCACGTTGATTAGATGAATAATCATCGTCATCAAAACGTTTTTTAGGTTTCTTAGATAAAGCATTATGGAACAACGAATCATCATCTTCATCATCATCAAATTTTTGAGCAAATCGCTCACGCTTTTCAGTTTTTTTCTTTTTATCATCAATTTTGAATATATCAGATTTTTCAAAAGCGTCAAAATCTAAGTCAAAATCATCATCTTCATTATCTAAATTAAACAAGTTATGGCTAAATGTTTCTCTTGCATTTACAACCTTATCTTTTAATCCTCCCATAGAAGCCGGCGCCGTAGGTATATGTGGAGCAGAAGATTTTGTAGCCATCAAACTCGTTTTAGGCGCACTGGAGGCAGCAGGTTTTTCATTATCTGTATAATCTCTAATTGGAGTTCTATGACCTGTCGGTCTGATTTCTTTATATGATTTTTTCTTAATAACCACAGGTGTTTTGTTAACCGCCGGTTTCAAAACAGATTTTTTATCCTTAAACAGATTTAGCGGGAATGTAACTATTTTATATATAATCTTTTCCCAGGCAACCATACTAAGGGCTATCCAGCCTGTAAGCCATAATGGAATAAAAGAAATAATGATTAAAATAAATGCCCATTCTTTTGGTGTATCAATCACCCAACCTGAAGACCATAAATTCCATGCATATTCCCAGTGTAAAGGCCAAAATATGTCAAAGCGCCAGTTTTCGAGCATAATAACCCTTATGCCCTCTGTAAATATTATACTCCAAAGGCACCCGACAAAAACTATTCTAGCCAATACAATTAAGGGTTTCATTATATCTCCTCGTATCTTAGAGAATAGTATTATATTTAATATTAGTTAACAAGTAATTATTGCTCCTTACGCTTAATTATTTTTTCTGTAATATTTTTTCTTAAAGAATCAGCATCTTTTGCCACATTAGCTTTTTCTTGCTTTATTCTGTCTTTAATTACATCTTCAATTGTTAATTTTTCACCCACGGATATATTTTTAATCACCACATGAGTATCAACATTTTCATATTTTTTAATTTCACGATTAGCTATATATTCCAAAGGCTTAATAAATAGCTTTAAGTAGTTTATCTTATTGACCTTACGTATACCCCAAATCCAAATCACCAAGGTCAAAATCAGCACGATGAAAAAGCTTATATCAGAAAATCCGGATATAACACCATTGTTATTCCAATATTGAACAATCATGCTCCACTGCTTTGTATTTAAGATATTAAATTTCCATATATAATATATCAACAAGCGTGACACATTTAAAAAAACTATAGTCCACATCAAGCTTAATAAAACAAACTTTATTAGCCGTCCAATTTTCTTAATCATCCTAAGCCCTACTTTGATTCTTTATATAATCCGCAATTCGTTTATCTATTGTTGATTGTCCATCTCTTTCTGCAAGTTTAGTTTTCATTGCTTCAAGCTTTGTTCTACGCGCATTTACATCAGTTCTTCTCGCATTAAGCATTTCTTGATTATATCCGTTTAATTCCTGAATTCTTTCAAACACACTAGGCATATTTTGAGCTTTTGCTTCTTCATACAAACTGCATGTAGCGGCTGTTCTTTTAGTTGACTTTTCATCCGCAAACTCTGCTGCAGTGTAAATTGTGCCTTTTGCAATTGTAGCATCAATTAACTCATTAGCACTATCTAATTTTGTTTTAACCTGTGTCGACGGACCACTTTTATTTCCCCTCCCCTTAAAGTTGCCGGCCGCAACTTCTTTTTGTTGTTTTGCAGCGGCTTCTTTAGTTTGCTTAGCAACATTTTCAACAAATGAGTTAACATCTGCTTTTATCTGAGCTTCAATAAACGCATTCAAATCAGGTTTTGGATCTGGAAGTTTATCGTAAGCCATCTCAGCCATCAAACGAGCATCTTCGGATACAACAGCGATTGCCTGTAACAACTTCTTCTGTTGAGCCGTAGATCTTGTTTCCAGATCAGCCTGAAGCTCAGCCGGAGATTTAGGTTTTCCGCTGGAATTTAACCAAGCCTTAGGATCTGACATCATTTCGTCTGTCATTTGAACGCTAGTCATTAACAAAGCTAATTCGTCAGTTGCTTTAAGAATTGAAATTTGCGATGCCACAGCTTGGTTACCATGTTTAACAAATTCAGCCGCATTAGGATCAGCCCTTAATTTTGCAATAAAATCAGGATCAAAATCATGTTCAGATTTATAACTAGGATCTGCAATTACCTTACCTAACTCACCGAACAACTTTTGATAATTTTCCGCTTTTTTATCATAAGCGTCACCTCTTCCTGCTCTGACAGCTTCAAACACACCGCCAAATTCTGCTACTCTATCTCTTGCCTCTTTAGTGATAGCAGCTTGCTCTTCATTAATTGCATATCTTTGTCTGACCGATTCAACAAAAATATTACATCCATCATCAATAATACCGAGAGTTAAATCTTCAATTTTATTAAATATCTTACTTGCACCACCGAGAAGCCAGTTTTCATACATATACTTAACAACATCTTCATCCTTAAACTTGTCATCGCTAGGTTTTCTATCAGAACGCTGAACATCACCTGCCTGACCTTTTACATCTGCAACCTTTTCATCACCTTTTCTCATCTGATCCAACTTTTCCTTGTCTTCAACAGAGATAGTCCCTCTATAGGCAGCAAGCTCCAAATCTTCACGAGTCAGTTGAGCTGGACTTCGTTTTAAATCGTCAACTTTCAAGTTTCTGGTACCAGATTGAGGGTCCAAATGACTTTCCATTAACTCTCCAGCCTTTTGGCCCATAGCATTTCGACGATTAGGGTTTGCGCCATAATCATTTTTTGAATAAACCTTCGCTAAAAACGCTTGGCTGTCTGCTAAATATTCCGGAGAACCAGCTTTATCCGGATATGTATCATCATTTTGTAAAGCTCTTAAGTAAACAATATTTTTAATTGTTTGCGTACCAACTGTTTCACCATTTGGAAGACGACCTTCATCAAGCATGTTTTGAAGTTGAGATTTACCATTTTTGACTTTACCAAGTGTGCCATCTTTATCCATAGATTGCAAATTATCAAGCACTTGAGTGGTTAACTTAAGCTGTTCTGATGCTTTTCCAATATATTCCCCGGCTCCCTCCTTAGGACATTTGTTCATATCAACAGGAGCAACCATTCTCATAAATTCAGTACTTGTGAGAATATTTGGATTCTCTTGAATCATAGCTGCAACTTCGGCCTTTTGTTCTGCAGACATATCTTTAGATGATAAAATTCCAAATAATTTATTTGCTTTTTCCATCATCTCATTATTTTCAGCCATATTAACCCTCCAATCATATTTTTTTATATCTTACCACAAAAATATCGTTTTGTCCATATTGTTTTGTTACAATTTAGCTAAACTTTTAAATGTTTTAAAAACTCGCCAAGCCTATGATTTTCTCTAATTCCATCTTTAGGAGTAACCTTTAACAAACCAAAAAAGCGAGGTTTTATCTTATTAAACTGAATTGGAGCATATACAGCCGGATTTTTGATTAAAGCTTGATATGCACCCTCTGCGTCCTTATTTGATGTTTTGAAATAATTAGTAATCAGTCTTTCAGCATCTACAGGGAAATTGCGTTTCTTTACTTCCTCAATAAATCTTTGTTTACGCTCACGACGACGTTGATATTCTTCATACAGCTCTCTTTCTATGCGTTTTCTTTGAGCTTTTAAGCGTTTTTCTTCATATGTAATTTCACAGTTTTCAATATCAATTAAAATTTCAACATAAGAAATAATAGCAAGCTGCAAGTTCTGATCTGACAAGCTTTCAGCAAAGTTTAAGAACTCTTCATCACTTGACATCGGATTTAATGTTGCTAATTTTTCAGGGAAAGCCTGAAACATAACATCCCAACATAATGAAGCATCATTAACAATTTTCTTGCCGACACTTGGCTTATAGTTAGGAACCATCATTTCCGGCTTAAAATAAAAATCAGGCAATACAATTTCATGCATAATTGCAATAGCAGAAATTGAATCTGTAAAGTTTGCGTAAGCTTGAGCCAACTCTAATTCATCGTTTCCCAAGCTCAACGATGCTATCTCTGCACGAAGATTATTTTCCGCCTTAAATTCAGGAACTCCTAAATCTTCTTCAGCTGTTTCTTGAGAAGCTTGCACCGTAACAGCCGGCTCAGCATCATCTGCATTTAAGAAGCTATTCAATAGTCGTTCAAAATCATCATCACCGCTATTAGAGCTAGTCGGTGTTTGACCACTTATATCTAAATTATCTATAAGCGCTTGATTTATATCAATCGATGCCACTTCTTTTGCCATAATTGTTCTCCCCTTTCACAGATATTGAGCCTTTATAAATGCCATTTTCAACGTCAATTACATATAACTTATCTGATGACATTACATAAATATATTTATCACTAATTTTAAAACTATCAATTTTAGAATTTATCCCTTCCAACTTGATATCAAACGGTTTTGTGCTTTTTCCTCCAATTACCTTTTCAAACAAAAAGCATAAAACAAAAACAATAAAAAACGTCAGAACAAAAACCAATGCTTTTATCATTTTAATTTTATCCATTAATTCTTTCCTTGCTTTTTATATCGTTTTGTTCTATTGATACCTTAAAATATCTAAAATATATTTAATTTTAAGACATGATTGACCAAGAAAGCAACATTTTTTTTACAAATTCCGCACAAATCGAGCATAAAAACATTAGGCTTGATAAGTTTTTATCTATTTTGCCTGAATTAAATATATCCAGAAATCAAATTCAACGCTTAATTAAGACCGGTTGCGTAACATTAGAAGAAAATGAAATTATTGACTGTTCTTATAAAGTTAAGGTTGGAGATTCTTTTCAAATTGAAATTCCTCCATTAGCAGAAGCAGACCCTAAACCTGAAAATATTCCTTTAGACATCGTTTATGAAGATAACGACCTAATAGTTGTTAATAAACCAGCAGGAATGACCGTTCACCCTGCTCCAGGTGCATATGATAAAACTTTAGTAAATGCCTTATTATATCATTGCAAAGACAATTTATCCGGAATAGGTGGTGTTAAAAGGCCTGGAATTGTGCACCGAATTGATAAAGAAACCAGCGGTTTACTCGTGGTGGCAAAAAATGATGCCGCGCATCAAAGTTTATCCGAACAATTTTTTGATCATAGCATTGAAAGAACTTATTTTGCTATAACATATTCAATGCCAAACCCTTTAAGCGGAACAATTATCGGAAACATTGCACGTTCAAATTTTGACCGCAAAAAAATGACAATGGTTGAAGTGGGAGGAAAACATGCCGTTACTCACTATAAAACCATTAAAACCTTTGGCACTTTTGCCTCTCTTGTGCAGTGTAATTTAGAAACAGGTAGGACACACCAAATAAGGGTACATTTATCAAGCAAAGGTTGCGCACTCATCGGTGATAAAGTGTATGTTAAAAGCCATAAAACCGGATTAAAAATTCCCGAATCGGTCAAAAACATCATAAACAACTTTCCAAGACAAGCTCTTCATGCCGCAACATTGGGCTTTATTCATCCAAGGACTAAAGAATATATGCAATTCTCATCAGAAATGCCTGCCGATCTTCAAAATCTTTTAGATAATCTACACAACCTATAGTATATACAAACCAAAAATTAAAACTTATTGTTATATTGATATTTATCAACTTTTTCTTATTATTGCTAAGTCAATGTAAAAGGAGATAGACTATGGACACTTTGCCTAAGCTAACCGGACTTGACTTTTCGCCAGAGAATAATCTTTCAAAATATTTACAAGATATTCGTAAATATCCAATTTTAGAACAAGAAGAAGAATATAATTTGGCAGTGGACTATCAAAAAACAAAAGATAAAAACATTGCTTATAAACTAATTTCATCTCACTTGAGATTAGTTGTAAAAGTTGTATCCAAATATAAAGGATACGGCTTGGATTTAAGCGAAATGATATCTGAAGGAAATTTAGGACTATTATATGCAATTGAAAAATTTGAACCTGAAAAAGGCTTCAGATTTTCAACTTACGCTTTATGGTGGATTAAGGCCTCAATACAAAAATATATTTTAAATTCTTGGTCGTTGGTAAAACTTGGAACAACGGCTGCACAAAAAAAGCTATTTTTTAATTTAAGGAAAATAAAAAATAAACTTAACCTTATTGATGACAGAGATATGTCCGAGCAAATTTTAACTCAAATTGCCAATAGCTTAGATGTATCCGTGCAAGAAGTAACAGATATGAACACCAGATTAAAAGCTCACGATGGATCACTAAATGCTGTTTTAGATTCTTCATCTGACGATTCAACCGAATGGATGGATTTTATATCTGATAATAAGCCCAATCAGGAAGAATGCTTTGCATATTCTGAAACTATGCGCCATCGCAAAAAACTCTTTAATGAAGCTTTGGTTGTATTAAATTCTCGTGAAAAAGATATATTGTTTAAACGAAGGCTTACAGAAAAATCTGCAACATTAGACGATTTAAGCAAAATATATCACATATCTAAAGAAAGAGTGCGACAAATTGAGTTAAACTCAATCAAAAAAATCACTAAAGCTGTAAGCATGGTTCAATAATTTGCGCAAAAAACTTACAAATATTTTTTGTTGACATTTTTGTATAATTTTGTTATAGTTGCAGACAAATAATATAATTAAAAAATTATGTACAATATGAAGAGATTCATTGAAAGTTTCGTCAACAATTTTAGAAGTGGCGAACGTATTTATTCAGCTGTGGTATTGTTTGCAACAATTGCCTCAGTAGTTGGATTGTTCTTTGTTCCAACTATTACTATCTTTCAGATAGGTATGGTTGCTATTGTAGCCCTGGCTACCCTGATAACATTCGGAGTAATCTTCTTCTCGGAAGATAACAATTTGTTTGATTTATTCTCAAGGTTATCAATTTTAGTATGGGGAATGTTTATTGCGGTAATTTTGTGGTTATGCCAAGTATCATTGCTTTGGTCTGTCTTCCCACTTACAATCGCAATAGTACTAATAGCTTTCGTAGATGAAGAAGAGATGCTTTTGATAAAAACCTTGCTTATAGCACTATTCTTCTCATTTACGCTTGGTGCAGCACAGGACAACATCGACGCCAAGAATTTGCTAAAATCTAACCCGAAACCTAATGTTGTGGTAGTTAGCGAAATTGACCTCGGAAGTAATGTATTTTTCATTAAGCGTTTTGATAAAGCTTTCTCGTTTGATGGTAAAGATGCGCTGAAAGAAGCCTATGAGCTAGACATTAAAAAGGGTGATACTATTAAAATTTTACGTCACCCAAACTATCCGACAGAAGTAATCAAGGTAACAAAGTAGAACTAAGAAAGGAGAGCTTACACAAGCTCTCTTTTTTATATAGTATAAAAACTTATTGACTTTTAAGCTCCCTTATTTTAATTTTTAGTTAACTGATAAATATTATCAGCCAGCGCCTAAATGAGGTGTGGGGTTTCCAAAAACTCTAATATATAACGCCCGGTGTTTGGATATACACCGTAATTGCTACATACACTTTGTATGTATCAATGAATATATCCCCGACTACAAAATGGTCGGGGAGGTTTTAGTGGGCAATTGTTCGCTAAAACAGTCATTTGGTGTTATATGATGTTTTGGGCTCTCCGACCACCTTATTTGAAGGTGGCTTTTTTTTGACTTAGAACTGACGGAGAACTTTTATGAACAAAACAAGTTTATTTACTATTATGACTGTTGCTCTTTTAACCGGTTGCACAAACCTAACCTATCACGAACAACAAGAAATTACACGTTTACAATATCAAGGCTTAATATAGACAGACCATCCGGAGAATGGGAAAAGCCGGCAAATCCCTTAATTGCGGGCTCTCTTAATATTTTACCGGGGGTAGGAAATTTTTATTTAGCAAGCGGAAATGCGGCAGATTCTTCTCATTGGCTTTACGGTTTCGGTAATTTGCTTTTATGGCCTTGGTCAATATTGTGGGGAGTACCTGAAGCAGCTCTTGATGCAAACAATATAAACAAAAGAGATATGTTAAATTATTATAAATATGGAAACGGGGCTTCATTTCAGCCAACATACTCACAGCCCAAACAACCATATTCCCCTCAATCATATTACCGATAAATTTTAAGACAGGTTAATCCCTGTCTTTTTTAAGCTCTCGTTAATATAGTTATATTGAATATTTAACTTTGCTGATTATCTATACTTTGGCTAAAAATTTTGCATGAAAAGGTACAGATAAAATGGAAAATCAACACACAAAAAAAGTATATTCCGGACTTATTTTGTTATTAATTATCGGCGCATTTTTACTGGGATATTTTACATTTTATTTTCACAACAAATCATCTATGGAAAAACCTATGCATCCTGTTCCTGTTAGCAACTCATTGGTCTTGAACACAGAGCCCATACAACCGCAAAACATTGAATTTACACATGAATATATCGGACGCGTTATTCCGATACATGAAACATATGTCCAACCATATATAAACGGTTATATTGACAAGATATTAGTAAGTGGCGGAGATTATGTAAAAAAAGGCGACATTTTGCTTATTTTAGAACAATCTGAATATAAAGCTCAGCTTGATGCTGCATATGCAAGCATCATAAAAGCACAAGCGAATCTTAACAATGCACAGCTTTATTTTGAGCGCACACAAAAGGCAAAATCTTCAGTTTCTCAGGCTGAAGCAGATAAAGCAAAAGCAGATTTTTTAAGTGCTAAAGCAAATTTGGAAGAAGCTCAAGCTAATTTTGATTTAGCAAAAGTTAATTTTAAATATACATTTTTAACTTCCCCAATAAACGGTATCGCAGGTGATATTGCTTTAACCGTCGGAAATTATGTATCTCCATCTTCAGGACCATTATTTTCAATTGTGCAAATAAGTCCTATAAGGGTTAGATTTTCCATTACCGATAAAGAATATTTACAAAAAGTAGCAAAAGGAAATTTGTTTAAAAAAGAAGAAATTATGTTAAAGCTAAGTAATGGGCATATTTTTCCGAACAAAGGAACTTTTAAATATACCGATAACAGTATAGATAAATCTTCAAACAGCATAAATATATATGTAGATTTTGAAAATGTCGGCAAAACATTATTACCTAACACTTATGTTACTGTATTGGTAAAAGAAGTTTTTAATGACGCCCTGAAAATTTCAAAAGAATTTATTTATCTTAATGCTGAAGGAGCATATGTTTACATAATAAAAAATGGCAAAATAGCAAAAGAAAATCTTACAATTTTAGCAGATGATGATACATTTTTTATTGTTCAAAACACTCTTAATACTTCTGACCAATTAATTACACAAACCATCAAGCCTAATGATTTAGGTAAAAAAGCAAATCCAAATATAAAGGATGTAAAATAATGTTTTCAAAATTTTTTATAGACAGACCTCGTTTTGCAATTGTTCTCTCTATTGTATTAATGCTTTTAGGAACATTAGCGATTTTTGTTTTGCCGATTTCTCAATATCCGCAAATTACTCCGCCGCAAATTGTGGTTAAAACAACCTATCCCGGAGCAAATGCTCAGGTTTTGGTTGATACTGTTGCCATCCCGATTGAAAACAAAATCAATGGTGTTGAAAACATGATTTATATGTCATCAACTTCTGATGATAGCGGAAATTATAACTTAACCATAACTTTTAACGTTGGTTCTGATCCTGATATATCTCAAGTTAAAGTACAAAATCGTTTACAACAAGTCAGTTCAGATTTACCCGAAATTGTTAATCAGCAGGGTGTTGATGTATCCACGCAGAACCCTAACATATTAGGTCTTTTAGTATTGAGATCCCCTAATAAAACTTATGATAATTTATATTTAAGTAATTATGCATACACCAACTTGCAAAATCCTTTAGCACGAGTTAAAGGTGTTGGAGATGTCCAAATTTTTGGTCCGCAATATAGCATGCGAATTTGGTTAGACACACAAAAAATGGCTGCTCTTAATTTAGATAGTGACACCATAATTAATGCTGTCAAACAGCAAAACATTCAAGCGTCTGTCGGAAGTATAGGAACAGCTCCTTCGAACAAAAACACAAACATGGTTTTATCGTTAACAGCTAAGGGCTTACTAAACAGTGTTGAGGATTTTAAAAACATCATTATTGCCACAAGCAAAACCGGATCTGTAACATATTTAAAAGACGTTGCTAAAATTGAGTTAGGGGCGGACACTTACAGCTTAACATCAAATTATAAAAATGAGCCTGCTGTAATAATTGCAGTAAATCAAACGCCAAACTCAAATTCATTAGAAATTATGAAAAATATAAAACAAGAAATTAAAAAACTATCTCAACATTTTCCTGATGATATAAATTTAAGCGTTGCTTACGATTCTACATCTTACGTCAGCGCCTCAATTGACAGTATTATAGAAACGCTGATAATTACATTTATATTAGTCGTAATTATTACTTATGTTTTTTTACAAAAGATACGAACAACCTTAATTCCGCTGTTTACTATTCCGGTATCATTGATTGCAACATTTATCATCATTTATATGTTGGGATTTGACATTAATATATTAACATTATTTGCCATGATTTTAGCAATCGGTCTTGTAGTTGATGATGCCATTATTGTAGTTGAGCGTGTTCAATATTTGATGTTATACGAAAAACTAAATGCTTATAAAGCTGCCGTTAAAGCAATGCAACAAATAAGCGGAGCCATAATTGCCACCACATTTGTTTTGTTATCAATCTTTATTCCGGTAGGCTTGATGGCCGGTATCACCGGAAAAATATATCAGCAATTTGCGATTGCCATTGCAACATCTGTTGTTTTTTCAGCCATAAACGCCCTCACATTGAGCCCTGCTCTTTGCGCAATTTTACTCAAACCGGAAACCGGTAAAGAAGCAACAGGATTTTTTAAATTTTTTGATAAAAGCCTTGAGTGGTGCAAGCAAAAATATTTATCTGCCGTAACATTTTTTACTCAAAAACTGTTAGTTACAGTTTTAACCGTTTTGGCTGCCATATTATTAATTTTTATATCATTGCAACATACTCCTACATCTTTTATGCCTGAAGAAGATCAAGGAATTATATTTGCAAACATTCAACTAAAAGATACAGCAAGTATTAATCAAACGGAACAAGTGTTACATAATTTAACCGAAAAACTTTTAAAAATTGATGGGATTGATTATGCAGTTACTGTTGCTGGATACAGCATGCTTGGCGGAAAAGGAGAAAATGTAGCATTAGGAGTAATAGGCTTAAAAAACTGGAACGAGCGAAAAACAAAAGACACATCATTAAATGAAATTATCACAACACTTACTAAAGAATTCGGCTCAGATAAAAATGCACAAATTGACTTTTTTGCACCGCCTTCTATTCCTGGTGTAGGTAAAAGCGACGGATTATCTTTAGAGCTATTGGCTGCAGAAGGAAATATTACACCATCTGATTTATATAAGTCTTTGCAAACATATCTGGAAAAATTAAATTCATCACCTGATATATCTTATGCTTTCAGCACTTTTACCTCCGATACGCCACATATTTATCTTGATATAGACAGAGACAAATTGCAATCTTACAACATCGGAGTATCAAATTTGTTTTCAACACTGCAAAATAACTTAGGCTCAAGATATATCAACAACATTACTTTAAGTGGACAAACCAATAAAGTAATTATTCAGGCAGATTTTGCAAACAGAGCAGATATTGCAGATATTAATAATTTATATGTTACGGCAACTGACGGAACAAAGGTGAAAATAAAAAGTTTTGCCACTTTAAAAACTTCGGTTAGTCCAAAAATTATTTATCGCTATAATCAATACACAAGTGCTTCAATAAATGCACAAAGCGCAACAGGAGTAAGCTCCGGAACAGCCATTGAAAATATTTCTGAAATTGCGCAAAACACTCTTGCCAAAGGACTTGAAATTGCTTGGACAGGGTTAACTTTACAAGAAGTTGAAGCTCAAGGATTAGCAATAATTTTAATTTCGCTTGCTCTTGTCTTTTGCTATTTGTTTTTGGTTGCTTTATATGAAAGTTGGATGCTTTCTTTTTCCGTCATGTTTTCAACGGTATTTGCTATTTTAGGTGCAATCGGCGGATTACATATAATGAACCAGCCTTTAAGCATCTATGCACAACTTGGTTTAATTATGCTTATAGGACTTGCTGCTAAAAATGCAATTTTGATTGTTGAATTTACTAAAGAATATAGAGAAAAAGGTGAAAGCATATTAGTTGCTTCGCAAAAAGGTGCTGCTGAACGTTTTAGAGCCGTATTAATGACAGCCTTAACATTTATTTTCGGCGTATTTCCAATGATTGTTGCCAAAGGCGCCGGTGCTGCTTCTCAGATTGCTATAGGAAGTTCCGTATTTTTCGGCATGATTACCGCCACCTTCGTAGGCATCATTTTCATCCCTGCCCTTTTTGCATTATTTGAAACAATTAAAGAGCACTTTAGCCAACAAAATGACATTAATAAGGAACAAGAAAATGCATAAATTTTTGCTATTATCAGTATCTGCAATTATAACTTCTTGCACCGTCGGACCAAAATATTTTGAACCTAAAGTTTATGAGGACAAACAAATTGCAGAAGCATTAAAACTAAACAATACCGATTTAAAAATTTCAAGCAATTGGTATGAGCAGTTTGAAGATGAAAAATTAAACACACTTATTAATTATGCGCTTCTTAACAGCCCTGATATAATGAGCTCCATTTCAAAATTAAGACAAGCAAGAACCTTAGTGTTAATTAATCGAACCGATTTTTTGCCAATGCTAAATCTAAATTCAAAGTACGACTATGCAAAAGTAAGCAAAAACATCGGATTAACTTCCAATACAGACTATTTTCAACTAGGATTTGATGCTTCATGGGAGTTAGATATATGGGGCAAAGGAAGACTGTTAAATATGCAAACAACAGCCCAACTGGAAAAAGCCTTATATAGTTTGCAAAATATAAAATCAGTTGTTACGGCAGAAGTAGCAACCATATTTTTTGAACTCAAAACCACCCACGAAAACTTAAGAATCGCACACGAAAACATAAAATTACAACAAGAAATTTTTAATACGGTGGCTGAAAAATATCACGCAGGCCTTGCTGACAGTAGCGCATATAACCAAGCAAAATATATTTTAGAAAGCACCAAAGCTCTTGTTCCGACGTTAGAAAGCAATGAAGCAATCTTAAAAAATGCTTTAGCTGTTTTATGTGGTACATTACCAGACAGATTACCTGTAATTTTAACATTAAAAGATACAAACCCCTTAAACAAAGTATATAAATATAATTTGCATGCACTTTACAATTTACCTGCTTCCATAATTCGAACCAGACCGGATGTAAAAGCTGCAGAAAGAGCTTTAGCGGCTCAAAATGCCGCCATAGGACAAGCTGTTGCCGAATTGTATCCTAATATCAGCATAAGCGCTTTGTTTGGTATGCAATCTAAAAATATTTCCAATTTATTTAATTCTGACAGCAACACATATAGCTATATTCCCACCTTGAGTTTACCTATTTTTAATTGGGATAAGCTTTCAAACAATGTAATTTTACAACATCAAATTAAGCAAGAAGCATATCAAAATTATCGCAAAACCATATTACAAACCGTAGAAGAATTAAACAACGCCATTATTGCAATTCAAAAAGAAATTCAAAGTAACAAAGCAAACCGCAATGCCGTATACAGTATGCGACAAGTTTTAGACAATATGAAAGAAAAGTACGCCAACGGCTTAATTGAGTTTTCAGACTTATTGCAAGCTCAACAAAACTTACTCAGCGCACAAACCAACCTTGCCACATCAAATGGTAACATCTTCAAAAACATTGTTGCTTTTTATAAAGCTACCGGAGGCGGATACTAAAAACTATATATGATCAACATCTGTGAGAATTTGTTGCAGTTTTTCTGTAAATTGGTTAACTACCGCAGATAATTTTGCATCAGTATCGCTTAAATCAGCTTCTTTAGAAACTTCAACAATTTTCTCTATAGGTTTTTCAACCTCAATAATCTTCTCAACAATTTTTTCTACTTCGACGATTTTTTCTACCGGCTTTTCAACCTCAACTATTTTTTCAATTACCTTTTCTATAACCTTCGGTTCACAAGCAGGTGCAAGACCTTTTTTTGTATCTTCAAGTTCATCAGCAAGCAAAAGACCTACCATAGCCAAAAGCATATTTTCATTTATTTGACCATTTCCGGCAGTTAACATTTTTGCCTTACTATCAAGCATGCGAGAAAGTTTTATAATATGAGCTTCTTGCCCATCATCACAAGCAATTGCATATTCTCTTGAATTAATTGTTATTGTTACTTGAGCCATCTTCTTTTAACACCATATCAATTTTTTGAACCACATTTGTTACTTTTCCCAAAGTGTTGGTAACCGTTTCTTTTAACATTTCGATTTGTTTTACTTTTTCAGACATATTATGTTTATATGACTGACGTTGTTGAAAAACAGCATTTTTCTTATTTTGTAAAACAACCTGAAGTTTTTGAACAACCTCTTCAAAATCGCTTAAAGCTTTGGCTGTTTGCGGTAAATTTTCAATATCCATCTATTTTTTACTTCCATTTTTTTCCGATGTAGTTTATATTGCTTTTCAAGATACATTTTTTTTAATTTTAATACAAGAAGCAAAAACACATTATGCAAAAGTTTATTATCAACATTACAGAACCTGCTTATGATCTTTTAGAAGACCTCCAATCGGAGTGTTTTTTATTAAAATCAGATTTACCGTCAACATTTATTGCCGAATTTGCAAACAAGGCAAAACAAAAAGGGAAACTTGTTCTTTCAGACAGTACACAAACCAGCATTGATCATAACCTTGATGGTATAATAATTGATTTATCAAAATCTGAAAACATAAAAGCTGATTATGAAAAATTTACCACAGGCTTAAAAAAGAAATTTATCGGTGCAATTTGCCGTAACAGACGACACGAAGCTATGCTTGTGGGCGAATGCGAACCTGATTTTGTTATTTTTAGAGCATGGGTTGACGGTCAAGAAAAAGTTCAAGAGCTTACATCATGGTTTGCCGAAATGTTTTTATTGCAATCTGCGCTTTTGCCAGTTGAAGAGGTCGACTTTTCACTTTTTGCCACAGATTTTGTAATTTTAGATGACATAAAATATAAAATTTTTGTTGCTTAATAAAAAAGATTGGAGTATGGTGCACTCACTTTTTAATAAATAATCAAATTTAAAATTGTAAATATGGAGATAAAAAATGAAACAACTCGCAGGATCAATCAGAATCGGATGGGTAATTGAATATAAAGGTAAACCTTGGACAATTACAAAAGCATCACACATTAAACCTGGTAAAGGCGGCGCTTTTATGCAGGTAGAAATGAAATCTGTTGAAGAAGGAACAAAAACCAACGAACGCTTCCGCACTGAAGACACAGTTGAAAAAATGATGGTTGAAGATAGAGATTGTCAATTCTTATTCGAAGATGGCAACGGTCTTACATTTATGGAATGTGAAACATTTGAACAATTTACAATGCCTGAAGACATATTAGGTGATTCTCGTCCATTTTTAACAGACGGTATGACTGTTCGTATTTCTCACATTAATTCACGCCCAATCTCTGTTGAACTCCCATTACAAGTTGTATGTACAGTTGTTGAAACTGAACCTGTTGTTAAAGGTCAAACAGCTGCATCTTCATACAAACCTGCAATTTTAGATAACGGAGTTCGAGTTATGGTTCCTCCATTTATCAATACAGGTGATAAAATTGTAGTTGGCACAACAGAAGCAACTTATGTTGAAAGAGCTAAATAATGTCTTACGTATCACCTCTTTTAACATCTTTTGTTAATGCGATTAAAAAGTCAGCATCATCTTTAGATAGAGATTTTAACGAGTTGGAACAACTTCAAAACTCTATTAAAGGTAACAAGAACTTTGTTTTTAACTCATACTCTCGTATTGAAAAAAACTTAAAAGCAGAGCTTGCTAAAATTCGTCCTGACTTACCAATTTTTACACCATCTGATAAAATTGCCGGAAATTCATATTTTGCAATTTCTCCTATTGATGGTCTTGTAAACTTTGCGCATGGCAATCCTAATTTTTCCGTTTGCGCCGCATTAATCGAAAACGGAACAATTATCTGCTCAGTTGTTTATAACCCTTCAAGAGATGAAACATTTTTTGCTGAAAAAGGAAAAGGTGCATACAAAGAAGGTTATCGTAACCATGAACGTTTAAGAGTTTCTGCGACTAAAGATCTTGAAACAGCATTAATTTCATGTTCTGTTAACAACGAACAAATTGTTGAAAATGTTAAAGTTTTAGGTTCAATTGCCGCAAAAACCGGCGATTTACGCATTAGCGGTTCAATAGCACAAGATTTGGCTTATTTAGCAGGTGGTAAACTTGATGCATTTGTAGGCTTAGCTACACATATTGCATCAATTGCAGCCGGAGTGTTGTTAGTTAAGGAAGCCGGCGGTTCTGTTAGAGGTATAAACCAAACAGATACACGTGTTGAAGATTTAAGCCAAATTTTTAAAAGCGGAAATTTAGTTGCATCAAACTTTAATCTTAATCAAAAAGTTTTTGAAATTTTTAAATAAAAGGTAAAAAAACTCTTGATAAATTTATTTGATTAGGTTATAAGTGCATAAATTTTGTTATAGAGTTTAAGTATTGGAGAAGAAAAAATGAAAAAAGGTATTCATCCTGACTATCACGAAATCACATATGTGATGACTGACGGCACAGAATGCAAAGTTAAAAGCACATGGGGTAAAGAAGGTGCTAAAATGAATTTGGAAATTGACCCTAAATCTCACCCAGCATGGACAGGTGTTCATCGTATGGTTGACACAGGTGGTCAAGTTTCTAAATTTAACAGCAAATTCGGTGCTTTTGGTATTAAAAGTGGCACAAACTAATATTTGCTATTCTTAGATAATTTTAAAAGCACCGACGAATCGGTGCTTTTTTATATTCGACATATATAAATAAAAAAAACGACGCCTTGAGGGCGTCGTTTTCAGAATAATACTAGGAGAACCTTAGCCCTCTCCTATTGGGCTTTAATACTTGAGGTTGTTAACACGATATCTCTTGATACCGAAGTTAAAACCCGCGTGAATATACACCAGACCATGTCTGTGTGTATCGTTCACGAAAGTTGTAGGTTGGTGTTTATACCCTCCTCTAATGATGAGAGCATTTCCAGTACGATGAATTTGCCATCTGTACTCGATACCACCGCCATAGGTTAATCCGGAGCCATTGTGGACTAACGGGGTATTGTTCATCTGAGCAATCGCCTTACGGTGCTTGCCGAACAAATAACCACCCTGTCCAAACACATTAATTATGTGCTCTGACTGGCCAAGATTTAACAGGTTGACGTGAAACGTTGCATCAGCAGCGTATGACACATACTTCTTTCCGGCATCTATTGCCTCAGAATTATACTGTCTATACAATGCTGAAGCACCAACACCGAATGACACATAGCGCCAATCGTATCGGTATCTCAAACCAACCTCCGGAGTAATAAACAGTCCTGAATTTACGGCATTATCCATAAATCCAGCACCTGCATAAAGCTCCAAACCATGTCCGAAGGCTTCTGCACCCTTACCACCGAGCTTTGTCACGATAGTTGTGTCACCTTTTGTAACACGGCGCTCAACATCAACCGACTGGTAAGCCGGAAGATTATTAAGCTTCTTTGACAAATACATCGATGTGGTTGTAGATGGTTGGTCGGCCGGGATAAAGTAGCCCTGCTTTCCGTTTACTTCTACAATTTCTACATCAACTCTCTTTTGAGCGAATACGTTTGTAACGCTCAATACTGCGATAATCGCAGCTAACAACATCTTTTTCATATGCTTTTATAAATTTGTTTAATACTAACGGAGCTCAAAAACTTGCTCTCCATTTACAAAAATAAAAAATTGGTTGTTTTCAACCACAACGTCATACTGACTGACATGCGTTGAAAAACCACCCTCGTGAGTGTTCTGCCAGTCCCAGCTGACAGATTCTAGTGTTGTAAAACGAAGATTTCGTTTACAAACACCATCGACCAGATACTCTAGTCGATCTTCCGAATCTACTGCCCTGGCAGGTTGCCATTTACCATCTTTGTAAACACCACTATCACAACCTTCGAAGTTTCCCTCAATAAAGTTGGCATTTATGATAGCTTCCTCGGAAGGAATTTGAGTGTCTCGTGAAAACGGAACTAGCGCTGCACCCTTTGATGTTACAACCACAAGAATCTTTTTATCGACTCTGTTACTTGTTTCATCATCTGCTGGGATTGCGCTAACATTTGCCTCTATAATCTCTCCCCACTCTGCAGGAATTTTGGTCTCTGAGACTGGAGGAAAATCTGTTGGGGCATCATCAATAGGCTGTTCTTCATCTGTTACATCTGACGAATCATCATCTGTTTCATTTGCTGTAAACACCTCTGACTCAATAGGCTCAAAGCCAATGAATGTGTCTTTTTCGCATGAAGTAAGACACATAAGCGCAATAGCGCAGATTGTTGTAAGCTTTCTCATTATATTGTACGTATTAAATTTCTAAAATTAATAAGGCATGAAAAAAACTTTTCAATAATTGTCATAATATCAAACACAAACCTTATTTTATCAATTGTAATTTAACATAAAAACGTTTTTTTTACAAGCAAAAAAACAATATTAGACAAATATTTATAATTAAAAGAAATAAAACAGCTCTAAAAACTAACAAAACATAAAAAAAGTAAAAAAAAAGCTTGTATCTAAACATGATATTTTTTAATGTTATTGCAACAAAATAACATTAAATGAAAGGATAAAGTTATGACTGCACCTTTAATGCCAAAGGCAACTGCTGTATGGTTAGTTGAAAACACAACTCTTACATTCAGACAAATTGCAACTTTTTGCGAATTACATGAACTTGAAATTCAAGCAATTGCTGATGGAGATGTTGCATATAACATTATTGGTATCAATCCAATTGCCAATGGCCAATTATCTGCAGAAGAAATTAAACGTTGTGAAGAAGATGCTTCTCAAAACTTAGTTGCAAACGTTATGGAACGCAACGTTAAAGAACAAAACAGCAAAAACAAAAAAGTTTTATCACCTTCTCAACGCAATGATAAACCTGCAGCTATTTTATGGCTTATTAAAAATTGTCCTGAAATTGCCGATTCGCAAATTAGAAAATTAGTTGGAACAACTAATCCTACAATTGAGGCTATCAGAAACGGAAGCCACAAAGATATGGCAAATATAAGAGCTAAAAACCCTGTAGCCATCGGTCTTTGCACTGACAGGGAGCTCGACACAGCTCTAAATATTGCAAGAGGAAAAATTGAAAAAGCTGCTTTAAAAGCTGAAAAAGACGCTAAGAAAAAAACTAAAAAGAAAACAGCTAAAAAAACTGCGGCAAAGAAAAAAGCTGCGGCAAAGAAAAAAGCTGCTCCTAAGAAAAAAACAGCTAAAAAAGAAAAATAATTTTTCAACCCCGTATTAAAAATACGGGTTTTTTATGTCCAATCTATAGTTATATATAAAGGCACCAAAATGGTGCCTTTATAAAACAAGATTATAAGTTCTGTTATATAACAACCTTATCTTCAATTGCATATATATCTTTTACTCTCCAAGAATCATTATCCGGAACCAAAACATAAATAACACGACCTTTGCACAAACCAAACCAAACACCATCACATGCGCTATCTGTATGCATTTCTATCAAATCCGCTGAAATAGGTTTGATTTTATGAATTTTAAAACTAATTTCTGTAGGTCTCTCCAAACTTGTATCATTCATAAATATAAACTTAGGAAGTTTAGAATCTTTACACCCTTCAAATTCAGGATCAATAGTGCATTTAACAGCAAAGTCAACAGCACAAAACATTTCGCTTTCTTCACCGCAGTCAGCATTTAACGCACCTTTATTGTATGTAAACTGTTTTTCCTCTAAAGGAACCTTTTTAGCTTCAACTTCTTGAGGAACAATTTTTTTAACTTCAACTTGCACTTGCTCTTTAGGCTGATTGTTTATAAGATAACAAAAAGCGCCACAAGCTCCAGCAACCAAAACCAAAAATATAAAAATTTTCTTTAACATATTTTACTCCTTAATAAAAATGATAACGTAAGCCGATAGTGTATTCGTACAAATGGTTAACTTCTGTTATATCATTTAAATCAACATACCTAGACATTGCTCTTAAGCTAACATTTTCACTCACATTATACATTACACCTACACCGACACGATATCCGAATGCGTTTTTAGTATTATGCTTTTCTTTATTTAACTTGTCATAAAAAACATATTCACCGCCACCAACTGAAGCAAACAAATCAAACTCGTGGTAACAACCTATCGGTAAATATGCAAAAACGTCTATTCCATATGCTCGATATGAAGTTTTAAGCTCATTATTTTCAGATATTCTTTTTGTATCAGAAGATGTCTGTTCATAAAAAACTTCTGTTCCAAAATAATTATTATATTTAGTGCCCACATTAAAATTTGCTATTTGATAATGTTGTTTAATATTTTTTGTTTTTGCATCAATATACCCATAATCAATGCCAACATACGGAATATATTCAAAATTTTCTGAAGCATTTGCATTAACAGCACAAAACAAAGCACTTACAAAAAGTCCGGCAGAAAATATTTTTTTCATACTTTTTCCTTTTTAATTATTTTACAACTTTCTTAGATTAATATAACTAAAAATAAAAAATGCGCAACTTAAAAACTTGTGTCTTTATATTTTTCGTGTATAATTACTAAATCTAAAATCTTGGAGAGTAAAATGAAAACAAAATTTTCAAGTGAACAATCTGGTCGTTCTATGATTGAGGTGCTTTGCTACATCAGTATCGGAATGGTTTTGGGCGTTTCTTTTCTCACAGCGGTTAACAGCGGATACCATCGCTTTAAATTAGGTCGCTTAAACCAAGAATTAAGCGATTTGAAAAAAGTAATAAGCCAAAGATATGTAGTTGCAGAAAATTATAAAGATGTTAGCTTTGAGACACTTATAGAGGAAAAAATAGTCCCTCATGATTTAAAAGATGCTCGCCACGCCATGGGCGGAAGCGTAGAAATCGGTAAAGGTGATGAGAACGGAGAAACATTTTACATTAAGTTTGACACATTAACAGCTCATGCATGTACAGAACTCGGTAACAGGTTATGGATTGTAAATGATGGTTCAGATTTAGATAAAATGGAAATTACAAAAGAGCACACATGGACTTGGCCATATTCCACTTCTGAAAGCTCTTCATCACACTCATATAAGTTGCCGGCAAAGCCACACGAAGTAGCTCAAGCATGTAATCCAAAAATATGCAAAGATGAAGAAGGTAACGAATATCCGTGTTCAGAAAATGATATCTTTATAAAATGGTATTTTAACTAGCTTAATTGTTATTATGTTGTCTAAATTGCTTGAAGTTATAGTGTGTTATTGTTAGCTTATTATATATAACATTTATTAAAGGAGTTTGATTATGGTTAGTTCAATCATTTTACCCCCAGATTATAAACCATCTGCTGATGAAGAATATATGTGCGATATGCATATTGAGTATTTCCGCCAAAAACTTGAAGCTTGGAAAAAATCTTTAGTAAATCAAGCAAAAGATACTCTTGATGAATTAAAGAACGGAGGATTAAACCAACCTGATGATGTAGACAGAGCATCTCTTGAAGCTGATAAATCCATTGATTTAAGAACAAAAGACAGAGCTCGCAAACTTATCAGCAAAATTAATGATGCTTTAGAACGTATCGAAGATGGCTCATATGGCTATTGTGAAGAAACCGGCGAACCTATCGGTTTACAACGTCTTGAAGCAAGACCTATTGCTACACTTTCAATTGAGGCTCAAGAACGCCACGAAAGAATGGAAAAAACTTACGACGATGAAGCTTAAGACAAGATGAGTAACGAAAAAGATTTTATATTAGCTTCCGGCTCTCCACAACGTTTGCGTCTGTTGGATCAAATCGGTTATAAACCTAAAATAATACATCCGGCAGACATTAATGAAGATTGTCTGTTGCACGAAAGGCCTTTACCATATGTAAAACGTATGGCTCTTGAAAAAGCTAAGGCAGTTGCTAAAATTTATCCTAATGAAAATATTTTAGCAAGCGATACCATTGTTACTGTCGGGCTACGTATTTTACATAAATCAAAAAGCGCTGAAGAACAAACAAAAGTAATGCGTTTATTATCGGGCAGAAACCATAAAGTAATCAGTGCTGTTTGTTTAATTGATAAAAACGGAAAAATCAGTCAACGTGTAGTTACAACTCGTATTAGCATGAAAAAACTTTCTGAAGAAGAAATTGTTGAGTATGTTAACAGCAATGAGTGGGTTGGTGTTTGCGGATATAAAATTGAAGGCTCATTGGCCGGATTTGTAAAAAATATGGTTGGTTCATTTACAGGTGTCGTCGGACTTCCTTTATTTGAAACCAAAAATTTATTAATAGGAGCTCGAATAAAATGATAGCAGATACATTGGTTTATGAAAAAAACAACAATAATATACGTTTAGCTGCATTGCATAAGGGAGAACTAACAGAGTTTGATTTATACAACGAAAGCAATGCTGTTGAAGGAAACATTTATTTAGGACGCATTAAGAAAAAACTAGATCTAGCTAACGGGCACACCGGTTTTTTGGTTGATATAGGCGATGTTGAACCTGCCTTTTTAAACGCAGTCGAATTTGACTTAAAAGAAATCAGCATGAGCGAAGGACAAAGTATTGTCGTTCAAGTATCACAAGAAAAACATGCTGAAAAAGGCGCAAAAGTTGTACGCAATATACAACTTGTTGGCACAACATTGGTTTACCGTCCATTTAAAATGGGAGTTGATGTATCTTCTAAAATTGAAAATAAAGAACTTGCAAAAGAATATAAAACTGCTGTCGGCAACAATGTTACCGGTCAGGAGGGGTGGGCTATTCGTACTGCCGCTGTTGAATTTAGCATTGATGATATGCTAGAAGAAATGGTTAAACTCCGCAACATGTACGAAAACATCAGAATAAAAGCAAGAAATGCGACTGCACCTGCTTTATTATATGTTCGTGAAAACCCATTATATGAATACATTCGTCGCTATAAAGATACTTTGTGCACTGTGGTAGTAAACAACCATAATTTATTAAATGAACTTGAAAACATATTAGGCGATGATATGGCTCAATATAATGCTAAGCCTTTTGCAGAATATGGCATTGAAGAACAGCTTATTGACGCTCTCAACAGAACCGTAAAACTAAAAAGCGGAGGAAGTATTCATATTGAACAAACAAGAGCTTGCGTTACAATCGATGTTGATACTGCAGATTTGAAATCTGGCGGCAATGTATCTAGAGCTAATGATGAAGCAGCTGTTGAAATTGCAAAACAAATAAGAATTAAAAATCTATCAGGTAAAATCATTATTGATTTTGCAGGCTCTTCTGAATATAGGTTCATGAAATCTGTAATTGATATTTTGCAAACAGAGCTTGCTGATGATCCTTGTCGCGCAAGAGTATTAGGTTTGAGCAAGGCCGGAAATATTGAAATTTTACGTCAGCGCAGAAGACCGTCTCTTCTTGATTTATATACTCAAGAATGTTCTGCTTGTCAGGGATCCGGCAGGGTAGAAAAATAATGACAAAGATGCATAAATGCCCAATATGTTCTTGTTTAACCGATAATGAGAAATATCGTCCTTTTTGCTCTAAACGATGTGCTGATATAGATTTAGGAAATTGGTTTAACGGCACATATTCTGTTCCTGTTCAAGAGCTTGATGAAGCAGATTATGAAGAGCTAGAAAAAGAACTAACAAAAGAAACAGACATTTAAGCAAACAAAATAAAAAAGGAAGATAAAACATCTTCCTTTTTTATTTATTTAAGAAATTCTTTTACTTGTTCTAATGCATTAAGAGCATCTTGTCGCCCAAGTTCATACATTTGTTTTACAATGTCTATATTTCTTTCCATTCGTTTGATTTTGATAACTTTACTAGGCCTGATAACAAGTAGTCTTTTATTTTCTTCCATATCTTTGATATATTTCATTGTTTGGTTATACTCTTCATGTCGATTTTTAATTGTATTAATGAAATTTGGAAACTTACGATATAAAAACTTTGCCAACCACAACAATGAAAATGGCTTTTTGATATATCCATCTTGACGTGTTAAAACCACAATGTTTTTTGTATAGCCCAAATCAAATGCTGCTTTAAGGGGAACACTATCTGATACTCCTCCATCAAGATAACATTTATTATCTAACTCAACAATTTGTGATAGTATCGGAAGTGATGCAGATGCCCTTAAATAATTTATATAATGCTGTCTTAAATCAGGACAATGAATATGTTCAGCTTTTCCGGTTTCAACATTAGTGCATGTTACGTAAAATTTAATTTTTGAATTTTCAAAAGTTTTATGATCAAATGGATCAAGTTTTTCAGGAAGTTCATGATAAGCAAAATCTGTATCAACCACATTACCTGTTTTAAGAAAAGATTTAAAACTCATAAATCTGTAATCATCATTATAATTTATGTTATAACGAATGCTTCTACCATGCTGTTTTGCGACATATGAACATCCGTGGATAGCACCGGCCGATACGCCTACCACAGCATCTGTAAAAATATTGTGTTCTAAAAAAACATCTAAAACACCGGCAGTATATATCCCCCTTTTTGCTCCACCTTCTAAAACTAAACAACTTTGCATACTTTTTTCCTCATTTTAATTTTGCATAAATATAAAATTTATTATTAAGTGGTGCAAGTTTTATTTATAGCCTACAAAAAAAATCTCCTCTTTACGGCATAAAACCGAACAAGGAGATTTAATTGATGTTAATTAATAAGTATTTTAAACGAATCTTTTAACAGGCCGCATGCCCATTTCAATATAATAAATCCGCCGACAATACCAATTAATGGATCCAAGAATACAAGGCCTAAATATTTTCCTAGCAAAAGGGCAAAAATTGCCATTAATGAAGTTAATGCATCCGCCAATATATGCAAATAGGCCGCCTTAAAATTCAGATTTTCTTTATGTTCATGATGATGCTTACAATGACTATGATCATGACCATGAGAGCCATTCATTATAAATATACATATCATGTTTACCAACAAACCAATAACGGTTACTAAAATGGCATCATTAAAAGAAATTGCTTCAGGATTTATAAATCTTTCAATAGATTCATAAATGATACCGATTGCCGTAAGGCCTAAAAATATGGCACTTGTATAACCTCCGATAGCATTGAGGCGCTCTTCGTTATACTTACGTTTAGATATTACATAGCACACAGCAAATGTAATACTTAACGCCAAAACGTGAGTAGCCATATGAAAGCCATCGGCAGTTAGGGCCATAGATTTACTTATAATGCCAAAAACAATCTCTAATGCCATTGTAATAAGGGTTACCCCTATCACAAGAAGTGTTTTGCGTTTAAGTGTGCGATTGTCCATAATAAATCCTATTAATTCGTAAACAACTAAACAGTTAAAGTATCTGTTGTGCTGCTATTTATAGCAGCACAACAGCATTAGAATCGGTAACCGACACCTACACAGGTATTAAAGCCTCGATAATCTATGCTTGGAGTTTTAGAACTTACCGGAATCAAATAACTTACATCAACATTAATAAAAAAGTTGTTGGTCATGTACATATTTGCACCAACTTTAACTTTTCCACATAATGAATTATGCCAGCTATAATTTTGCCCGGACTTACCAGAAACCTCTGTATATCCCCAAGTGCTAACTCCAACCATGGCATATAGTTTATGGCTATATCCATAAGTATATCCAATCATTGGAGATACAATGCATAAATCTTTCTTGGTCAAACTTTCAGGTATATTTAACTGCGTCCAACCAAGCTCAAGCTCAGCTCTAACACCCCAAAAGTCTAAACCTACGGCTCCGCTCACAAGAGGAGTACTTTCAAAAAAATTATATCCTCCGCGTGCTGTAAGATCAACGGTTACGTCACTGTAGCCACCATAAGGTGAATAAGCTTTTGCCGAAAACGGCAACACAACTGCAAGTAGCAGTACAATCATAACTTTTTTCATATCACAATAATTACTGGTTTGATTTTAGGTTATTACATTTTGACCATTGTGTCAAGTTCTTGTTTGTGCAACACTATATTATTAGCACACTAACAAATTTGTATTGATTAAAATGTAAAATAAAAAAACAAAAACAAATTATGCCTTGAAAAAGTTAGTCTTTCTCACCGACATTTGCCGCAAACGCATTATTTTTTATGTGCTTAACTTTAACTTCATAATCTCTTGCAACATCTTCAATTTCATCAGAAAGTTCAAATATAATAGCTTTTTGAGCTTTAGATAAAATAGGAATTACTTTTTCATTTAGATAATCAAGTAAAATTGTTTCATCATCTTTACGATATAAAGTGGCATGCTTACCACCATCATATAAAATAAAAGGTTTATCTGGAGATGTATATCGTGTTTTAATTAAGAATACTAATATTCCTTCATGTGTTATAATCACTTCATAATTACGCTCATGTTCCATAATTAATACATCCCTCTGCCTTTTTTCATACAAATATCAGAAAACTTTTGAACACCTTTACGCATTGAGCCAAATAAAGATTTTCCGATACCTAATTTAGGAGCTTTAACAAATGCTTCTACAAAATTTTCAGCACCATTTAAAACCAATTCTGAAGCATGTAAACCATAGTCTGCTATTTTAGCCGCAATGCCTGCTCCTATCAGAACGCCACCTACGGCATATTTAACTCCTTGTTTCATATTATCAGCACTTATCATTATTTTCTCCTTTTACTTATAATATCAAACAACATCTCCCCTGTCAAAATATTTCTTATCACATAAAAGTGATACAAACTCAGACGTTTTTTATTTAAAAACATAATCATCAACATACACCTTACTTTGCCATCCTAGATTTGCATTATATTTTCCTCTATATATCTTTATATCACTTAAATATAAAAAACATCGAATTTATATTGCTTTTAAAAAAGTTATTTTATAGATACTTATTTTATTATCTTTTTATAAATAATTTTATACTAAACTGACGAAAAACATATTAGATAAAAGGAAAGAATTATGACCAAAATTGCTATCGCCGGCGTTATGGAAAGCACAGGACGCGAAATTTTAAGTTTTTTTGAAGAAGACGGAGTATCTGCAAACGACATTATAGCACTTGAACCCAAAGCACCTCTCGGAACTATGATTTCTTATGGTGAAGATGCTGATTTGGATGTGCTAAATTTAGATGATTTCGATTTTGCAAAAGCTGACGTTGTAATTTTTGCAACCCCTTGTGAAATGACAAAAAGATACTTACCGAAAGCTGTAGCTAAAGGTATTAAAATTGTTGACTGTTCCGGAGCCACTTTTACAGACACAGATGTTCCGATGATAGTTTATGGACTTAATGATGCATCAATTGAAAATGCAACAAAGAATATTGTTTCCATTCCGTCTGCTTTTGTAACTCAAATTTTGCAACCTCTGGCAAAAGTTAATCAAGAGCTTAATTTAATTAGGATTAATATCAGCACATATATTTCGACTTCTGTTTATGGTAAAGAAGCAATGGATGAACTTTTCAATCAAACACGTAAAATTTTCATGAACTCCACTTTGGTTGATGATGAATCTGTTTTCAAAAAACAAATCGCTTTCAATGTTATACCACAAGTTGGTGAATTTATTGGTGAAGAAACCAAAACAGAATGGGAAATTAATGCCCAAATTAAAAAAGTATTAGGCGGAAACATGAAAGTTCATGCAAACTGTGCATTTGTTCCTGCTTTTATCGGTTCCGGAATGTTTATTAATGCAGAATGCTTAAATGATGTTGATGCGGATAATATACGAGAATTAATGCAACAAACAAAAGGTGTTGTAGTATTTGATAAACAAGTTGATGGCGGTTATGTAAGCCTGACAGATGTTCAAGGCGAAAACGACATTTATGTTAGTCGCATTCGTCAAGACTTGTCAGTTGAAAATGGGTTCTCATTTTGGGTTGTTGCAGACAATTTGCGTGCAGGAACCGCAAAAAATGCTTTTAACGTAACAAAGTTATTACTTAGCAAATAAGAGAGGGAAAATGTTAAAGTTTTTTAAGGTTCTTTTGATTTGTTTTTTATTGAACATACATTTAAGTTTGGCGCAAGCTCAAACTGTTGAACAACCATTTGAATTTTCTGAACTATCCAATAAGCTTTCTAAAATTGAAAGTAACTTAAAAAACGGAAACTACAGCGTTGAAGAAATTGAAGATCAATCTCAATTTTTATACGACCTTGCAAATGTCATACAGTCTGTAAAAAAAGATAATGAAAAAGAACTAAAAGTCGCTCAAAAGCACCTTGACGCTTTAGGAAGTGAACCTCAAGAAGGAGCAATTGAGCTTGATGAAATGGCTCAAAAAAGAAAAGAATTTAAGAACGAGGTTGCTGTTTTTAAAAACAGAATTGCCGAAACTGATATATTACAAGTTAAAATTGATGAACTTAATATTTTAATTTTAAACTCTCGTAACCAAAAGCTTATAGGATCATTGGTAAATAAACAGTCTGCATTGATTGAACCATTAACATTTTTAGCGAGTGTCAAAGCCTTGGTAACATTCTTTTGGGATATAGTTAAATCTCCGATTTTATGGTACCAAAACGACTTAAATGATCAAGCTAAAAACTATGTGTTAAGCTACTTCATTCCAATTTTCTTTATTTTATGTGGTGCATTTTGGGTAGGTCTGTTCCTCAAAAAATTAATATTAACTAATTTGGGTTATAGAAAAGATATTGAAAACCCTCAATATGGTAAAAAAATATTTGCAGCAATTTTTGTTGCCATTGCATATGGAGTAATCCCATCTTTAATTATCGGCAGCTTTTTATTATGGCTTATCGGAACCAAAATTTTTACGATAGGTCTTTTCGGAAGAGTTTTAAACAGTACGCTTTTTTATCTTTTGTACGTAATTTTAGCCAGAGCTATCGCCCGAGTTACTTTTGCACCATATAATGAAAAATGGCGTTTAATAAATGTTTCAACTCCTAAAGCTATAGGTATTGTTAAAGCGCTTTACTTAAGTATTGTGCTTATTGGCGTTATTTCTTTATTAGAGCATATTGCATCACATGCAGAATCTTCTCAAGAATTATTAAATATCTTAATAACTATTTCATGCGCTATTAAAGCATTTGTTATTACTTTATTGGTTCGCAAAATTTTTGCTAAGGAAGAAACTTCAGTTCCTCAAACCAAAACCATTGAAGAAACTGATGATACAATTCCGACCTATAAAAAAATTGTATTTGTTACATCTATATTCGGTATCCTTACATTTGGAATCTCAGTATTCGGGTATCCTGAGTTATCTTCATACATATTAAATCGAATTTTATTAACGGCAGTTATTTTATGTGTATTCATTATTATACATAGATTAATGTTAGAAATTTTACGAAAAATTTTACTTTGGAGTTTTTGGGGTAAAACTTTTAAGAATCGGCGCAAAATCTTAACTAAAGTTAACTTTGTTCTAAGTTTAATTTTAAATCCTGTTATTGCTCTTATGTTTATGTTTGTAACTCTCAATTTATGGGGGCTTTCAGGAAGTTTTATTATTCATATTTCCAAAAAGGTTTTGTTTGGATTTAAAATTGGCGGAGTTCAAATTTCTTTAATTGCAATTGTATTAGGTATTGTTGTCTTTTTTGGCTCACTGGCTGCTGTAAAAGTTGCAAAAAACCACCTGACAAACAATGTTTTTGCAAAATTAAATATGGATGATGGTATTAAGCACTCGCTCTCTTCCGGTATTGGTTTTGTAGGCTTTATAATATCTGTATTACTTGCTATCGTTGCAATGGGAGCTGATTTAACAAACTTAGCCGTTATTGCCGGTGCTTTATCTGTCGGTATCGGTTTTGGGTTACAAAACATTATCAATAACTTTGTTTCAGGTATAATCATATTGTTTGAACGTCCGTTTAAGGTTGGAGATTGGGTAATTTTGGATAATCAGGAAGGAACAATAAAACAAATAAATATACGTTCAACAGAACTTGAAACATTTAATAAGACAAGTGTAATTATTCCTAACGCCACACTGTTGTCTTCATCAATTATAAACATGACACATGGCAACAATTGGACCAGAAAAGCCATCAAAGTAAGCGTTGCATATGGTAGTGATGTAAAAAAAGTTACAGAGATTTTATTAGAATGCGCAAAAAACAACAAAAAGGTGTTAAAAAACCCTGGACCATATGTACTATTCCAAGATTTTGGTTCCAATTCTCTTGATTTTGAACTCCGTTGTTATTCAAGCAATATATGGAATGGTTGGTCTATACCTAGCGACATTCGTTATGAAATCAACAGAAGGTTTATTGAAGAACATATCGAAATTCCATTTCAACAAATCGTTGTTCACCAAGGTGATAAAGTTTCGGATGAAGCCCAATTTTACGCACACAATACAAAAAAATAACTTTTTACCGCTCTTATTAAAGAGCGGTTTTTTTAATATTTTTTTATACTTCCGTTGAAATCTAAAATTTCAAGGCTATCTAAAAGTTGTATATTTCATAGGTACACTCTTTTAGTTTAGGAAAATTCAAATGAATTATAAAATTGCCATACAGTTTTTTGGTCACTTAAGAACCTTTGAACAATGTGCAACAAGTATAAAAAAATATATTTTATCAAAATATGATTGTGATGTATTTGTGCATACTTGGTCTGATACCGAGCATTCTACACAAACTTGGCATAATTCAAAATCAAAAATAAGACCTATTAATCAATCTATGTTAAACAAGATTGTAAAAATATATAATCCAAAAATGATTTTAGTTGAAAAACAGATTGTATCAGATGACGACACATTAATTGCCTGTTTACACGACCAACAAACTCGAACCATATCCGCCAACGGAATGAGTTTTATGCTACAATCTCAAATTAAAGTAAACAAATTAAGAAAACAATATTCTAAAAAAAATAACACAAAATATGATATGGTTATCATGTTAAGGCCTGATATATATTTACACAATTCTTTAGACATTAATCAAATTATACATCAATGCTACACATCGCTTGAATACCCTGCCCGCATTTGCGCAAATAATGCTCTTAAAAAGAACGGAAGTTGTGCCTTTATCTCTGATATGCTAACTGACGTTTTATTTATGGCAAAACCATCTGATATGGATTTAATCGTTGATGCATTAAAAACTATTAAATTTAAAAATCATACAACCAAAATGTGGACGCCTGAAAGTTTAATTACTGATATCTTATTTAAAAAAGGAATTTCAACTCTATCTTTGTTTTATTTTTTTAATCGTGATTTTGAAATAATTCGTGGATCATATTACGGTAAAGAAAAACGTCGAAGATTTATCAGTTTTAAGCTTACACCTAAGCTTTTAAGGCTTAATTTATTTAGTTTTATAAAAAAAAACATACTCTCCTTAGACTTTTACATATTTAACGTGTTTAATGTTGATATTTCTATAGGAAAACCTTATGCAAAATGTTGAATTTATTAAACCACTAACCGGTCATTCAGGCTGCAGATTAAATTTGTATAAACAAAACGGAACCCTATTTTTAAGAAAAGATTCCGGCATTCCTGAATATAATATACGCTTAAAAAAGCAGTATATCAAACAACATAAATTTTATTCTGAACATATTAAAACGCCAAAAATTTTTAATTATGGTGAGCAAAACGGATTATTTTATTTTGATATGGAGTTCTTAAACGGTATTACTTTAGCTGAATATATGTCTGAGATAAAAATTAAAGAAATTAATTCTCTCATAAGTTTATTATTTAAATCTTTACCTGTCAAAAATTCTCAAAAAAATAAACATAGTGATAAAATTTTTAAAGCAAAAATACAACAAATTCAAACCAAAATACCTCAAGATAATTTTGAAGCCATGCATGCTATTTCATTGCTTAATAATTTTGATTTTAAAGATGTACCATTTAGCTACTGTTGTGGGGATTTAACTTTAGAAAATATTATGCTTGATAGCAATAAACAAATTTATCTTATTGATTTTTTAGATTCTTTTTACAGTTCTTGGATGATAGATGTTGCAAAACTCTTACAAGATTTGGAGCTACATTGGTCATACAGACATAAAAATATAGATTTTAATTTAGCCATGCGCTTAGCCGTTGCAAAAGAAGCTCTTTTAGAAAATATTGCCGAATATGATAATTATCATAACAACATTATTACCATCTATCATATTTTATTACTAAATGTATTGAGAATAATTCCGTACACTAAAGACTGCCAAACGCATGAGTTCTTAAAATCTGCCTTAAATAAAATCATGCTTAATATTAAACAAATGGAGAATTAAATAATATGTGCACATTAATTATTCCTTGTGCCGGTAAATCAAGCCGGTTTCCAAACATGAAACCAAAATGGATGCTGACACATCCTGATGGAAAACTAATGATTGAAAAATCTTTAGAAGGTATAAATTTGGAACTTTTTAATCGAATTATTATTACGATTGTTAAACCTCATAATGACAAATATGATGCAAAACTAATTTTAAGCCAAGTGTTTTCACATAATAAAAAAATTGAAATTTGCTTATTAGAAGATTTTACACAAAGTGCCAGTGAAACTGTTTACTTAACATTACAAAAAATGAAAGTTAAAGGAGCTTTTGTTATTAAAGATTCAGATAATAAGGTTATATTTGAAATGCCTGAAAAAATTAAAAATGCAATAGTCGGATTTGACCTGATTTTGCACCCTAATGTTTCTAATATTCCAGCCAAAAGCTTTTTAATTATTAATGAGCAAAATATCATTCAAGATATCATTGAAAAACAAGTAGTATCAAAATGCATTTGTTTAGGTGTTTATATGTTTGATGATGCAAAAAACTTTATAGAAGCATATGAGACATTAGTACATAAAAACGTGCAAGGAGAAATGTATATAAGCCACTTAATATCATTTATGTTAACTCAAAATAATATCATTTTTAATGCCATTATGGCGCAATATTTTGAAGACTGGGGAACCCTTACGCAATGGCATCAAACCCAACAACGATATCGAACATATTTTGTTGATGTAGATGGCGTAATACTAAAAAATTCAGGTAAATATGGCCTATTAAATTGGAGTAACAATAAAGCAATTTTAGAAGAAAATATAAAAACATTAATTGACTTACAACAAAATGGCGCTCAAATAATAATAACCACATCAAGAACTGAAGAATATCGTTCTGCCCTAATTGATATCTTAAATAAAAATGGAATTTTTCCTCATGCTATTTTGATGGGCTTAAACCATGCTGCCAGAATAGTTATTAATGACTTTGCACCTACCAATCCCTACCCTTCAAGTATTGCTATAAGCTTACCTAGAAACACAAACATCAAAGATTATTTGTAGGAGGAAAATAATATGAACATTTTAATTACGGGCGGAGCCGGATTTATAGGCTCTGAATTAGGCAAATTTTTAGTCAATATGGGGCACAATGTTAAAATATTAGATAACTTAGAATACGGATATATAGATAATTTTAGTGATAATGAAATTCTTAAAAACAATTTTATTCAAGCAGATATAAGAGAGGCTAATTTTGAAAAATACCTTGATGATATCAATATCATATATCATTTTGCCGGAATATCTTCTTTGCCCGAATGCGAATTTAACCCATACAAAGCTTTTGATGTAAACACTTCCGGTGTTGCTAATGTTTTAAGCGCCTGCAGAAAATCTAATGTTCAAAAATTTATTTTTGCTTCAACCTCGGCTGTTTATGAAAATAATTGTTCTCAAGATTGTCACAAAGAAACAGATACGGTTTCTCCTAATTTAATTTATGCAACCTCAAAATATTGTGCTGAACAAATCTGTGCTTCATATGCACAAAATTATGATATGAATATTATCATATGCCGTTTTTTTAATGTATTTGGTCCTCATCAAGATTTTAAGCGCAAATATCCACCGTTTACAAGTTATATTATTAAAGAAGCTCTAAGTCACAATACACCTACAATTTATAACACGGCAGACTGTAAACGAGATTATATTTATATTGATGATTTAATACAGTATTTACACAAGATGTTGTTATCAAACAAAACATATTGCGCTGAAATTTTTAATTTAGCTAGTTCTCAAGCATATAGTGCAATTGAAATTGCCCAAACGGTATATCAAATTTTAAATCAACAATTTGTATTTAATACGAACTTACCGGATAATTTTTGGAATAAATATACAGAACTTTTTGATAAAAATTTTAACCTCAATCAAAGCAGAGTAAAACAAGAAGTATTTAAACATTGTTTGGCTGATAATTCTAAAATCATAAATGAGTTTAATTATATTCCTAAGACATCGTTAAAAGACGGATTATCTAAAATTATCGGATATCAAAATCAGCACAAAGGATAAACTATGAATAAAATCAATTCTAAAGATGTTTCTATAGTGGTTCAAGGCAAAAATATTGCTGAACATACTTATAATTGTCTAAAAAGTTTACGCACAAATTTTCCGGATGCTGAAATTATATTTTCCACATACGAAAATGAAGACATAAAAAGTCTTGATTTTGATATTTTAGTAACATCAGCTGATCCAAAAGCAACTTTGTTGTTTGATAAAATGTATAACAATATAAACCGTATCTTAGTTACAACTCGTGCCGGTTTACAAAAAGTCTCCAGAAAATATTGTTTAAAAATCAGATCCGATTTATATTTTGATAATGATAAACTTTTATTAGATATAGCTTCTTTTTTTCCCATCAGAGATGAAAAATTTGCAATCTTTAAAAACAGAGTGTTATTTTACTGTTTATGGAGCCGAAAATTTGAATATATTAACAATAAATATCTGATACAAACTCCCTTTCATTTGAGTGATTGGATGTGCTTTGGCTTAACCGAAGATATTAAATCTTATTTTGAAGCCATACCACTGACAAATGAACCGCAATATTCTAACTTTTTTAAAAATCCCAAACACAGAAAACAACTCTTTTTTGATTATAATGTTTCTTGGCGTTTTCCTCCTGAACAATATTTTGCCGTTACATTTTTCAGCCAATTTTTTGCTCAGGCTAAAATGGAATCTGCACAAGATGTAAAACCTATGCAAATGGAATTTTCAAAACAAGTTTTTGCTTCTAATGTTGTTGTTTGCGGTTATAAAGAATGCGGCGCTTATATCCAAAAAAAAGAATATAAATATGCATCTAAGCACATAAATTGGCTAAAAGGCATTTGGCTTAGCGGAGTGTATCGTTATGCAGACTTTTTAGCCGATTATAAAAAATATTGCGATAAAAATTTTAAAATACCTCTTATTTATTTGTGGTCATTAAATCAACAAATTGATAATGATACAATAAAAATCCACAAACATTATCTTGCTTTTATTAAACCCATAAAAATGTTTTTAAAATGGATAGAACAATTTTTTTCAATCATGTACTATGGTTTAAGAATTGTAAGCAACTTTTTAAAAATATATTTTCAGGCACTAATCAAAAAATATTTCTTGCTTTTTTTGCTTGTTTATGCTTTTTAATATCTCATAAGTGCCGGTTTAGCTCAGTTGGTAGAGCAACGCATTCGTAATGCGTGGGTCGTGTGTTCGAGTCACATAACCGGCACCATCTTAAAGTTACATCCTTACCATATTGACCGTTATTTGTGCTTATCACATTTTTTAATTGCGCATTTATGCAAAATTTTTAACTTGAAAAATATCAAAAACTAACTAAAGTAAAAACAGCATTATAATTTATGGAGATTACTTTTATGCTTTCTTATCAAAACCAACAAGGAAGAAGTATGGTAGAGATGCTAGGTGTTTTAGCTATCATTGGCGTACTTTCTGTTGGTGCTGTATCAGGATATTCGAAAGCAATGAGAAGATATAAGCTAAACAAACAATCTGCTCAGTTAACTCAACTGCTTAATGCTTTGTATCAATATAAAGCTGAATGGACTTTTGATGGACAAACTAAGGTCGATTTAATTCCATATTATGAAGCATTGGGTGAAATACCAAAAGAGATGTTAACTAACCAATCATCCAATTCCAGCGGAAAAATTATATACGACGTTTTTAATTCTGCCATTCAAATCACAACTAACGGAACTTGGAGTATGGGACATGAGTTATTGTTATCTTATCAAATTAAAAACAATAATGCTTTTGATATTTGCTTAAATGCATCAAATATTGCTTCTATGTTCAGCAATCATTTACTTTATATTGGTGTAGCAAAAACCACGGCAAATTCATCATCAAATCAATTTTATGCAAAATATTTTGGTAATTCTTATTGCAAGCAAGCTAAAGATAATCAACTTGGAAAATGCATGTCAGAAATGACAATGCAAAACATTGCCGAGCAATGCGAATTTTGTAAAGATTCAAATAGCTGCGTATTTAGATTTCAATTTGTTTCTGATTAATTTTTCAATATTTTTTATAGTTCTTTTCTAGATGTAAGTGCCATTTGAATGGTACCATCATCCATATAATCCAGCTCAGCACCTACCGGTATACCTTGAGCAAGAGTTGTAACTTTTACGCTATAATCTTTTAATTTATTTAACAAATAATGTGTTGTAATTTGGCCATCTACTGTTGCAGGTAATGCTAAAATTATTTCTTCAAAAGCTTCTGTTTTAATTCTGGAAAACAAATTATCAATATTTAAATCTTCAGGAGTAATACCATCAAGAGCTGATAATACGCCTCCTAAAATATGATATAATCCTTTATAAAAGCCAACTCTCTCCATTGCCCATAAATCAGCAACATCTTGCACAACGCAAACTGTTTTACAATCGCGTTCAGAAGAAGAACATATAGAGCATATTTCACCGGTATCATAATTACCGCAAACCTTACATGTTTGTATATTTTGAGCAACATTCTGCAAAGCATCTATAAGCGGCAACATTTGCTCATTTTTCTTTTTTAAAAGTTGCAATACAATTCTTCTTGCCGAACGCGTACCCAGTGCCGGCAATTTTGCTACTGTTTTTATAAGCTTTTCTATTTGAGCACCTGCCATTGTTTTCTCTAGAAAGGAATTTTTAATCCACCAAAATTGACACCTCCTGTAGCTTCTTTCATTCCTTCTTCTTGCATTGCATCAATTTTGTTATGAGCATCATTATATGCTGCCATAATTAAATCTTCCAATACATCTGTTTCATCTGCTACAACTAAGCTTTTATCAATGCTAATTTTTTTCATTTCTGATCTGCCATTTAAAACCACTTTAACTAAACCGCCGGCACTTGTTCCTTCTCTTTCTTCTTGGCCTAATCTGGTTTGTGTTTCTTGCATTTTCTTTTGCATAATTTGTGCTTGTTTCATTAATCCTTGAATGTTCATCATGATTATTTATTCCTCTTCATAAGTGTTAACATTAAAATCTTCATCTTGTTCTTCTTCTGAAATTTTACGAATAACCGTATCTATTTTAGCTCCTGCAAATTCGCTTAAAATTGCTTTAACCAACGGATATTCAGAAACGCTTCGTTTATCTTGTTCTGCCGTTGCCTTTTCTTTATCTGATAAAGTTTCACCCAATGGACCACGGCGAATTTCTATTTTCCATTTTATGCCTGTTGCTGTTTCCAATTCTTTATTAAAATTTTGCATAAAGTCAGGAGCTACTTTTTCTGATATTGCCATCTTGATATAGCCAGATGCAAATGCTTCAACAGATATATCATTTTTTACGCCATATAAAAGTAACATCTTTTTACGGTCTTCTAAATACGTAACAAAATCATTAAGGCTGAAATTTATATCTGTTTTTGGTTGTTCTGCTTCGACTGAATTTGATTGTATTTCTTGTTTTTCAACAGGCTGTCTCACTATAACAGGCTCAGAAGCAATGCTTTGAGAAACTTTAGCAACTTGTACTATACTTGAATTAGAGTTTTTTTTTACCTCATTTAAAATCTCTACAGGGGTTGGCAAATTTGCCGAATATGCAACTCTTATCAAAATCATCTCTAAGGCTTTAAGTGGTATCGGTGCACTGCTTAATTCCGAAATTCCTTTAATTAACATTTGCCACATGCGAGATAAAACAGCTATAGAGATATCATTAGAGAGTTTTTCACATAATTTTCTTTCATTCTCACTTAAAATTTGAGCGCTAAGTGTCATTGGTACAATTTTAACACGAGCAACCATATGTGTAACATCTATCAAATCTTGTAAAATTGATAATGGATTTGCACCATTTTTATATTGCTCAGATAAATTGCGTAAAACAGATTGGACGTCCCCTGATATAAGTTCATCAAAAAGTTCTAAAGTCTTATTTCTATCAGCCAAGCCTATCATCTCAATGACGGTATCTGTCTTAATTTTGCCATCGCCTAACACTATTGCCTGATCTAGCATTGATAAACCATCGCGAGCTGAGCCATCTGCTGCACGAGCAACAATTTCTAAAGCTTCATCAGCGGCATCAATCCCTTCTGCTGTTACAATTTTCTTAAATAACTTAACCAAGGTTTCAATACTTAAACGTTGCAAATCAAAACGTTGACATCTTGATAAAATTGTAACAGGAACTTTTCTTATTTCGGTTGTTGCAAATATAAATTTCACATGAGCAGGAGGTTCTTCCAATGTCTTTAACAATGCATTGAAAGCGCCTTTTGATAACATATGCACCTCGTCTATAATATAAACTTTATAGCGTGCATTTGTTGGCTTATAACCTACGCCATCAAGCAGTTCTCGCATATCATCAACACCTGTTCTTGATGCTGCGTCGAGCTCTAAAACATCTATATGTCTTCCGGCAGCAATTGCTTTGCAATTTTCGCATACGCCGCAAGGACGAATCGTCGGACCACCCTTTCCATCAAGTCCTATGCAATTTAATGCCCTAGCAATTAAGCGAGCTGTAGTAGTTTTTCCTACCCCCCTTATTCCTGTTAAAATATATGCATGATGTAAACGATTATTTTTAATAGCATTTGTAAGTGTTTGTACCAAAGCATCCTGACCGAGCAAATCTTCAAATGTTTGCGGACGATATTTACGGGCTAATACCACATACTGATTTTGTGCACTTTCCAAAGCCATTAAACTCTCTTTAAAATGAGGCGAAGGGACAAGAACCTCGCTTCAACCGTTACGGCTGCTTCCTTCCGAACCTGACCGGGTTGGCGGCGAACCGACCTCTTGCCCTTCATTATCATAAATCTTTGTACATATTGAAGCAAACATCTTAATTTTTAAAGCAAAAAATTAAGCTATCAACATCAATATATCTAATAAAAAGCAAAAGCTCTGTTTGTTTTTTCTTTACTTAAAATATATTCTTTTACAACCTCAGCATCTTTTCCAAAAACAACAGGAAAATCATACATATACAAAGATGATGCATCATATGGTTCTATTGTTTCATCAAATTTTGCAGGCGCTTTATCTACCACTTTGGGTCCCTCTTGAGTAACTTCAACAATATCTAAGCTATGCTCATTAGTTCCATCTCTTAAAATACGGAAAGCACCGTTTATACCGATATATCCATTAGAATCTGTAATATCATTATAAATATTAGCTTTATCTTTATTTGATAATGCTGATGCCAACGCTACAGAATCGTACGCAAATGAATACAGCTGATTTGGAACATTATCAAACAAGCTCTCATATTTTTTATTAAAATAGTTATTATAAACTCTGGATATAACAGGATATACACCATGATACAATGTTGTTTCTTTGTTCAAACTTGTATTTTCCCAAATAGAGGTACCTAAAAACATAATATCCGGATAATAGATATCATAGTATCCGAACATTACTGCAGCAGATTTTAGCCGACTACCTGTTTCTGCAATTAAAACAGCATCAAAATCAATATCTCCGGTTGTATAAACATTTTTAATCATAGCAAGTTCTTTAGTTGCTGCTTTATCACCCTCTGCAGCTAATTTTTCAAGTTGTTTTTTACGCTTTGTAATTTCTTCAGATCTTTTATCATAATCTGTTAAAGATTTTACAATAGGAGCAAAATCTAAAGTTTCCGCAGGATAAAAGCCTATTTTAACCACTTTGGAACCATATTTAGGAGCATTTAACACAGCTGACTTTGCCATGTTTAGCCCTGCTGTTGTATCCGGTACCATTAATGCAATTTTTGTTCTTTGTTTAGATGCTGCATAAGACACAACTCTTTTAATTTGTTCCTCACCTAAAAGGCCTAAGGTATATATGCCTTCTCTTAATACTTGAGGAGATGTAGAAAAGGATATAACCGGAACATTTTTATTGCGAGCCACATCACTTACTGCCATCACCTCATCGCTCATCAATGGGCCTAAAATTAAATCCACTCTTGCATCTAAAGCCTCATTAACAGCTCTTATAGCTCCTTGTTGAGTGCTTTGCGTATCATAAAACTTTAATATGAGGTTTTTATTTCCAGTATCTTCTAAAGACATTAAAGCAGCATTTCTTAAACCTATGCCGTAAACAGAAGATTTACCGCTCAAAGGCAAAAGCATTCCAACCTTAAACGCTTCTGAGCTCTCTTGATAAACAGATTGTACTTTTGTATCTGCATACGTATCTTGGCTAACATAAATTCCGGAATACTTAGTTTGTAATCCGCACGATGCAACCATCACACTTAAAAATATTGCCAGTAACTTTTTAAACACTTGCTTTTTTCCTCAAAATGTAAAACAATTCAGATAATTTGTTTTAACTTAAAAAATATTTATTGTAAAGAGTTATCAAAATGTTAAACAACGCTTTATACATTGTTGCAACTCCTATCGGCAACATTAATGATATTACATTCAGAGCTTTAGAAACTCTAAAAAAAGTTGATGTTATAGCTTGCGAAGATACCAGAGTTACAAAAAAGCTTTTTTCACTTCTTAATTTAAGCCTAGATAAAACATTTATATCATATCAAGATCATAACGAAGAAGAAAAATCTCAAAGCATCATAGATATTATCAACCAAGGAAAATCAGTTGCTTTAGTTAGCGATGCGGGTTCACCACTAATCTCAGACCCTGGGTATAAGCTTGTCAGAAAATGCAATGAGCAGAATATCAAAATATACACTATTCCAGGTGCTTCAGCTGTTATTTGCGCATTACAACTTTCCGGCTTACCTACTAACAGATTTATGTTTGCAGGATTTATTCCTAATAAAGACAAGGCCAGATTAGATTTATTTATAGAGTTAAAAAAAGTCAATACAACTTTAGTTTTTTATGAAACAGCTCCCAGATTATGCAAAACTCTTTTAGCCATATCTTATGTTTTCGAAAACAGAGAAGTTGCTGTTGCAAGAGAAATTACAAAACTATATGAAGAATGCGTAAGAGGTAATGCAAATACACTTTATGAGCATTACACACAAAATCCACCTAAAGGTGAAATTGTAGTTATGATAGCGCCACCTGATAACTCAACAAAATCTGAATATGATGTTGTAAACGAATTAAAAACAAGATTAAAATCCATGAGCTTAAAATCTGCAGTAAAAGAGGTAGCAGAACTCACTAAAGTAAATAAAAATGAAATATATAGCATGGCACTTAGCATAAAAAATGAAAATTAACAATAGCGGACAAATAGCAGAATTTATAGCGCGCCTTTATTTTCGCATTAAAGGATATAGCATATTAAAACAAAATTATAAAAGCGCACTAAAAATTCCGGCCGGTGAAGTTGATTTTATTGCCTTAAAAAAACAAACAATTATATTTGTTGAAGTAAAAAAGCGTCAATCTATTGAAATAGCGCGCTATGCAATAGTTAAAAAACAACAAAAACGTATAATTAATGCTGCAAAACTATTTATTAAACAAAACCCGTCTTACAGCAATTATAATATACGTTTTGATGCTGTTTTAATTAAATTCCCTTTTTCAATTGTGCATATTAAGAATGCTTGGCAAGAATAAGCCTATTCCTCTGTTTCGGTTTCCTCTCCAGAATTATCAACCGAATATCCTGTTGCACGAACTGTACGGATATAATCTGGTCCATACTCATTTAACGCACGACGCAATCTTCTGATATGAACATCAACAGTTCTTGATTCAACATAAATATTATCGCCCCAAACAGTTTTTAATAAAACTTCACGTGAAAATACTTTTTTAGGTTCACTCAATAAAAGTTTTAATAATCTAAATTCTGTTGGACCTAAATGAACATAGTTGTTTGAGCGGAAAACTTTTTTCTCAACCAAATCCATTTTTATATCTTCAAAGACAATTTCTTTTACCGTTGTTGTTTCAGGTGCTCTACGCAAATTTGTTTTAACTCTTGCCATAAGCTCAGGCACGGAAAAAGGTTTGGTTACATAGTCATCTGCCCCTGCTGTTAAGCCTTTGATTTTATCTTCTTCTTGGCCTTTTGCAGTTAACATGATAATCGGAATATTTTTTATGTCAGGCTTAGTGCGAATCTGTTTACAAATTTCCACTCCTGACATTTTCGGTAACATCCAGTCTAACAATATAAGCGAAGGATTATGTGCTTCAACTTCAGCAACAACTTTTGCGCCGTTTGATTCAATAACCACCTCATAGCCTTCTTTTTCCAAGTTATACTTTAACAACAATGCTAACGCTTGTTCATCTTCTACTACCATTATCTTTTTCATTGCCAACTCCTATTATCGTAAAGCTTCAATATTTTTTTTATATTCACCATTATTAAGGATTGCACTTCCGGCAACTAAAACATCTGCCCCTGCAGCAATACACTCAGCAGCCGTTAACGGATTTATCCCGCCATCGACTTCAATTAATATGTTTTTACCTTTTATCATATTTTTGATTTTAGAAATTTTAGAAATACTGCTATTAATAAACGACTGCCCACCAAACCCTGGATTAACACTCATCACTAAAATTAAATCTACTTTATCAAGTACATATTCCAACACACTTTCTGGAGTTGATGGATTTAAGCTCACGCCTGCTTTAAGTCCCAAAGCTCTAATTTGTGATAATGCTTTATCCAAATGTTGACAGCTTTCTGCATGAACCGTAATTATATCAGCACCTGCTTGAGCAAACCAAGGTATCATTTCCAACGGATTATCTACCATCAGATGAACATCAAACGGCAATTGCGTATAAGGTCTTATACTTTTTATAACTCCAGGTCCAAATGTTATATTTGGAACAAAATGCCCATCCATTATATCAAGATGAATCCAATCAGCATTTGCCTGTGTTAGCATTTGTATCTCATCTTTTAAGCATGAAAAATCAGCAGATAAAATGCTGGGGGCTATCAATACCATAACATATCCTCCCAAAAATTATTTTTTACTATCTTAACTGATAAATATTTAAATACTAGTAAAAATATTTTTCTCATTCTTGATATTGCTTAAATAAACATTATTTAGTGTGTCTCACTTTATTTTTGAAAGGATACACCCATGGGCAATATGGCACAAAAAATTGTAAAAGTTAACATTTCTAATCTTATTGAAACATTAAATCAGGCCTATTCGGAAGAATGGCTTGCATACTATCAATACTGGATTGGAGCAAAGCTCACTGTCGGGCAATTTAAGACAGATATAGAAAAAGAATTTTTAGAACATGCAAAAGAAGAATTTGAGCATGCTGACATGATAGCGAATCGTATTTTACAGCTTGGCGGAATCCCTGTTATAAACTTTGAAGAATTGCATAAAATCGCCAGATGTAAATATGAAGCGCCAATAAATGAAAACTCTTATAATTTAGTTATTCAGAACCTTGAATCTGAACGTTGTGCAATTGGTCGATATCAAGGAATTTGCGAAATGTGCTTTGGTAAAGATCATGAAACATATCGCATCAGCGAACATATTTTAATGCAAGAGTTGGCACATGAACAAGAAATGGAAGACTTCATTAAAGATATGGATACTGTAAGAGCGCTTAGTATTCAGCAAAATTAATATTATAAGCCCCTTTTTTAGGGGCTTTAGCATATAAGCAGCATTTTAATTTTCATAAAAATTAAATTATATCTTGCTTATCCAAAATATTTGGTGTATATCTTCTTAGAACTCTACTAATGGTTGTAATTTATTGGAGATTTATTCATGACAAAGTTAACAAATCGAGTTATTTCAGTTTTTGATAAAAAGACGAGCATGCGTCTGACCTCACCTGAATGGACTGCCGTTGATGATATATGCAAATATGAGCATATAAAACGTAAAAAATTATTTGAACTAATTGCTGCCAATAAAGATCCAAAACTTGGGTTTACATGTTCGGTAAGGCTGTTTGCTATAACATATCTGCACAATCTTCTAAAAGAGCGTGGGAAATATGTGCAACAAAATAACATACAAGCCCCAGACAATTACGAAAAAATTTTTAGTACCTTTGCAAATATGTCATAATTATTAGACATATTGAAAAACAATTTCGAAAGTATAGTTATAAAGCAAAGGAGATTTCTATGATAAAGCTTATTGTTTTTATAACTTTACTTTCCACCAATATCAGAGCTCAAGAACCAACCATTGTATATGGCGAATCTGAGCTACCTGACGGAAAAAAAGACAGTATTTTACTCATACAACCGGAAAATGCGCCCAATCCTTTGGGAAATCCGATAGTATATACAGGTACAAATAATCAAACAAATACAATCAACTCAACCTATAATAACAAGGCAAGAAAGTATTTACTGACTGGTCCAAGGCAGATTACTCAAATCAATAAACAAAACCCACCTCCATTTTCAATTTCTCCGCAAAAGCTAAAAAATCAAATTGAAAACACATTATATCAAGGAGGCAACAGGATATATGACGTTCAATCATATCCTATCGAAGATATTAACAAAATTACGGAGCCTAATATTGACCCGACAATAACAACGTATCCTGAATATTAAACACGTTCATATTCAAAGAATACCGGCTTTCTGCCTTCTCTTATAGCTTTTTGCTGATACTTGGTTTTTACCCAATCCTTTGGTTCGTTTCTCCAATCGGCAGAAGTTTTTGCAGTCCATTTGAAGTTATCGTTTTTATGCATTGTTCTTAAAGTCCATGATTTATAAACTTTATGATCGGTTGCAATGCGAAGAATGCCTCCTTTTTTAATAATACGAGCCAATTCTTTTAAATTATCCGGATTAACGAATCTGCGATCAGCATGTCTTTTCTTAGGCCAGGGATCCGGAAACAACAAAAACACTCTATCAACAAAACCATCAGGTATTTTGCTAAATAACAATCTGGCATCGTCATCAAAGACTCTTATATTGTCTTGCCTATCGCCTAACAAACAAAACTTTTCCGGTATATCTTTACCTTCTTTTACACCTGTAATCAACGTCAACAAGTTAGCAACACCATTTTGAAAAACCTCAATTCCGATAAAACCAATATCTGGATTATTAAGAGCTTGTCCGGCCAAATGAACACCATCACCAAACCCTATTTCTAAATTTATTTTTTCAACCGGTTTACCAAACATTTTGTCTTTATCGAAAACAGTATCGCTATCAATTTTTATTGACGGCAAAAACTTTTCCAACAATGTACTTTTAGTTTTTCTTATCACACGGCCTTTACGGCGGCCAAAAAATTTTGGTTGATTATTTTCAAGCATAAAAAAGTTCCTTATAAAAAATTATTAGGAACTTTTTATCTTACTTTTATTTAATTTTCAAGAACTATTCATCAACAACTTTTGAGCTGGTTTTTGATAACGATACAATTAAATCAAAAAGTTGTTTTGCCAATGCTCTGTTACTGATGCGATAGTATGCACGAACGAGCTCAATGGTTTCTTGTTTTTTCATAGGATCAATTTCTATCTTTTCAACATCTTCATTGAACATTAAAACATTTTCACTTTCAGGCACATTGAGCATCATAGGGCTGTTTTTTTCTACATCTGCATCCATTTCTTCAAAGAAAAAATCCATAGACACATTTAAAACCTTACTGATATCCCATAAACGGCTAGCACCTACCCTATTATCTCCTCTTTCGTATTTTTGTATTTGCTGAAAAGTAAGGCCCAATTTTTTAGCCATAAACTGCTGACTATATCCCAAAAGTGTACGACGCAAACGTATTCTTTTGCCCACATGAACATCTACCGGATTTGGAGAACTGCTTGTCGAACGATTAACAGGAGATAAATCAAGTTCAGTTTTCATAAAGATAGTCCTTTCACATAAAATATTATGTTAATATATAACATTGTATACCCTATGTGTCAATTATCATTTTGTGCTTTTTCTGAAATGACGATAGTCTAAAAGTATTAAAAAACACAAAATTAGCACAACAGACAAAACAATTCCGGTACTTCCGATGTGGCTATATAAAGTGTTTATCTCAATGTTTTTAGGTAGGAAAACATCCAAATAACCTTTTTCATGTAAGTCTATTTTATTTAAAATTTGGCCCATCGGTGAAACTATCGCACTAATGCCGGAATTTGCACTTCTTACAATAGTTATTCCCTCTTCAACAGCACGCATTTGTGCAGCAACCAAATGTTGATAAGGACCCGAACTTTTCCCATACCATCCGTCATTGGTTAATACTACCAACCATTTAGGTTTTGCATTTCTGTTTACTACATTATCAGGAAATATTATTTCATAACAAATTAACCCGCCAAAATCAGGATAATTATTTAATTTAATATTTTTAAATTTTTCACTTGTAGCAAAATCTGCAATATTATTGGTAATCGGTCGCACCCAATTAGGGAGATGTTTTCTAAATGGAATATATTCCCCAAACGGCACTAAATGGTTCTTATCATAAAAGTTTACTATGTCGGCATTTTTATCAATTACATACATTGAGTTATACGGACTATAATAATTATCGAACAATTCAAAACGTACAACCCCTGTTACCAAATATCCATTATCCGGAATCGCGTCTTTGATAAATTCTTTATATTCAGATCTATACCTTATATCAAATGGTAATGCAGTTTCACCCCATATTACAAAATCTACCTGCTCAAGGCCTTCCTTTTTACTTAAATTAACATATTCAAAAAAATTGCTTTCAAGTTCAGAAGATTTCCATTTCATACTTTGAGGTATACTAGGTTGCACCATCCTTATTTTTATATCTGAAGACACCGCATCATATGTGCTTATTCTCCAAAAGCCAAAAGTGCTCAAAGCAATTATAATTCCCAATAATGCAGTAAATCCTATAGATATTTTGTTACTAAACATTGCATATACGCATCCTACCAACAAAACAGCTATAAAGCTTAAACCATATGTTCCCCATATAGACGCCGTTTGAATATATGCATCATGAAAAGCAAAAACGGTACCCAACATATTCCATGGGAATCCTGTTAAAAAAAAGCTTCTTAACCATTCTGCCAACACCCATACACATGCAAAAGATAAAACTTTTACATACAAATTTCCGGAACGCATAAAATGCCAGATTATAAAAGATGGAATTGCAAACAGGCCAAAAAAAGCTCCTATACTCATAATTGTTATCGGGTAAAGCCAACCAAAACTGACAAAGTCAACTAATAAAGCATTTCCTATCCAATACAAGCCTATTACAAAATGAGCAAAACCAAACCAATATCCAAAAGCACATACCTTTTTATATGAAGGCAAATTATCTGCAATCTTAAAAGCCAAAGCAAAAGATATCATAAACGCCGGCAAAATAAAAATGGGCGCAAAAGCCAAGGCTGATAATACTCCTAAAACAAGAGCGCTTTTTTTATAATTTGCCTGCATTATTGTAAAAAGTTTTTTCAAACAACTATTCCTTATATGGATCTTCAATGTTTAATTTTGCCAATATAGCTGTTTCAAGGCGTTCCATATTGCTTCTTTCATCTTCCTCAATATGATCATAGCCTATAATATGCAATAGCCCGTGCACCCACAAATGGCAAAAATGGTGTTCAAAACTAACTTCTTGTTCTTTTGCTTCTCTTTCCATTGTTTCATAAGCGATAATAATATCACCCATTTCAACTTCATCATCAAATTCTAACATATCGTCAAAATCATCGCTATCAATGTTAGCAAAAGACAAAACATTTGTAGGCTTATCCATACCTCTAAATTCAAGATTTAGTTTATGAACAGTTGTATCATCACTCAAACACAAATTAGCAACAAAATTCTTGTTTAATTGCAAATATTCTACTGTTGAGGAAACCTCTTGCAAAACAACATCTTTCACATTTTCGATAACAGCGGCAATTTCAGGAATTGCCGCCGTCCAACGAGAATCGTCAACAGTCAAAAACACATCAAAATTATTCTTCATGTAATTTTTTACTCTTTTCTTCGTAAGCTTTAACGATTTTTGCTACCAAACCATGACGAACGACATCGTTTGCTCCGAATGTTACTGAACTTATATTGTTGATATTTTTCAATGTATCAAGAGCATCTCTCAAACCTGAAACCGTGCCTCTTGGGAGGTCGATTTGGCTTAAGTCACCATTGATAACCATACGAGAATTTTCACCCAAACGAGTTAAAAACATTTTCATTTGCATAGGTGTTGTATTTTGTGCTTCATCTAAAATAACAAACGCATTAGATAAAGTACGTCCACGCATAAATGCAAGAGGTGCAATTTCAATTTCGCCAAGTGCTAATTTTTTATCAACCTGTTCAGCAGGCAACATTTCGTATAAAGCATCATAAAGTGGTCTTAAATAAGGATCAACTTTTTCTTTTAAGTCGCCAGGCAAGAAACCTAAATTTTCACCAGCTTCAACTGCAGGACGTGATAATATGATTTTATCTATTGCTCCTTCAAGCATCATTGATACAGCTAATGCAACAGCTAAATATGTTTTACCGGTACCAGCAGGGCCTAAGCCGAAAACCAATTCATTCTTAAGCATTTCCTGAATATATTTTGCTTGTGTTGCAGAACGAGGATAAATATAGCGCTTTTTAGTTTTCAAAACAATTTCATTTAAGTTTTGGGCTTCATTTTCATCTTGAACTCCAGAACATATTCTGACAGCTGCTTTTACTTCTTGTTCCCCAACTTCAATGCTTTTGCTAACCTTGTCATATAAAACATTGATAGCATTTTTTGCATCTTCAATATCTTTAGTGTTTCCTTTAAGTGTAATCTGATTTCCAAAACACAAAATTTCAACATTAAGCATTTTTTCAATTAAACGTAAATTTTTATCAGAAGCACCAACCAATTTTTGCACTAATTGATTATTGTATAGTTCCATATTTAGTTCTGCCATTTTATAACACCTTTCCACATAATGAATTTGTTGTTGCATCTTCTACACGAACACGCACAATTGTATTTAACAAACTTTTATCAGCTTTTGCATACAAATTTTGCATATACGGCGTCCTGCCGATAAGCTGACCCTTATGACGTCCGTTTTGTTCAAACAAGACATCAAATTCTTTACCTACACACGACATATTAAACTTTGTTTGATAATCAAACAGCAACTGTTGCAACACATCAAGCCGTTGTTTTTTAACTTTTTCTTCTACTTGATTAGGCATAACAGCAGCCGGTGTACCAGCTCTTCTGCTATACTTAAATGAAAATGCCTGAATATATTTTACCTGGTTAACCAAACTTAATGTCTGTTCAAAATCTTCATCCGTTTCACCCGGAAAGCCCACAATAAAGTCTGATGACATTCTTAATTCAGGATTTGCATTTGTTAATTTTTCAACTTTTTCCAAATACTGTTCTCTATTGTGCCTTCTGTTCATTGCTTTTAAAATTTTATCAGAACCTGCTTGTACAGGCAAGTGCAAATAAGGCATCAATTGTTTCAAATTACGGTGACACTCTATTAAATCATCATCTACATCTGCAGGATAAGACGTTGTATAACGCAACCTTTTCAAACCATCAATTTCAGATAAACGATTTAAAAGATATGCAAAGTTACGTTCTTTTCCGTTTGCATCCTCACCATGATAAGAGTTTACATTTTGCCCTAACAGATTAATTTCCAATGTACCTGTTTCAATTAATCGCTTAGCTTCTTCTATAACTTCTTCGATAGGACGAGAATACTCAGCGCCTCTAGTGTATGGCACAACGCAGTACGTGCAAAAATTATTACAACCTTCTTGAACTGCCAAGAAAGAACATCCGCCTTCTGCCCTGTTTTGCGGCAAAAAATCAAATTTAGCTTCTGCTGGAAAATCAGTATCGATAATAGGCACACCTCTTTGACGAGAAATTTTAGCAAGAACTTCCGGCAATCTATGATAAGTTAATGGGCCCAAAGCAAAATCAACATAAGGGGCTCGCTTTGCTATTTGTTCATCTTCTGCCTGAACAACACATCCTGTCACACCTATAATTGTATCTTTTCCTTCAAGTTGGCGTTCTTGTTTTATAAGATATGCGCGACCTAAGTCTGAAAAAACTTTTTCAGCAGCTTTTTCTCTAATATGACAAGTATTAAACAACACCAAATCAGCATCAGATTGAACCGTTGTTTCTTCCATTCCAAAATTTTCAAGCATAATTGCCATCCGATGAGAATCATACACATTCATCTGACAGCCAAAAGTTTTTATAAAAAATTTCTTACTCATGTTCTCTTTTTTCTTTTATTTTCATTTGACTATTATGCTATGACAATTATTAATTTTTTTCAAACATTTTTTCTTTTGTTTAACTATCTTTTTTGTTGAAAAAAACAACTTTCTTCACTAATATGTTAGCAACAATAATTTTGGAGCCTAAATATGACATATAATGAAACATTAGAAATGAATGAGTTTATATTAAAACTCCCACAAGAACATAAAATTATTTTCTTAAGAGCATTGTTTTTTCTTGCTAACATAGATGGCACCCGCGACGAAAATGAAATTAAATATATCATCAACGCTGCTAAGTATTATAAGCTTGAAAATGCTGGAAAACTCTTTTTACCGGCAAGTGAACAAGAAATCTTAGATGAGCTTAAGCAAATTACAGATCGCAGAATTTGTTTAGAGCTCGTAAAAGAAATGTGCATGCTCGGACATGCCGACAACGATTTATCTGATGAAGAAACCTTATTCATTGGTCATGCCGGATTAACTATGGGTGTTGAACTGGAAAAAATAGAACAAATAAGCAACTGGGTAATTGATAGAATTATTTGGCTTGAACAAGGCAAAATAATTTTTGAAGAATACTAATTGCATGGAGGATAATATGGATAATTTTGAAGACGAAACTCAACAATCTTATACTCATCAAAAGAACAGTGAAATAATCAAAAAATCTTTACGTGATACATATAAAGATTTAAGAGAAAAACAGTTAAGAAAGCTAACACTTCAAGTAATTTTTGCTCCTGAAAACAGAAAAGTTGCTATTGCCGGACGCGAAATGACTGCTTCAGACTTAAGGTACGAAACAGCTATAAATATCGAAGAAAATGCTAGCATAAGAAACTTAGATTTAAATACGAATGCTGCATTAAGCATTGAAGAAACAAACAGCGGCACCAACTCTGTTAACGAATATTTTTCTTGGCTTAATGAAACAACAGAAATTTTAAAGAAAATGAATGATGGTTTTGTATCAACAGAAGACTTAACTGTTCGCAATAAGTTTTTAGAAGAAACAGACCAACGCGAATCGGAGATGATGTTATGCTTAGGCTTACTAGAAGGAAGCAGGCATCCTCAAGCTGAAGAAAATGCTCGACATCTTCGTTATAAATTACAAAAAATGCGTGAAATGCGTAGCGCAATTAAAATAACAACAAGAAGCAACTCTGATGTAGAAATAAGCAGAGCAGAATATGAGCGAGCAATTCCGTATTATAAAGCTTTCAAGGCTTTGCAAAAGCTTCCTTTTGGTTATGATATCAACAGACAACAAAAAGAAAGCCTTAATATAAACCATGATGATGACGATGACTTATCTGATGATTTTAATTATTACGATGCCATGTTAAACAACGCGCTAGATGAAATGCTCGAAGACGATTCTTATATTGCATCTCAAGAATTTCAATTAGCATATGATATGGCTAGAGAAAGAAACGAAGATATGGCAGATGAAATATCTGAGAAAATGAAAAAATTAACTGGACGAAGAAATTCATTTAAGTTAAAGTATGAATCACTTGATACTGATAATAACGTTTAATTTATTGTAGGAGAAAAAATTATGGGGATGCTTCTTATTCCTTTCTTTGATGTAATAGCTTTAGTAATAGATATTTATTTTAAAGTTGTAGTTGTTGAAGTTGTAATCTACTGGTTACATCATTTCAAACTTATTAATGCTAACAATAAATATGCAATAAAGTTTGTTGAAATTTTGAAAAAAGCCACAGAACCTGTATACAAAAAAATTCGTGAAAAGGTTCCTCCTTTTGCAGATTTTGATGCATCACCATTTATTTTACTTTTAGGCCTTTTCTTTATTGCACGTATGGTTGTTGTATTAAAAGAAATGGTAATGTAAATTTTGATGTTTTTTACTAAAACAGATAAATACTACATTTTAAGAGTTAGGCTAACCCCTAACTCTTCTTCTTGTAAAGTTTTAGGAACAACCTCAGATGTTAACAAAGAACTTTTTTTAAAAATATCTGTTGTTTCAGTTCCCGAAAAAGGAAAAGCAAATAAAGAATTGGTAGCTTTTTTAGCTAAAAAACTTAAAATTGCTAAATCTGAAATTGATATATTTAGCGGTGAACTTGACAAGTGGAAAAAAATTAAAATTAGCTCTGATAAAATTTCAGATTCAGATTTAATAAAATTAATGGAGAATGTCTAATGTCAGCAAATATACTTAATGGTAAAAATTTGGCAGCCTCAATTAGAATGCAATTAAAAGAAACTATTGATACCCTTAATGTTAAGCCACATTTAGCAATTGTCTTAGCTGGCAACAATGAAGCCAGCAAAATTTATGTTCGCAACAAGATTAAAGCTGCCGATGAAATGGGTATCAAAACAACGTTATACAATTTTGACGACAGCATTACACAAAATGAACTTGAGACACTGATACATAACCTAAACCAAGACAATTCAGTTAATGGAATTATGGTTCAGTTACCTTTACCATCTAATATAAATGAAACAAAAATATTAGATATAATTTCTCCTTATAAAGATGTAGACGGTTTTCATCCTTACAATATAGGTCTCTTACAAAACAATTCAAAAGAAGCTGTGATTGCCGCAACCCCTAAAGGCATTCTTAGAATTTTAGAAGAATACAACATAGAATTATCAGGAAAAAATGCTCTTGTTATCGGACGTTCGCAAATTGTAGGAAAACCGGTTGCTATGCTTTTACTAAATAAAAACAGCACCGTTACCATTGCTCATTCAAGAACTAGAGATCTCGAATCATTAATTAAACAAGCGGATGTAATTGTATCTGCTTGCGGTTGTCCAAAACTAATTAAAGGAAGTTCTATAAAGGAAGGAGCTGTTGTAATTGATGTTGGCATAAACCATGTTGACGGCAAAATCTGTGGCGATGTAGATTTTGAAAGTGCAGTTGAAAAGGCCTCATACATCACCCCTGTTCCGGGTGGTGTTGGACCTATGACAATTGCAATGCTTTTAGAAAACACATTCCTTGCGTACAAACACCAAAACAAGATTTAATGTTATCCGTTACACAAAACATCAAACTCATCTTGTTTGCGATCAAACATTTCTTTGTTTGCACCGTTAAGAGAACCAATTTTACGAGCAATTGTATATTGCGGTAAAAGCTTTTTAATTTCGCTTATAGGTTTACCCCATACATTTGGCTTAATTCTGATTTTTTTACCTTGTCCGGCAGAAACTTTTGGAGTGATTTCTGCTGTTTCAGCATCTTCAAATTCTGTTAATGTAAGCCTTAAGTTATCAAGGCCGTTTGGAATCAAAAATTCAATAAACTCACCAGCATTAATATAATTTCTTAATTCAAAAATTGCATCATCACCTTGCCATTCAACAATTGAGCCGGCAAAGAGCCACTCACCCATAGTTCTGGTATATTCATAATTTTGGCTTATATTGGTTAATTTTCCATCATGAAAGCCTAAACAATAGCCTCTATTTTGCAATGTCTGCAAATCATGCATATATTTTGTATAATCCCAATCTTCAGGAGATTTATAATAATCATCAATTGCCTGACGATACGCTCTTGCGACAGTACCGGCATAATATTCTGTTTTATTCCTTCCTTCAACTTTTAAAGAATCCATACCTATACTTAATATTTGGTTCAATCTAGGCATTAAGCACATATCTTTTGAGTTAAGCATATATCCGCCGTGATCATCTTCAACTATTTCATAATATTCGCCAGGACGAAAATCTTCTTCTAATAAAAACTCAAAAGCATCTTTATTATTTTCATTAATTTCTAAATCTTTTATTGTGCCATCTTTCAGTCTGATATGCAATTTATAATGCCAACGACAACAATGTGCACACTTACCTTTATTAGCACTTCTATCAGCCAAATAATTGGATATAAGACAACGTCCGGAATAAGACATACACATAGCACCATGAACAAATGTTTCTAGTAAAATATCAGGACAATCAGTTCTTATCTGTTGCATTTCATCAAATGTTACCTCACGTCCCAAAACGCACAATTTTGCGCCCATAGATTGCCAAAACTTAACTGTTTGAGATGAACACACGTTGGCTTGAGTCGAAACAAAGCGCTTTAATTCTGGAGCATGTTCTTTCAAATAATAAAAAACACCAGGGTCAGCAACTAATACGCCATCTGGTTTCAAATCGCGCAGAGTTTGTATAAATTGAGGCAACTTTGCTGCTTCTTCATTATGAATATACAAATTTAAGGTTAGATAAATTTTCTTTCCCTTATCATGAACAAACTTTATTCCTTCTTGTAAATCTTCAAGTGAAATTTTAGATTGTGTACGCAAGCTCATATCTGGGGTACCTGCATAAACAGCATCTGCACCATACATAATGGCTGTTTTTAATTTTACAAGAGATCCTGCCGGAAGCAAAAGTTCTGATTTTGGCATTTTTTATTCCTTTACTATAATATCTGTTGTATATGCTTTTAACTTACCTAATGGGGTTGAGTCAATCTCAATTTTCACAACAAAAGGCATTAAGCTTTCTTTTTCTCGTGCTATCCAAAAATTTATCGGCCGTTCTGCAGTAGTGCTAAAAAGCAAATCATCATCGTCATAGTCTGTTCTTTTTATGAAAAGATTGCATTTTTGAGCTTCTCCTTTATATTCGACATCTTCATCATTAATATTAGTATTTCCCTCATTTTTTATGGTTATTTTATACTTTTTCTTGCCGTCAAACACTTCCTTTTCCATATCACAAATTTTATTATTGCTTAATTGTTTTACAAGGTAGGCAAAAACCGATTGCAAATCATTAAAATCAAAAACCTGATTTGTTATATCTATCTTAACTTTTTTTTCTTTTTTATTTTTACTACTGATACGCTCTAATAATGTTCCAACATCATCAAAGACCAATTTTTTTGTTCTGACAGATGACTTACTTTTTGATACATAACTATAATCTTTTGTGATAAACTTATTATTTAATATGTTTCCGTTAGTCGCGTATGTTGCGCTGAAATAATATAGTTTTGCAAACATGCCTGCAGTTTCCACATTTGATGAAAAAGCATACTTTTTATCATCTATTGAGTATGACATTATAACTTTTGCTGCATCAAAAACCCCTATTTCTACATTTAACTTTTGTTCTAAGGTTTTAGCGTTTATAGGTAATGCAAATACAAGCAAAAAATTTAAAAAATAAATTATCTTTTTCATATTGTTTATGCTTTCTTTAAGTTTATTGGGTATACTAACAAAAATTAGATTTATAATAAAGGAAAAAAACAATGCTCATAAAAAAAGTTTTAGTTTTAAAAGGTGGCTTCTCAGCAGAACGAGATGTCAGTTTAGTAAGTGCAGAAGGTGTTGCAAACGCATTAAGAAATTGCGGATATGAAGTTATTGAACACGATTTAATATCTACTTACGATTTTATAGATACACTAAAAGCTCAAAAACCTGATGTTGTTTTTAATGCCTTACACGGAAACTGGGGAGAAGATGGAGCAATTCAAGCTCTACTCGATTTACTTCAAATTCCATACACACACTCAAGCATGGAGCCATCTTTGTTAGGTATGAATAAACATATTACAAAACAGATTTGTATTGAAAATAAAATTCATACAGCACCTTTTGAAGCTATAACTTTTAAAGAATTCAAAGAACAAGGAACCACAATTGCTTATCCATATGTAGTAAAACCTCGCAATGACGGATCAAGCGTAGGTGTTTTTATCGTTAAAAATGATGCTGATAAAAGACAGGTCAATTATGACGATGATGAAAGAGAAATTTTAGTTGAAAAATTTATTGAAGGAAAAGAAATTACCGTTGCTGTAGTTGATGATAAACCACTAGCCGTTACAGAGCTAAGACCTACAAGAGATTTTTATGATTATTCTGCAAAATATACAAACGGCGCAACAACTCACATTATACCAGCTGATATCAATAAAAACGCTTATCAAACAGCTATGGATAATGCATTAAAAATTCATAAACTGCTAAAATGCAACACACTCTCTCGTTCAGATTTCCGATACAACGAAAAAGATGGTGTTGTATTTTTAGAAATAAATACTAACCCAGGCATGACACCTTTATCATTAGTGCCTGAACAAGCAAAATATGTAGGAATGTCTTATGAAGACATTTGTAAAAAGCTGGTGGAAAATGCAAAATGTCGCAAAATAAAGTAATAATAGTTGCGGGACCTACCGCCTCCGGAAAATCTGCTCTCGCCATTGATATAGCCGTTGCTTTTAATGGCATAGTTATCAACTGCGATTCTATGCAAGTATATAAACATATACCCATAATTTCGGCTTGCCCTGACGAACATGATAAAGCAATCGTTGAACATAAATTATTCGAAATTTATGAACCACACATAAAAGGCAATGTTGTAGATTGGTTAACATTAGCAGTAGATGAAATAAAATCGGCATGGCAACAAAATAAAACAGCCGTTGTTGTTGGCGGAACAGGATTATATATTGACAATTTAATTAACGGCACCACACCAATTCCGGAAACACCAAATAAAATAAGAGAAAAAATTTCTCAAATGCTTAAAGAAAAAGGGTCAAATTTTTTACATCAAGAATTAACATTAAAAGATAGCGAATCGGCAAAAAGGATTAGTCCAAATGATACAACTCGTTTATTAAGAGCTCTTGAAGTGTTTGAGCATACCCAAATACCTTTGTCGGCATGGCACGCAAAACCTATGCTAAAAAAATTGCCGCAGGCAGATTTCTTTGTTATTAAGATTTGCCCTAATGTAAAAGAACTAGATGCAAGATGTTATCTACGTTTAGATAAAATGATAGAATCAGGAGCGCTAGATGAAATAAAATTTTTAAATAGTCTTAATCTGGATGAAAAACTCCCTGCAATGAAAGCATTAGGTGTCCCTGAACTTATGAACTATATTAACGGAAAGTGCTCATTTGATGAGGCTCTTCAGAATGCTAAATTACATACACGTCAATATGCTAAGCGTCAAAGAACTTGGTTTAAAAACAAACTTGTAGCTGATTTTGAATTAACAAATTGCTACAATGGAGATTTTAACCCGATAAAAGAAAAATTAAATAAGTTCTTATAAATGTAAACCCTCTTAACAATTAAGAGGGTTTATCATTATTTTCTTAAATTAGCAGCAGATTGCCACATTTTTTCAATATTGTAAAAATCTCTTACTTCAGGTTTGAAGACATGAACAATAACATCAAATGCGTCAATTAAGACCCAATCTGCTTTTTCTTCACCTTCCATTGAAGATTTATAACCGGCTTTTTTCAAATTCTCAAAAACCTTTTCAGCAATAGATGCTACATGACGTTGCGAATTACCGCTTGCTATCACCATAAACCCTGCAATAGATGTTTTTCCTTTTAAATCTATAACAACAATATCTTCAGCTTTATTATCATCTAAAGTTGTTTTTACGATATCTAATATTTTTTGCTCAGTATTTTCCACCTTACATTCTCCTTTTAATCTAATGGCGACCAGCTCTTTTTAACTTCAGTTTCTTCATCTTCTTGTTTTCGTAAATTGCGAGTAACAAATTGAGAAACATCTCTTAAACAGTCTGTCACTCCCTGTTTTGCAATTGCAGATATTGCATAAACCTTATGTCCGCAAACTTGCTCAAGGGACTTAACTTTTTCATTTATTTCTTCTTTAGTTAAACTATCAGCTTTATTTATAGCAACTATTTCCGGTTTGGTTATTAACTCACTTTTATAAAGCTCTAACTCTCTACGAATCGTAACATAAGGAGTTACGACATCTTCTGCTGTTCCGTCTATCAGATGCAAGAAAGCAGCACAACGTTCTACATGCTTTAAAAATCTGTCACCCAAGCCAACACCTTCGTGAGCGCCTTCAATAAGCCCCGGAATATCAGCGATAACAATTTCTCTATTATCAATCCATGCAACACCTAAATGTGGGTGCATTGTTGTAAATGGATAATCGGCAATTTTAGGTCTTGCTCTGGTAACTGATGTCAAAAATGTTGATTTCCCTGCATTAGGCAAACCTATAAGACCTATATCAGCAATAATTTTAAGCTTCAGCCAAACCCACATTTCAACACCAGGCCAACCTGGTTCAGCATAACGAGGAGCTTGGTTAGTAGAAGTTTTAAATTTTGCATTACCTCTACCACCATCACCACCTTTGGCAATTAAAAAACGTTGCCCCGGTGTTATCATGTCCGCTAAAACAGTTTCACCATCATCGGCCACAATCTCTGTACCGACAGGCACCTTAATAATCATATCCTGACCTTTAGCACCAGCCATTTCAGAGCCCATACCATGTTGACCTCGTTGAGCTTTAAAGTGTTGTTGATAACGAAAATCTATCAATGTATTTAAGTTTTCTACAGCTTCAAAAATTACGCTACCACCTTTTCCGCCGTCACCACCATTGGGTCCGCCAAATTCAATATATTTTTCACGACGAAACGATACGCAACCTCTACCGCCATCGCCGGATTTTACAAATATTTTTGCCTGATCTAAAAATTTCATATCGCTTTAACCGTTAAAATTATATTTAGTAAAACAAAGGGGGTAAATCTTTACCCCCTCCGCCTGATTCATTTTTTCAAACTATTCGGTAACTACAGAAACGAACATTTTATCGTCTTTTTTCTTGAATTCAACTTTACCTTCAGCTACAGCAAAAATTGTATGGTCTTTACCCATATCAACGTTTGCACCCGGATGATATTTTGTTCCGCGTTGACGGATGATAATATTTCCAGGAATAACTGCTTCACCGCCGAATTTCTTAACGCCTAAACGACGTCCGATAGAATCACGTCCGTTTGATGAACTACCACCTGACTTCTTATGTGCCATCTGCTTTACTCCTTATCTCTTATTTACCGCAAACATCAGTGATTTTAACTAATGTAATCTGTTGTCTGTGGCCGTTTTTACGACGATAATTTTGTCTTCTTTTTTTCTTAAAGATAATAACTTTAGCATCTTTAGCTTGTTTTAACACTATAGCTTTTACGCTGGCACCTGAAACCAAAGGTGTACCAACAGTTTCGCCACAAGCTAAAACTTCATTAAAAATTACTTCTTTACCTTCTTCACCGGCGATTTTTTCAACTTTAACAACGTCACCTGTTGCTACTTTATATTGTTTTCCGCCTGTTTTAATTACTGCGTACATTTTTTTTCACCTAAACTTTTTTAAATTTAAACATAAATAGTTGAATGCAATATACATAACTTTTTGAATGTGTCAACAAGAATCTATCTTATTTTAAAATTTTTTATTGCTTTTTTGCTTTTTTTAAAACGCGATACAACTCAGGACGCATAAATTTGCCTTGCCAAACACCTTTTTTAGATTTTTTTGCTTTATTTTCTAAATTTTTATATTTGTCCTCCCAATAGCTTACGGCATGGCCGGACTTAACCATTAACCTATTTAAGTTGGTTTTACCTATAAAGCATTCGCTTAACTCTCTGTTATATTTATCAGTACCTACTTTCTTACAATTAAGATCCTTGCCCTGATTTAAGCCATTTTCCACCAATATCTTCAAATATAAATATGCTTCATAACCACATTCATACTCTACATTATTCGAATCATAGCATGTTTGAAAATATTCAGGAGAATCTATATTGACCAAACGTATTTCTTTACCATCAACATTCAGGCTGTCGCCGTCAATAATTTTAACTTGCGCATTGGCCGAATAAGCAAAAAAAACGACCAACATTAACAACAACTTCATAATCTTCTCCTGTTTTTTCCATAAACATACTCGATAAAGAAAAATTAAGCAAGTTTATTTTTGTTTACCTTTCTTTCATATTATTGATTTATAGTATAGTATATTTTAGTGTATTCACTTGTTTTAAGGAATTGACCGTGATTAAAAAATTGAGTTTAGGTTTATTAGCAATAAGCGCCGGTTTTGCGGCTTCTTGCACCAACCCGTTTTATGTAAACAGCGTGCGTCGCGCAGAAAACTGGCAACCACGCATAGAATTACCAAGTTCCGTTGTTGTATGTCGCCAAAAGCAATGTGCTCCGGCTAAACTTTCTATGTCGAAAGAATATATATACAATTCTCTTCTACATTTATTAGACAACAACTCTCAAAACAAAGCCTTGGTATGCAGAGCGGATCCTTCAAGTCATATTTGTACAGAAAATTATCTTACTGTTCCGGTTACGGTTGGCGTTACACCGGCAAATATGTATATTGACGATGTTAAAATCACAGACGTATCAGCCTCAATCGGCAACAAATCGCTCAATGTAATTTTAAATTATAACGTTACATACAATGGTCAAACTCCTACTTGCAAACCTGCAAGATCTTTAGTTTATGTTAAAAACACAAACAATATCATTTTAGAAGATTCCGGTTATATATGCAAAATGACAACAATCGGTAACACTACAATTAAAACATTGTTTGCTATTGACTATATTGATTTAGATTACGGCTATATTGGCGGTTACTATTCAATTGGTTTATCAGGACCTGCTTTTGGTGGCGATTCAGGATATATGATGTTAAGACTTCCACAAGATGCATATCCGTTATCTCCTGAATTAATTTTAAAAGAAGAACCTGAACCAGAGCCAGAACCGGAAGTTAAGGAAGAACCAAAGCCTGAAGAACCGGCACCTGCAGCACAAAATGTTAACCCCATGCAACCTATGCCTGTAATTGTTGATATTAATGGCGTTCCAACAGCTGTACAAATTGATGCAAACGGAATTCCGGTAGCTTTACCAAATGGGGCAATACAAATGCCTATGCCAATGCAAGTTATGCCAAATGGCATGCCTATTCAAATGCAAATGCCTATGCCAATGGCTGTAGGCGTAAACGGAGTTCCTGCCCAAGCTGTTCCGGTTAATACAAACGGAGTACCTGTTCCTATGACAATTGACGCAAACGGAAACCCTGTACCTGTTGTGTTTGATGAAAATGGTAAACCAATTGTATTACAAATGTCACACACTGTTGAATTAAACAACCCTTTTGCCGCAAACTCTGTTCAACCACAACAAGAACCGGAAGTTAAGGAAGAACCTAAAAAGGTAAAAAAGAAAAAAAGAAAAGTTAAAGCTAAAAACTCTCGAAATATTGAAACAAGTGTAACTACTCGTATTGTTTCAATGGAAGAGCGTCAAAATCTTGTTTCACAACCGGAAGAAAAAGTTGCTCCTAAACCTGTTACTTCAAACTATGAAGGCGTTAAAGTTTTCCCTCTTCCGATGAAAAAGAAAGATACCGGCACTACAGCAACAAAAACATCAAATCTTAAAGATGAAATTGCAGATAAAGCCGATAAATAAAAAGCATTCAATAAAAAAAAGCAGTCAGCACATACTGACTGCTTTTTTATTTACGTTTTGTAGACAGACGGATAAACCAAAGTCTGCTAAGCAAAAACTGATTAGAAATCGATATCAAAATCTATTTCATCAAGAACCGCTTCAAAATAAGAATCCTGTGGAGAACAAATATATGCTCCTGCTTTTAATTCTGCGCCTGATGTATCCATATAAAACTGTCGTAATCTGATATAGTTTTCTCCATCTGTAGAAAAGCTTACAATAAAGTCATCTTGTTTACGCACCAATTTATACCACATTTCTGACGGCTCTTGTTCCAATATTACACCTGCCCAATCAGAATGTCCTCTTAATGTTACGCAACTTCCGACCTCAGGAGCATCATGACTTTTATACATCAACGACGCTTTAAACCAATTTTTATCATCAAGCCTAACCATAATGCCGCATTGATTAAAGTTAGATGCATCTTCTGCCTTCCAGTGAACCTTTACCATGAAATCATCGTTTTTTCTAACAAAAAACAAGTGCCCTGTATCTTTTGCAAAATGATGATGTATGCTCTGCCAAAAATCAGTCTGAGGTTTAGATACAATTTTCATTTGCTTATCAGTAAACAGTACATTTTCCGGCTCATTGAACCATTCAAAATCTTTTAAGTTCTCAAGTATCATTTGAAGTCCCTATTTACCGTAAAATGCAGCTCTGATAAAACTTTTTCCAGTGTTTTACTCGGATTACTCGGAGACATAATTTTCAAGGTAATAATTTCATCACCTTTAATTCTGCCATTATCTATCCCTTTTCCTCTAAGTCTTAGTTTTTCACCGCTTGAAGAATATGGAGGAATAGTGACATTAACATCTCCGCTAATTGTTGGGACAGTAACTTTTGCTCCCAAAACAGCCTCATTAATACTTATCGGTAAGTCTAATAAAATATCTAATCCGTCTGATTTAAAATATTTGTGTGCACGTACATGAACCGTAATTAAGACATCGCTTTTAGGAGCTCCCATATAATTAGGAGTCCCAAAATTTTTTAGCCTTAAGGTTTGTCCGTTTTCTGTGCCTGCAGGAATTTTTACATTTATAGCTTTACCATTTATGGTAACATTCTTATGAGTGCCTTTAGCTGCTTCCAAAAAGCTTACGTCCACGACAAGAGAAGCATCTTTGGGTGTTTGTGATGCTCCAAAATCATATCCATTGTTTTTTCTTGATGCACCGGTAAAAGCGCTCATTATATCTTCATCAAAAATAGATGAGAAATTAAATCCGGCAGAATTGCCGAACGGATTAAACCCTGAGTTTGATTTAAACCCTTGTTCAAACGGGTTAGATCCTCCAAAACCACGACCATAGCTTGTCTGCTTTCCATCTGCGTCTATTTCATTATTATCATACTTTTTACGTTTATCCTTATCACCTAAAATATCATATGCGCAAGATACTTCCTTAAACTTTTCAGCAGCATTTTTATCATCTTTATTTAAATCAGGGTGATATTTTCTCGCCATTTTGCGATAAGCTGATTTTATTTCAGCTTCAGTAGCTGATTTTGAAACCCCTAAAATATCATACAAATTTTTGCTCATTATACCTACCCTTAAAAACCTTTTTTATTCCTAAGGCTTATATAGTTTTTTTATTCTGCTTTTGCAAGATTTTTACAATCAAATGTTGCTCTGCGCAAGTGGTTACGATAAAGCACAATTTCTCTTAAAACTGCATTTGTTTGATCTTCTTTATCTTCACAATATCTGATTGCAAGCGGAGCTAATTCATCAATGCGGATATCTTTATACTCATAAACGACAAATGTATCACCCTGCTCTTTTACCGCAACATTTTGACGATAGCGGTCTGCATCATTTTCGTACACATCATTTTTAGCAAAATCTGCCATTTCTTCATCTATATTATATGTAGTTGTAGATGAGCAAGACGCTGTTAATATACAAAATAAAATTAAAAGTGTTTTCTTCATAGGTTTTCTTTCAAGTTAACATATTGATTGTTTATAATATCTAATGAACCTTTAAGCAATGCTTAATTTAGCTCATCATAAATTTGTTTTCCAGCTACCAATAATATATTGTATATTTTACGGTTCGAGCTATCTTTAGATTTACTGTTTTGAAGTTTTTCCATCATTTTTTTCAGCTTTTGTTTAAAAACTTCATCTTCTCGCAACTGCTGAATCTGCTGAATACTTTCTTCATCATTTACCTTATAATCTGCAACGGCTTTAATAGTTGCCAAATATGCTGCATCTTTTTGTGAAGCAAGTTGAGCTAACGCCGGTTGTAAAACAGCAGAACTTAAAAACAAACTCAAAATAAGCGTTTTATATACCATTATAAGTTTCTCCTTGACGTTATAAAATCTTTTATAATATAATAAATCAATTTTTAATTTTAAGAAAGAAATATTTAAATGAAAAAAGTTTTATGGGTTTTACTGGACAGTCGTATGGGCAGTGTTGGTCAAGCACGTGGGGTTGTCGGCTTTCTAGATAAAGATAAATATGAAATTGTTGAAAAACAACTGGAATATACAAAGCTTTCTGCTCTTCCTAACTTTTTAAGAGGAAAAACTTTGGTTGGCGTTACTCCAAATAGCAAAAAGAAAATTACGTCACCTTTTCCAGATTTAGTTTTATCTATCAGCAGACGCACTGTTCCGGTTGCAAGATACATCAAAAAGCAAAATCCTAAAACAAAGCTTATTCAGCTTATGCACCCTGGAAAAACAGGCCTTAAAGAATTTGATTTAGCACTTGTTCCGGAACATGATAAAAATAAAAAAACATACCCAAACATTCATTACATTGTTGGTGCTCCACATCGTATAACCGATACAGTTTTGCAAGAAGCTAAAGAAAAATGGATGCCTGAATTTGAAAATTTACCTAAACCATTAACCGCTGTTATTGTTGGCGGTGCAATTAAAAAGAAAGAGTTTTCTTTAGAAAACGCAACTGATTTAGGAAATAAAATTCGCGCATTGAAAGAAAAAACAGGTGGTTCAATTTTAATCACAACTTCAAGAAGAACAGGTGTAAAAGCAGAAAAAGCCATTATGGAAGCATTAAAAGATGTTCCTGCTCATACATTCTTATGGGGCGAGAAAAAAGAAAATCCATATATGGGATATTTAGCTTGCGCTGATAACATTGTTGTTACAGGTGACTCTGTTTCTATGTGTTGCGAATCGTGTGGAACAAACAAACCTGTTTTTGTATTTACAGGCAAAAAATGGCTCACAAGAAAACATATCAGATTTGTAGCATCTCTTTACAAAAATGGATATGCAGTTGCTCTAAAAGAACACAACTTAAACTTCAAGCCTTCCAAAGCGTTAAATGCGGCAACAGATGCTGTGGCTCAAATTGAAAAATTATAATAAGAGTTTATTTTGGGGAGAATATGTTCTCCCCTTTTTGTTATCACTAATTAAGATAATCACATTTTATCAAAGTTAATTCTAGGATCTACCAATGAATATGTAATATCGCTTACAAGCTTTAACACAAGGCCTAAAAGGGCAAAAATATACAATGTTCCGAATATTACAGGATAATCTCTGGTCATAATTGCTTCATATCCCAATAAACCCAACCCGTTTAACGAAAAAACAACTTCAATTAACAGCGAACCGGTAAAAAGCATTTTAATTAACAGAGACGGAAAACCCGCAATAATAATCAACATAGCATTACGAAAAACATGCTTATACAAAATCTGATTATCACTTAAGCCTTTTGAGCGTGCTGTTAATACATATTGCTTGCTTATTTCATCAAGAAACGAATTTTTTGTAAGCATTGTTAATGTAGCAAAACCGCCAATAACAATTGATAATACAGGTAAAGTTATATGATGAAAATAATCTGTAATTTTTTGGAAAAAGCTCAAGCTCTCCCAGTTATCAGAAACTAAACCTCGCAACGGGAACCATTGAAAATATGTTCCTCCGGCAAAAAATACTATTAAAAACACTGCAAATAAAAACACAGGAACTGCAGAGCCGAATATGATTGCAACAGAAGACGTAACATCAAATTTTGAACCATCGCTCAGTGCTTTTTTAATACCTAGCGGAATAGAAATCAGATATATAATCAATGTAGACCACAAACCTAATGAAACGGAAACCGGCATACGTTCAACAATAAGGCTACCGACATCCTTTCCTTTATAATAACTTTGCCCGAAATTAAAACAAGCATAGTCTTTTATCATTTTAAAAAATCGTTCATACCAAGGTTTATCAAACCCGAATTGCCTTTCAAGATCTTTTATTAAATCTTCCGGCACACCTTGTGAACCGCTATACCGCAGTTGAGAAGATGAGCTCTTAACATTTGCCGTTGCTGTAAACTGAGCTTTAGAATCGACATTAAGCCCTTGATATTTTGCCAGCATATATTCAACAGGACCTCCGGGGGCGAGTTGTATAATTGCAAAATTAATTGATAAAATACCCAATAATGTAATCGGAATCAGCAATAATCTTTTTATTATGTAATTTCTCATTATTTTGCCTCCAAACTTTTATCCCACCACAAAAAGGGTTGATATCCGATTTTTAATTTGGTATCCGGAATACCGAACTTGTTACGATACCCTACTCTATTTACTCCGGAATACCATTGGAAAATAAGATAATATTCATTCAACAATACTCTATCTAACGCTCTGATTGAAGCCTCATATTCTGATTTTGTTTGAGCTTTAACTATTTTTCCTATCAAAGCATCTGCCACTTCATTTTTTATGCCCATTATATTGTAGCTTCCTTTTGTGTCAGCTGATGCTGAGCCAAACATTTCCTTTAATTCGTTTCCGGGCATTTGACTTATGCGATACGACATTATCGCAATATCAAAATCAAAACTATCCATTCTGTTTTTAAATATATTAACCTCTATTGTTCTAAATGCGGCATCAATACCAATTTTTTTCAAATTTGCAATAAAAGGCAACATCACTCTGGTAAAGGTTGCACCATTTGCAGAATTACTTATAATTTCAAACTTAAGAGGTTCACCCGTTGCAAGATGTGTCATTTTGCCATCAACAAAATCAAAACCTGCTTCTTTTAATAATTTAACCGCTGTTTTTAAATTATTACGCAGTTTTTCCGGTGTTGAATTATCCGGAAGCGAAAACTCTGTTGTAAAGATGCTTTCATCAAGCTTATCTCTAAATTGCTCTAAAATTGAAAGTTCTTCCCCTTCAGGTAAACCATATGCTTCCATTGAAGAGTTGGTAAAATAACTGTTTAATCTTTTATACTGATTATAAAACAATCTGTCATTAGCCCACTCAAAATTAAAAGCCAAATCTATTGCTCTGCGTACACGCTTATCCTTAAATTTATCTTTACGCAAATTAATTGCAAAGTGTTGTAAAACAGCAGGTTCGTTATGCTCAAAAGCTTTCTTTATAATGCTTGAGTTTTTAACCTGTTCATTATCATATCCCGTTGCCCAAATTTTAGCAATATATTCTTCTCGAACATCAATATTACCTGCAAATAAAGCCTGTAAAGTAACTGTTGTATCCTGATAATAATCTATACGAATTTCATCAAAATTAAAATGTCCTTTTCTTGAAGGCAAATCCGAAGCCCAATACTTATTATCACGCTCTAAAACAATATATTTGCCTGCGCTGAACTTTTTAATTTTATAAGGACCATTACCAAGCGGAATATCTAATGTAGGTTTTGAAAAATCTTTATCACTCCAATATTTTGCTGAAAATATTTTTAATTGCGATAAAATTAAAGGAAGTTCTTTATTGTTTGAATCTTTCTTAAAATAAAATCTAACATGTTTATCATTTAATTTTTCAACTTTTTCAACATCAGAATAATATACTTTATAAATCGGGGCACCTTTTTGTGTTATGGCATTAAAACTAAAAATCACATCATCTGCCATAATTTCTGTACCATCAGAAAATTTTGCATTTTCATCTATTATAAACCCGACATAATCAACGTTATATTCAAATTCTTTAGCTATCAGCGGATATACTGTAGCAATATCATCTGCCGGCGAATAGCCCAGGCTGTCCCATATTAAACCGGCAACTGTACCTGATGCCGTTCCCTTAAAAATAAACGGATTAAAATTATCAAAACCACCATACTCAGGTATGGTTATTTTTCCGCCTTTAGGAGCTTTAGGATTGACATATTCAAAATTTTTAAAATTGTCTTCATACTTAGGAGCATTATAAATCGATATATTTTTTTCAGCTGCATTAACAATAAAAGCATATAAAAGCAACAATACTGATATGCTATTTCTTATAATTATCTTCATTTATCCAACCGCCAAACGGATATGCAAAATTATTATCATCTAGAGTTTTTTTAGAAGTTGTAGGTTTTATTTCCATATCTTTTTCAGCTCTAAGAGTAAAACCAGCATCTTCATTCACGGAAGACATACTTAAACGAGGTGTTTTTCCTTCTTCAGTAGCTTGCTCCGAAACACCGAAATATGGATAATCATCTTGAGTTTTTTCTTCATCATCCTGATAATTTTGAAGTCTTTGTTCAGGCGAATTCATACTTTTTTCTAAAGCTGCAAAAAAATCATCATCAGGATTTTTTTCCTCTTCTATATATATTTCTTTTGTTTTCTTAAATGGATTAATTTTTTTCCAAAAAGTTTCTTGTGTTTCGTTTCTTTCCGGTTCTTTCATTTCTAAAATGCGAGGAGAAACATCTATTTCTGCCTCTTTTTCTTCAACAACAGGTGTTGGATCATACGAATATTCAACAGCATCAACAACAGGTGCTAAAATAGAATACACTTTGCCCATTACCCCGGTTTCCAAAATGGTAATAAACACTCTGTCTCTATCGTGTTTTTCCAAAAGAGCACTCAAGTTTTGATATCTGTAACAAAATTCTAAAAGTGTACCCTTAAATACATCATCTTTTTTACATTTATCGGCTAAATATGTTGTAAAATCACTGTGAGTTTTTGATGTTTCAACCAACCTTTTAGCAATTGCCCAACGTTCTCCGTTTTTAACTTTTGCCCACAATTGTTCCATCTGTAAAGACGATGCTGCATTGCATCTTTGTACAATATCAGCCAAAATTTCATTCATATCTGAAACAAAAACATCAAACTTATTAACCACAAACCCATCTTTAATTTCGTGTTCTGCATCAAGCATAACCCTAACGATAAGATCTGTATAATCTTGATTTTTTTTCATTTGATTAAAAAGTTGTAAAAGCTTATTTTCTACACCTGAATTAGTTTTATATTGATACATTAAACCAAAAATTTGCCACACTGCCCAAACCGGAAGTATAATTAAACCTATATAAAGAGCAACATCAGAAACCGGTAATGAGCTTAAATCATTTCCGGCAAGCTTAGATGTTAAATATAACACCATATAAGCTACCCACGTAATTGATGAAAAAACCGATACAAAAAATAAAACAGCTAACAACTATCTACTCCAAAATAAAATATTTATCTTATATTATTTAAATTTACTATCATTTTCAATCAAAATAATTATGTATTTGACAAGAAAAATTAACAGGTAAAAATTTTAGTGATGAAAAACTTAAAAAAAAATGCTAAGAATAGCTAAAGTTAAATTTTTAATGAGGAAAAAATGGCAACAGATAATAACCAAGTTATATTGGATTTTGAAAAAAACATTGTTGAAATCGAAGAAAAGCTCGAGCATCTTAAAGCTTTAGCTAAAGATGAAGATATTGATATAACAGCAGAAATTAAAAGATTAGAGCAAAAGTTAAGCAGATCGTTAAACTCAACATATCAAAACCTTACCGCTTGGCAAAAGGCTCAAATTGCCAGACATCCAAACAGACCACACTGTCTTGACTATATCAATGCTCTTATTGACGATTTTGTTTTACTATGCGGAGACAGACGCTTTGGTGATGACGAAGCGATGGTTGCCGGTATCGGTAAATTTGACGGAGTTTCAGTTGTTGTTATAGGCCAAGAAAAAGGCAATTCTATTGAAACTCGTATGAAATATAATTTCGGTATGGCAAAACCTGAAGGTTATCGCAAGGCACAAAGACTTATGGATATGGCAACACGCTTTAATATGCCTGTTTTATCTTTTGTAGATACTGCGGGTGCATATCCAGGTGTTGATGCCGAAGCCAGAGGTCAGGCTGAAGCCATTGCCTCTTCAATTGAAAAGTGTTTTCAAGTTAAAGCTCCTATAATTTCTACCATTATAGGTGAAGGAGGATCTGGTGGAGCTATTGCAATTGCAACAGCAAACGTTGTTTTAATGCTTGAACACTCTATGTATTCGGTTATTTCTCCGGAAGGTTGCGCTTCAATTTTATGGCGTAGTGCTGATAAAACAAAAGAAGCAACAGAAGCTCTTAAACTTACCGCTCAAGATTTATTATCTTTAGGCATTATTGATGAGATTGTACCTGAACCTTTAGGTGGCGCTCATCGCGATGTTCAAATGACATTCAGCAATCTGAAAAAAGTGATTCAAAAGCATCTTAGCGAATTATCAAAATTCAGCGGCGAAGAACTTAAACAACAAAGAACCGAAAAGTTCTTTGAAATGAGCAGAAACTTAAATAAAAAATAATTTTTTTAGATATTTTAACAAAAAAACTACCGTAGTTTTACTGTAGTTTTTTTATTGACACAAATTCAATAATGCACTATTGTATTAGACAAATATCAGTAATTATGTTAAATTTTCGTGTTTATGAGAGAGAAGAAAAAACTTTATGTAGACGCCAAACTAAGAGTGGTTCATGATGCGTCAAAAGCTGTTGCCATTGTAAATTTACTTAATGAACAACAGTTGCAAGTAATGTTCCTAGAGCCAATTGCTCACAACCTTTCGCTAAAATCTTCTGCTGATGCCTGCAGAAAATGGATTGCAAAAAACTATCCTAAATTCCGCAATAAAGGAACCGTAATTTTACCAACTCCTGAAATTTGCAGAATCGCAAACTCTAATGAGGACCAAATTAAAATCCATTCTTGTCACACATCTCGTTTCATGATTGATAACCAGAAACACCTTACATATAGGGTTTTCATCAACGAGAAAGGCTTCACAGATTTTGGTTGGGGAAAAAAAGAAAATGTTTATGCCACACTCATTATCTACAAAGATAAATTTGAGAGCATAAATAAAAACATCAACTTTGACGACTATTTACTTCTCATGCCAAAGAGAAACCCTCAAAAAAAATCCGGTTATTAAACCGGATTTTTTCTATTTCTTAAAAGATTTCATTCGTTCTAATGCAGCTTGATAAAACTTATTATCTTTTGCTTTTTCTTCAATAGTTTCAGCCGTTTCCTTTTGCAAGTCAATCAATCTTTCTGCTGCCACAAAACATGTATCATTTACAATATCTGCCATACCGTTATTAATGAAATATTGTTTTGTTACTTCATTATTTTCATTAAGACATTGAATTAATCCGGTATTTAACAGCAATATCGTAGGAGCCCTATCTTTTATTACTGTTAAATTACCTTTTTCAAATGGTAAAACAACCTTATCGGAGGATTCTTTCACATAAACATTATCCGGTAAACAAATTGTCAGAGATATTGTCATAATTCTACGCACTTTCTTTCATTTTGTTTGCTTTTTCCATAGCTTGTTCTATGGTTCCTACCATATAAAATGCTTGTTCAGGAATATCATCATATAAACCTTCTAATATCCCCTTAAAGCCTTTTATAGTGTCTTTAAGCTCAACAAACACACCTTTTGTACCTGTAAACACTTCCGCAACATGGAAAGGTTGAGATAAAAATCTTTGAACTTTACGAGCTCTTGAAACAATAAGCCTATCTTCATCAGAAAGCTCATCCATACCCAAAATAGCAATGATATCTTGCAACGAATTATATTTTTGCAATAATTCTTGGACACCTCTGGCTACCGCATAATGTTCCTCGCCAACAATATCAGGAGATAAAACTCTTGAAGTAGAATCTAACGGATCAACTGCAGGATAAATACCTAACTCAGAAATTTTACGTGACAATACAGTTGTAGCATCTAAGTGCGCAAAAGTTGTTGCCGGAGCGGGGTCTGTTAAGTCATCTGCAGGTACATATACTGCTTGAACAGATGTAATTGAACCATTTTTTGTTGATGTAATACGTTCTTGCATAGCACCCATATCAGTACCTAATGTCGGTTGATATCCTACCGCAGACGGAATACGACCTAAAAGTGCTGAAACTTCTGAACCAGCCTGTGTAAAGCGGAAAATATTATCAACAAAGAATAACACGTCTTGATGTGCTTCATCTCTAAAATATTCAGCTTGAGTTAAACCGGTCAAAGCAACTCTTGCACGAGCTCCAGGAGGTTCATTCATCTGGCCATATACTAAAACTGTTTTAGAGTTAGACCCATTTAAATCAATAATACCTGATTCTATCATTTCATGATACAAATCATTTCCTTCTCGAGTTCTTTCACCAACGCCGGCAAAAACAGAGTATCCGCCATGACCTTTAGCGATATTATGTATTAATTCTTGAATAAGTACTGTTTTTCCGACACCTGCACCACCGAACAAACCAATTTTACCACCTTTTGAATATGGCTCCAATAAGTCGATTACTTTAATTCCGGTTACTAAAATTTCAGTTTCTGTAGACTGGTCTGTAAAAGCCGGTGCTTCACGATGTATAGGATAACATAATTTTGCATTAATTGCACCTCTGCCATCAACAGGCTCACCTATCACATTAATAACTCTACCAAGCATTTCAGGGCCGACAGGAACTTCAATCGGAGTACCTGTATTAACGACACTCATCCCTCTAACCAAACCGTCTGTAGTATCCATAGCAATGGTTCTAACTACTCCCTCGCCTATATGTTGTGCCACTTCTAAAACCAAGCGTTTTCCATGGTTGTCGCATTCTAAAGAGTATCCGATATTAGGTAAATCTTCAACTCTATCAAACTTAACATCAACCACAGCTCCGGTTACCTGAGAAATATAACCGATGTTTGATTTTTTTTCATCTTTTTTCAATATTTCAAACATATCTTCGCTTAATGTATTTTCTTTTTTCTTTGTCATTTTTTTCTCCTTAAGAGTCACTATTGTGCTTCGGCACCTGATATAATTTCGGTAAGTTCGGTTGTAATTGCTGATTGGCGAATGCTGTTATATTTTAATGTAAGACTACTTATCATATCTTTTGCATTTCTGGTAGCATTATCCATTGCCGTCATTCTGGCACCTTGTTCTGACGCCTGTGAATTTACCATTGCCATAAAAATATTATCTACCACTAACTTAGGCAACAACACTTCCAAAAGCTTTAACTTATCTGGTTCATACTCATAATATGCATCACCAACTTTTAATAAGCTTTCGTCAGAGTCTTCAACTTGTGAATATTTTTCTTCTAAAGGATAAATCTGTTTAACAACCATTTCCCTTGATAATGCCGAATGAAATTTACTATACACAAATTCACACACATCACAAAAACCATCATTACAATATTGTCCAATAATTCTGCCTAAATCTATTGCCTCATAATAAAACAAACCTTTTGCTGATACAGATTCATAATGTTCCGTTATAATATGTGTATAATCTTTTTTCAAAACATCATAAATCTTCTTACCATAGCATATTACTTTAACCGTTTTTCCGCTTTGCTGAAGCTCTTTTATTCTTTTAATAGCGGCTTTACCGACATTTTGGTTATAACTTCCGCATAAGCCTCTATCTGATGAAAAAACAAACAATAAATATTGCTGAGCATCTGTTTTTTGACGCAAAACAGGAGGCATTACGTATCTAATATTTTTTTTGTTTTCTTCATATTTCATTGCGGCTAAAATTCTTTTAACAGTAATGTGTAACATGTCGGAATAGGGTTGGCTTTTTTCGACCATTATTTGAGCTTTACGCAACCTTGATGCAGCAACCATCTTCATCGCAGAAGTAATTTTCTGTGTTGATTTTATACTTTCTAATCGGTTGCGTAATTCTTTTAATCCAGCCATTTTAAGCAGCCTTTTGTTTACTTAAAAACTCTTCTCTGAATGAGGCAAAAAACATTTTTAATTTTTCTTTTAACTCATCTGAAATGATTTTTTTATCTTTAATTTCTTTTAAATATTCCGGACAGCTTGTTTTTAATGCATCAACAGCTTGTTCTTCAAACTCTTTTATATCTGCTAATGATACGTTATCTAAGAAGCCATTAACACCAGCAAAAATTATTGCAACTTCTTCTTCCACCGGTAAAGGATGATAAACAGGTTGTTTTAATAATTCTGTTAATCTGGCGCCCCTATCTAACAGATTTTTAGTTGAAGCATCTAAATCTGATGCAAATTGAGCAAATGCAGCCATTTCACGATATTGAGCCAAATCGAGCTTCATACTGCCTGAAACTTGCTTCATAGCTTTAATTTGCGCGGCTGAACCAACACGGCTTACTGATATACCTACGTTTACGGCCGGACGTACACCCTGATAGAATAAACTGGTCTCTAAGAAAATTTGTCCGTCTGTAATAGAAATTACGTTTGTCGGTATGTATGCAGAAACATCACCCGCTTGCGTCTCAATAACAGGCATAGCCGTTAATGAACCACCACCTTCTTCATCACTGAGTTTTGCCGCACGCTCTAATAAACGTGAGTGCAAGTAGAACACATCTCCCGGATAAGCTTCTCGTCCAGGTGGACGTCTTAACAATAATGACATTTGACGATATGCAGTTGCTTGCTTAGAAAGGTCATCATAAAATATAACCGCATGCATACCATTATCTCTGAAATATTCTCCCATAGCACAACCTGAATATGGCGCTATATATTGCAAAGGAGCAGATTCTGAAGCAGTAGCAGCAACCACAATGGTATAATCAAGAGCTCCATGATCTTTTAATGTTTTCACAACCTGAGCAACTGTAGAACGTTTTTGACCAATAGCAACATAAATACAATATAATTTTTCCTTATCAGATTTTGCGGCATTATTGGTATGCTTTTGATTGATAATAGTGTCTAATATGATAGCAGTTTTACCGGTTTGTCTGTCCCCGATTATAAGTTCGCGCTGACCTCTGCCAATAGGAATAAGAGAATCTATAATTTTAAGACCTGTCTGTACCGGCTCATGAACACTCTTTCGCTCAATAATACCAGGAGCTTTAATTTCAGCATTAGAAAATTGCTTTGCTTTGATTGGTCCAAGACCGTCTATCGGTTCACCTAACGCATTAACAACTCGGCCCAAGAGCTCTTTACCCACCGGCACACTAACAATTTTTTGAGTACGTTTAACCAAATCGCCTTCTTTAATACTGTCATCAGCACCAAAAATAACGGCACCAACGCTGTTTTCTTCCAAATTAAGCGCCATACCCTTAACACCGGACTGAAACTCAACCATTTCATTTGACTGAACATTATCAAGCCCATAAACTTTAGCAATACCATCACCTACAGAAATAACTCTTCCGACTTCACTTAAGTCAGTCTGTATATCAAATTCAGCAATTTTTTCTTTTAAAATAGATGAAATTTCATCAGCTTGCACAGACATTACACATTACCTTTCATCACCTGTTCTAAACGATTAAGTTTACCTTTTATACTATCATCAATTCGGCTTGAGCCAAACTCGACAACAAGCCCACCTAAAACCTCAGGATTAATTTTATAGTTAATTATGATTTTTTTATTTAATAGCTTTTCCAAACCTTTTAACAATTTCTTTTGCTGTTTTTCATTTAGCGGCTGAACACTTTGTACCGAAACTTCCATCATATCTTCATGCAGATAATAAATTTGATAAAAACGTTCTAAAATCGTCTTTAAGTCAATAAAGCGATTATTTTCAACGAGTGTTTTTAAAAAATTTTCTACAGTTTTAGAAACTTTAAGTTGTTTTGAAATTTCTGATATGATTTCATATTTTTTAGATATTTGAAGCTCCGGATTATATAAAACGCCAAGTTCTTTAACTTCTGCAAATACATCATTAATTAATTTACATTCATTAATAACGTGCTCAAGATTATTATCAAGCTTAGAAGCTTCATACAATGCTTTAGCATAATTTTGTGCAATTTGAACTTTAGACGCCTTTTTCATCTTTTCTCCGCAATAATTAAAATCACATAAATGAATATGGGTCAATATCTACTTCAACTCTAACATTGCCTGGTATAGAAACTAAACCCAACCATTTTTTTAATATGTCTTGTATATTTATAATCTTTAATGTTTTTAAAAGCAAGCGGTATCTAAATTTTCCTCTCAACATAAATATTGGTGCAGGAGCGGGCCCTAATACGCTAACACCATCTAACTTAGGCGCTTTTTTTATTAAAGATATTGCTGTTTTTTCTGCCTCATTCTCGTTATTTGAAGAAATAATAAGCGCTGCAAGTTTACCATAAGGAGGCAAATTTAACATTTTCCTTGACTTTTTTTCTAACACTAAGAAATCATCTCTATTATTATTTATAAGCGCTTGCAATACAGCATTTTCAGGATATAAAGTCTGGAGATATACCACTCCTTTTTTATCTCCTCGTCCAGCGCGTCCTGATACCTGAGATAAAAGCTGATATGTTTGTTCTGAAGCCCTTAAATCGGTCCCCATTAACCCTAAATCAGCATCAATAATTCCTACCAGTGTTAATAATGGAAAATGGTGTCCTTTTGCTAAAATTTGTGTACCGATTAAAATATCTATTTCTTTATTTTGCATTCTATTTATAACATTAGAAACCTCTATAAATGAAGACGTAATATCGCTTGATATTATCTCTACTTTACTATCTGGAAATCTAGCCTTAACTTCTTCAGCAATTCGTTCTACCCCTGGCCCACAAGCCGTCAAGCCTTCTTGTGAATGACACTGAGGACACTCTTTAGGTGTACAAGTATTATATCCACAATGGTGACAAATAAGTTTACCACTCTGACGATGCTCTGTAAGCCATGCTGTACAATTTGGACATGCAATTCTATGTCCACAATCTCGACATATTAATAAAGGTGCATATCCTCTACGATTTAAAAACAACATAGACTGTTCACCTTTGTCTAAATTTTCTTTCAAAGCTTTAACTAACGTAGGAGAAAGCCAAGATGCTCCAAAAGTTCCTTTTTGTGGCTTATCTTTTTTTAAATCAATAATTTTTAATTCTGGTAATTCAGCGCTAGCATATCTACTTGTTAATCTGACGCAGTCATACTTTTTATCTTCAACATTAACAATCGTTTCTAAATCTGGTGTAGCTGTAGATAAAATTATGGGTATATTTTCCATCTTCGCCCTAACAATTGCCATATCTCGTGCTTGATAATTAACAACATCCTCTTGCTTAAAAGAATGATCGTGGCTTTCATCAATAATAATCAAGCCTAAATCGGCAAATGGTAAAAACAAAGCGCTTCTTGCTCCAACTACAACTTTAGCTCTGTTTTCGCTTATTGCTTGCCATGTTTGCGTTCGCTCGCCCACATTTAGACCCGAGTGCCAGTTTGCTGGTTTTACGCCAAAACGTTTTTCGTATCTATCAAGCCATTGTGTAGTCAAAGCAATTTCAGGAACCAAAATCAACACCTGCTTGTTTTGTTTTAAAGTTTTAATGGCTGCTTCAAAATAAACTTCAGTTTTACCAGAACCTGTTATACCATCTAACAATGTTACATTAAAACCCAAATCACATTTTGAACACAAATAGTCTGCAGCCTTTTGCTGCTCATTAGTAAGTGTTATTGGTTTAATATCAAATTTTGGTTTTTCAAAATGCTTAATTTTAGGAACAGAAAATGGTTCTAATATGCCTTTTTCAATCAATGTGTTTATAACACTGGCTGAAACTCCAGCTCCTTTTGCAATTTCGGCTTTTGAATAAGGACCGTGTTTTAATAAATCAATTACTTGCCATCTGGCATCAGAATTTTTAAGTTTTGCCTCTGCTAAAGTTTTGCCAGTAAGCTTATATAAAACATTTACTTTTGGGTCTTCAAAAACACCCTTTGCACACAAAACCATTTTAAGTACCATACCCAAACTTGCTAAATTATATTTAGCCACCCATTCTATAAAATGCAAAAGTTCTTTTTTTAATGGTGGCAAATTAAACACTTCAATAATAGGTTTAATTTTTTTATCTTCTAACGTGCTTGACTTGCCCATTTTATATACAATTCCTACTTGTGTGCCTTGTAAGAATGGGACACGAACAATTTGACCTAAAGATAAATCTTTATCGGTTTTATAATCAAACACATCATTAAAAGGAAGGGGTAATAGAACCCCTATAAATTTAGCCATAGTTTCACCTCTTTTATACAATATTTTAGATGTTTTACCCTAAAAAATCTATTAAGAAAACAATTTTTCTAACACTTTTAAAAAGCTTGACAAAAGCAGAAAAGATTTTATCTGATAATATCAGAAAGGGAATTGCAATGGACGAGGACAGATCTTTTTTGTTTAAACCAACATATTCTACAGAAGAAATATCTGCCGAAACATTCAAAAAAACTAAGATAAACGAAATTAAATTTAAATGCATACAAGATGGTGAATTTTTAAGCGACTTACGATTTTTAGATAAGCACTATAATATAGATAAATTAGAAGAAAAAGCTCAGGTTTTAGAAGATGCTGTTCAATCATCTATAAAAGAAAGCACAACAAAACTTTCAGCAGATGATATCGCTAAAATAAGATTTAATGCATATAAGCAGTTGAGCAACAAGTAAAAAATTTTAGGTAGATTTTTTAGCATATAAAAAAACGAGGAGGCGATGAACCTCCTCGTTTAATATTTCAAGATTCTTTTATGTAAAAAGCATAAAGAATGTGACTAGCAAGCAAATACATACCCAAATGTACATAATTTGCTTAGATTTCTCTTTTTCTGGTAACTCGGTTTTGTTGTAACAACCAAAGGTTGCGTCATATGAGACCTTTGTTGCATGAACATAACCAACAACCCAAAACGGCACAAGTGTCCATAAGCATGAAATAGGAAGCCAAGTAACTGCTGTAATTAGCATAATGCAAAGAACAAAGCTTCTAAAGATTTCAGCTTTTGTAACACCTTTCTTGCGGAAGACTAATGCTCCGAGCAAGAACAAATGTGACATGAGAAATACAATACACTCTCGGCCTAAGTTTTCTGCCATAAAAAAGAAAACAACCGAAACTACATAAAGGAGGGCGAAGACGAAGTTCGCAAATACCTTTTTACTTAACATAATATATTTTTAAATGATAACTAACTAGGTTAATACTAAACATTTTTTATTTAATTTTCAAGCTTAAAATAAAAAAAACATCCTCCATCTTTTAAATGGAGGATGTTTTTCGTTTTGGATTAACATTAGAATTTATATTGAGCTTGCAAACCAAAGATGTTTGAATAGCTTTCAAATTGTGCTTTTGTACCACTTGGTTCTTCTACCCCATAGTTTTGCATAAACAAGCGAGTATAACCGGCATCAAATTGCCAATTTCCTGTTTTGTATGTTGCACCAAATGATAACCAAATACGATTATTATCAGGAATACGAACTGTACGATGATATTTATTTCTAATTGGACTTTGGTCATATGCTGTACCCAAGCGTAATGTCCAGTTTTCATTTAAATAATAATCAGCGCCAAATGAAACTGTCCATGTTTGTCTCCAACTTTCATTAACTGTTTTTCCACCTAAACTTGATTCTAAAGTAAATTCAGGAAAACTATCTTCCCAATCCGTCCAACGAGCAGAAGCAGATAATCCCCATTTATCGTTTAATTTATGGAAACCAGAAACTAACAATGTTTGTGGTAAGTCTGGAGATGCTTTTCCATCATATGCAACTTTTTTCATTATACCCATACCCAATAGAGAAGCATCTACTTCTACTTCATGGTTACCTTTAACTGTTTGCATACTTTTACCTTTAAAACTTACGCCTAATCTAGTATCTGGAGTAAATTCGTACATAGCACCAACGCTCCATGCCATTGTCCAACCATCAAGGTCAAAATCGCTATATGCTGGAAGAGAAACAGGAACACCTGGTTGTTGATATGCCATAGTATTTGTCATATGACCATGAATGTAACGAGCAATAACAGACGCACCAAATGATAATTTATCTGTTACTTTATATGCAATAGCTGGTGCAATATCAATAACTTCAAGTTCAGATTTTACACCATCATTTGCTACAAAACTATTTTTCTTATAAGTTGTTTTCAAACCATAAGGAGTATATACACCTAGACCAAAGGTCAATCTATCGTTTGCTTTATATTGGCCATAAATATGCGGTAATGGTACACCATAGTGCATTTTTGCTAATTCTTGTTTTGTGCTTGATGCATTTGTTCCACGAATTCTTGCATATAATTCTGCAACTGATAAACCACTTTGAATACCTGATGTTTTGTTCAACACCATACCAGCTGGGTTATACGCTAAAGAAGAAAAGTCATCACCTACAACGCCTGCACCTGCAAAAGCACGACCAAGACCTGTAACTGAATATTCATTAAGTTGATATCCAGCAGCAAAACTTTGTGATGATAACAAACAAATGGCAGATGCTGCTGCTAATAGATAAAGTTTTTTCATATAAAAAAGTCCTCAAATTGTTATTAAAAAAATTTATACTTGCTAAATTAAGCAAACATGCTATAAAAGTAAAGTAAGCACTTTCAAGTGCGATAGTTTCTTTTATGAAACAATTACGGGTTTTTATATCTTTGGAGAAAATTCATGCCTGAGCATATGCCTGATAAACTGGCTGAAATGACATTAAAAATGATTGGTGATCGTTGGAAAGTTTTAATCATACAAAACTTAATGGACGGAACCAAACGATTCGGTGAGCTTAAAAAAGAACTAGGAGATATTACACAAAAAGTTTTAACTTCGAATCTTCGTCTTTTAGAAGAAAAAGGAATTTTAATAAGAAAAGTTTATGCACAAATTCCGCCTCGTGTTGATTATACATTAACTCAGCTCGGCTATGAACTAAAACCAGTTATTGATTCTATGATCGAATGGGCTGAAGAATATCGTAAAACTATGGCAAAAATGCTTAATATTGAATTGATACCTGAATAACATAAAACCGCCTTCATCGGCGGTTTTATATTATTGATTAGACATTTCATAAGCATTCATTATTGCATCATAGTTTTCCAACAACTCTTTTTCTTGCTGTTTTAACTCTTGAGTTAGTTTTTCAACATCCGAAGATGGTTTCGGTTCTTCAGAATCTGATGAAAAAGAAACAACCATCACAAAAAGCATACTAAAAATAAACGAAATAACCAACATCAAAAAATGACCAAATGCACTTAATAATGTTTCTTTCCAGTTAATTTCATAACCTCCCTCAACATATACACACTTAAAAAAGTATACATAGCCCAATGCCACCATAAACATTAAAGCATACAAACTATAATTTGTATACAACGCTTTAAGCATAACGGCATCTAATCTTGCCATAGAAACAAAACCTAGCGAAACCCCGATCAAAACCATCGGGTTAAAAATTAATCCGGAACGAAAAAGTGCCAATATTCCCTTAATCATAAAATAAACCTCGCTTATAATTAATAGCGAGGTTTATTTTATGGTAAAATTCTTAAATATGCGTTTATTTATATTTAGAAATTTCAAAAACAATCTTTTGGCTTATATCATTAACCAAGTCTTCATCTTCGCCTTCAACCCTTACTTTTATCACTGGCTCAGTACCTGATTTTCTGACAATAACAGAACCTTTGCCTTCAATTTCATTTTTAGCAGATTCAATTACACGTTGAACAGGTGCTGCATCTAACGCATAAACGGCCTCACCTACTGATAAGAATCGAATATTAGTTATTTTACATGGGCATTTTTCAAACAGAGGGAAAATTTCGCTCATCTTTTTAGAGCTTTCAATAAGTCCTAAACTAATGATAATTGCCGTGATAAGAGCATCTCCTGTGGTTGCATAATCAGATAAAACCATATGACCAGATTCTTCACCACCAACATTAGATCCGAATTCGCGCATTTTTTCAATCACATAACGCTCACCAACCGCACTTCTGTAATAATGAATACCCAAACGGTGTAAATATTTTTCAAGTCCTAAATTTGACCAAATAGTTGCGACAACAGCATTACCTTTGAGCATTTGATGCTTATGAAAATATGTAGCTAAAAATGCAATAATTTGGTCACCGTCTATGCGGTTTCCGTTTTCATCACAGATAATAATTCTGTCTCCATCTCCATCAACAGCTATACCTAAATGAGCTTTGCTGTTTACTACAACGTTTTGAAGCTCTTCTGTATGTTGAGAACCGCAATCTTTATTTATATTATATCCGTCAGGAGCATCAGATAAAGTAATCACTCCGGCACCTAAATCTTTAAAAATTTGAGGCATAATTTTTGAAAACACACCGTTTGCACAATCAATTACGACTCTTAAACCTTTTAATGCATTATAATTAGGAGCTACATTTCTTGCATTTTCCATATAGTGTTCAATTGATTGCGCATCACCATAAACTTTACCGATAGCATCTTTTGATGGAACAAACTCGTCTGTTGAGGTTAACATACGCTCAATTTCCGCTGTTTGGTTATCATCAAACTTATCACCTCTATGGTTTATAAGCTTAATACCGTTATCTTGGTACGGATTATGCGAAGCTGTAATCATAACTGCCATATCAACATTTAAGTTTTTAACTTGTGAAGTAACAAGCGGAGTTGGAACAACACCCATTTTCACGACATCAACACCTGATGATGTAAAACCTGCGACAAGAGCAGCTTCAAGCATATCGCCAGAAATTCTGGTATCTTTAGCTATTGCGACCCTTTTGGTAATTGTACACACTTGAACACTTAAAACTTGTGCTAAACGAAAAGCTACCTCAGCTGTCATAGGAAATTCGTTAGCAACACCTCTTATACCATCTGTTCCAAATAAATTATTAGCCATAAATTATCTCCCTTAAAAGTTTTATTGGTTTAAGTTTATTCATTAGATATAAAAACTCAAGTGTAATTGCCACTTATACAACAAAAAAGGGAGCAGATAAGCTCCCCTTATAATTTTAAGCAATTTTAGAATACATAGCGAATTCCGCTGTATATTTCTTGAACTTTAATGTCAGCATGACGAATTTTATTTATATCAAAATAACGATATCCTGCATCAACATTAATACGATTTGTAACTTTCAATGAAAGTCCGGCACCAACTGACCATGTGAAGTTCATTGGCTCATAGTTTCCGCCAATAGCATTACTACCACCTGATGCTATATCAATATTAGAATATTTAAGTTGTGTCAAACCTACACCGGCATTAACATATGGAGACCACCAATGGTTTGGCATAAAATCCCAATAAGCATTGAGCATATAAGAATATGTTTTAAATTTAGCCACATCAAATTCTGTTTCATCATTAGTATGTTCACGCCAAATATATTCTAATTCACCACGGAAATTTTTATAACGATAGCCCAATGCACCGGCAAGCATTAAACGATTGTCGTCAAGGCTTTCATCGTTTGACATAATATCTGTTGCAGAATCGCTTGAAACATCATGTTGTGCAACACCCACTCTTAAAGCACCATAAAAACCGTCACATTCAGCATGTGCTGGAGCGGCCATGGCAGAAATTAAAGCAATTGCAGTAGCTGTTAAAAGTACTTTTTTCATATTAAAAAACTCCTATATAAGTTTATCATGATCTAATAAGAGAATAAATTGATTAAAATATATTTAAGATTATGCAAAAACATTTTAAAAACGTTGCTTTTATATCAAAAAGTGTATATCTTCATTTCGGGTGGTCGGATAGCCGCGCTATGGAAAGTAAAATCCAATAGTGAGGAAAGTCCGGGCTTCATGGAAACAGGATACCGGATAACGTCCGGCTGGAGAAATCCAAGGGAAAGCGCCACAGAAAGTACCGCCAAACTATATGTTTGGTAAGGTTGAAAAGGCGAGGTAAGAGCTCACCGCCAAGGCAGCAATGTGTTGGGCATAGGCAAGCCCTATCTGATGTAAGACCAAATTAGGATTTATCAGGTTTACCTGACGGAGCGTTTCCACTCCGATCCAGAGGTAGGTCGCAAGAGCAAATTGGCAACAATTTGGTAAGATGAATGGCTATCACCGTAATCTTTACATAGTAAAGCAATTGCGGATACAGAACCCGGCTTACAGACCACCAACTTTTTATTGGAGATTAAAATGAAACAAACAACTTTAAAAGAACCTATAACCATCAATGGCATTGGGTTACATTCAGGAGTAACCTCTACTTTAGTCTTAAAACCTGCTCCTGTTAACACAGGTATTGTTTTTTATCGTTCCGATATTGAAAACTCTCCTATAATTAAAGGAACCTTCTACAATGTCGTTGACACCAGAAACTGTACATGCTTAGGTATGAACGGAGCATTAGTAAGCACTATCGAACATTTAATGGCTACTTTGTATATTTTAGAAATTGATAACGTTATTATAGATTGTTCAAATCAAGAGTTACCAATATTAGATGGTAGTGCTCAAGTATTTTTAAACGAACTGAAAAATGCCCAAATTGTTGAGCAAGAAGAAAATAGAAAAATATTAAAGGTTGTAAACCCTGTGAGATTTGAAGACAACAATGGTAATTATGTAGAATTATCACCAAATGAAACAGACCAATTAAATGTTCAATTTGATATTGAGTTTGCTTCCAAAATTGTCGGTCACCAAACATTTAATGATACAATATCTTTAAATATATTTGAAAAACAAATTGCTCCATGCCGTACGTTTTGTGAAAAATATCAAATTGATTATTTAAAATCATTAGGCTTAATTAAAGGCGGAAGCTTAGATAATGCTGTTGTACTTGATGGAGAGAAACTATTAAATCCTGAAGGCTTTAGAGTTGAAAACGAATGTGTAAACCATAAGGTTTTAGATTTAATCGGCGATATGTACACTTCAGGTTTCCGCATAAGCGCCAATATAAAGGCTTTTCGTTCTGGACACTTCCATAACAATGAGGTTTTGAAGAAACTCTTTGAAGATACTGCTAACTATGAAATTTTATAAAGGATAACAATATGAAAAAATTTTTAGCACTATGTTGTATGGCTTTGATGTTAACATCTTGCTCAATTTCAAAGAATAGTGAAGATCAAAAACAACCACAAACAGCTGAAGATTTATACCTTCAAGGTTTTAAGTTTTTAAAAAGCACATCCTATGAAAAAGCCGCTCAAAGCTTTGAAAAAATTGAGCTAGAACATCCTTATTCAAAGTTGGCCGTAAAAGCAAAACTCATGAGCGCATACGCTTATTATAAAGCTGAAAAATATGATGACGCCGTTATTGCTTTAGATCGTTTTATAAAATTCCACCCATCAAATAAGGATGTAGGATATGCATATTATATGAAGGGAATTTGCTATTATGATCAAATTACTCCGGCAGAAAAAGATCAAAGCATTACAAAAAAAGCTCAAGAAGCATTTGAACAATTATTGGTATTTTTCCCTGATTCAAAATATGCCGATAACGCAAGAGAAAAAAACAATTTGATTTTAGATCATATTGCAGGACAAGAAATGTCTATTGGAAGATATTACTTGAACAACAAAAACTATTTATCAGCATTAAATCGATTTAATGTTGTGGTAGAAAGTTATCAAACCACACCTCAAATTGAAGAAGCTTTATATAGACAAGTTGAAATTTACACAATTATGGGCATGAATAACCAAGCTACTAAATCCGCCAGCGTTTTAGAACATAACTATCCTAAGAGCAAATGGACCAAAAAAGCTCAAAAATTAATTAAATAGGTTATAGCATATGCTTAAAAGTCTATCGGTCAGAAATGTTGTTTTAATTGATAAATTGGATTTAGACTTTTCCGATGGATTAAGTGTATTTAGCGGCGAAACTGGTGCCGGAAAATCTATCTTACTTGATTCACTCGGTTTTATATTAGGAAACAGAGCAGAAACAAGTTTAATCAGAAGCGGAGAAGAAAAGCTGAGTGTTAGCGCTGTTTTTGAAATTAATGATAAAAACAATCCATTTTATAAAGTATGCGCCGAAAATGATTTAGAAATTGAAGGCGAAATTATAATCAAAAGATCTCTTACAAAAGATGGTAAATCAAAAATTTTTATAAATGATCAAATAATTACCCAACGTCTACTAAAAGAATTAGGATCATACTTAATTGAAATACATGGGCAATTTGACAACCAAGGTCTGTTAAATCCGGCAACACACTTATCTGTTTTAGATAATTTCGGCGGTTACAAAAAAGAAATTATTGATATGGAAACCTCATATCATGAATATAAAAATATATTAAACAAACTTGAAAAAGCTAAAGCAGATTTTTTAAAAAATTCCAAAGATGAAGAAAACATTACACATTGGGTAAAAGAGCTTGAACAAGCAAACATACATGCAGGCGAATTTGAACAATTAAATAAAAAAAGATTCGCCTCCATGAATGCTGAAAAAATTATTGAAAACTTAAATATTGCATACAATTGCCTACAAGGAAAAGATATAGCTTCTTTATTGCAAAAATCACAAAATGCAATAAACAAAATAAACCAATTATCAGAAAATAAATTTAATGATATTAGTAATTTACTTGACGCTATTTTAATTGATTTCGATGAAGTTGTTCACCAAATTGAACTGGCAAGCAGTGAAATTAATCATAATGAACAAGAAGCCGAAAACATTGAAGAAAGAATTTTCTTATTAAAAGATCTAGCCAGAAAACATCAATGCGATGTAGATGATTTGCATTTGGTTTTAGAAAACTTCAAAAACAAATTAGCATCAATAAGCATAAGCGGAGAAAACATAGATGCATTAAACAAACAACTTGTTTCAGCAAAAAATGAATACATAAAAAAAGCTAATATTGTTCGAGAATTAAGAAAAAAAGCAGCCACAGATTTAGACACTAACGTTATGAAAGAATTACATCCTCTAAAAATGGAACGCGCTAAATTTGTAACCAACATCAAATCACTTGAAGAAACAGGTTGGTCTGCTAATGGAATGGATAATGTTTACTTTAGTGTTGCAACAAATGCAAACTCAGAACAAGGTCCTCTTAATAAAATTGCCTCAGGCGGAGAGCTTTCTCGTTTCATGCTTGCTCTAAAAGTAAATCTTGCGCAAAAAAGCAACATTGAAACACTAATTTTTGATGAAGTAGATGCAGGCATAGGTGGTGCAACAGCTCAAGCCGTCGGTGAACGATTATCAAAATTATCTGGCTCTGTTCAAGTCTTGGTTGTTACACACTCACCTCAAGTTGCAGGTTTCAGTAAAAACCATTTCAAAGTGTCAAAAAGCACAACCAATGATATTACTACCACATCTGTGGTATCTCTAAGCGATATACAAAAACAAGAAGAAATTGCCCGAATGCTCTCTGGCGATGAAATAACAGATGAAGCAAGAGCCGCTGCAAAAAAACTAATCATCAGCAACAAATAAAAAAACCTCTTAATAATCAAATTAAGAGGTTTTAATACATAAGACTAATATTATTTAGCCAGAATATCTAGGAGCTTTTTGTTTGCTTCTTCAATAGATGTATTGTCAAACACAGCTACTTCGCTGGCAAGTCTTTCAAGCGCCTGTTCATAGATTTGGCGTTCACTATATGACTGTTCGGCAATATTCTCATTACGATACAAATCGCGCACAACTTCTGCAACAGCAACCGGATTACCTGAGTTGATTTTGTTTTCATATTCTTGTGCTCTACGAGACCACATAATTTTTTTAATTTTTGCCTTACCTTTTAGTGTTGCCAAAGCATCATTGATTGTAGACGCTTCAGAAATTTTGCGAAGACCGACATGTTCTACCTTGGCCACCGGTATACGCAATGTCATTTTGTCTTTATCAAAATTTACGACTAATAATTCCAGCTCTGTTCCAGCAATGTTTTGTTTAGAAATATCCGAAACTTTGCCTACTCCATGAGTGGGGTACACAACATAATCTCCGGAATTAAAAACCGGAGAAGGAGTTTTTTTGATACTCATACTATCTCCTTAAAAGCAGTTTTATTTTTTTACAAAAGAGAATATATCACATTTTTAGGCCTAAATCTAGAGTAAAATTTAAAAAATATGTTTTTTTTACTTTTTAGGAAACAAATGTGTCTGCCTTAATGCCTCACCTATAACCATAACTGCAGAAACCGCAACATTAATCGAACGAGCATTTTCATTCATTGGAATAATAAGTCTGGCATCAGCCATTTGATGAACTTGTTCAGGAACTCCAGCGCTTTCCCGTCCCATCAAAATGATATCATTCTCTTTAAACTCAAAATCAGTATATGGCATATCTGCTTTGGTTGTAAGCAAAACTATCCTACCATATTTATCCGGATTTTCTTTACGATGTTGTAAAAAATCTTCCCAAGAATTATGCTTTTTATAATCCGCCATTTCAACATAATCCATACCGGCACGACGCATTGCTTTTTCGTTAAATATAAAACCACAAGGCTCAATAATATCCAACGGCACATCCAAGCACGCCCCTAACCGCAAAAGTGTTCCAGTATTTTGAGGGATATCTGGTTGAAACAGAGCTATTCTCATATACTAATTTCCGTTTTTACGAGCCATATACAAAGCAGCAAAATCTATCGGATTAAGCATAAACGGAGGTAATCCGCCCTCAACCAAACATTGAGTAATGATATTGCGTGCAAATGGGAACAAAAGTCTTGGAATTTCGATAGCAATAACAGGTTCAACATGTTCTTGAGGAACGTTTAATGTAACAAGAGCTGCATAAGCAAGTTCTAACACAAACAATTTTTTACCGTTTACATCGCTATTGATATTAATTTTTAATGTCACATTATGATTATTTTCAATTTTTTTAGATTCAATACTTACGTCAACTTTTAATTCAGGCTGAGATGTCATTTCCTGAAAAATTTCCGGCGCATACGGAATTTCTAAAGATAAATCTTTGATATATTGGCTGTTAATTGTTATTGGTGCTACATTTGTATTTTCTTCACTCATAATTTTTCTCTCTAATTTTGTTAAACCAATTTGTTGTTGCTATACATACAATAAATATTATCAATCGTCAAATATTATAGTTGATAAAATAACAAAATACGTTATATTAAGTATGATTTTTAATAAGAGAGGGTTAAATGTCTCAATACATAGATGTAATTTTTTTAATTTTTGTTGTAGCGGTTGTGTTTTACAGGTTATATAACACTTTAGGCTCAGAGCCTGAAAAAAGTAAAAAAGTTATTTTAATCTCTAAAGACGATTTGAAAAATGGTAATTTAAATTTACCCAGAGAGCTTACTGAAAAAATTAAAAGCTTAACCAACTTAGTTACAAATGAAGAAAATACGGGAGTTTGCAAAGCACTTTGTCAAATCCCTAACTTTAATTATAATGATTTTTGCAGCAAAGCTGCAAAAGTTTTTGAAATGATCTTAAACGCATTTGCATGCCAAGACGAAAAAACTCTTAAAATGTTAACAGGGAAAAAGCTTTTTTCAAAATTTAAAAAAATCATTGATCAGCGTAAAGAAGATGGTATTTGCGCAGAAAACGATTTAATTAAAATTGAACAAATAAATATTGAAAATGTTAACATCAGCAATGACGGTATTGCAAACATTGTTGTAAAATTTGTCAGCGAACAAATAAACTTGCTTAAAAACTCTTCCGGAGAAATTATTGAAGGCGATGAAAACTTTGTACAAAAGATAACCGACGTATGGACTTTTGAAAAAGACATAAACTCAGACTCAAAAACTTGGCTACTAATATCAACAAAGAAGAGCTAGATGAAAAATATAGTACTTTTATTTATTTTTACTTTCATTGTATCTTGTACGGTAAAAGAGCCATACAAATCTATCGAAATGCTTGATAAAGGAACTGATATATCATTACAAGAATCCAATTTTTCACAACTTAAAAATTTTGAAAATGACAATTTAGAAGAGATTGTTTCTGCATTAAACAAAACATGTCAAAGCATTAAACAAGTTCCATCAACATTATTAAGAGCAAAAATAAACATTAACCCGACTTCATATATAAACGCGTGCAAAAAATTTGATAATATAAAAGAACCTACTTCTGACAATATACGTACTTTTTTAACTGAAAACTTCACACCATATTTAGTAAAAAAAGGCACAAATCCGCAAGGTAAATTTACATCATATTATGAAGCCGAACTTAAAGCATCTAAAACCCGCCATGATGAATATATACACCCTATTTATAACCGCCCGAACGATTTAATTGAAATCAATTTAACAGACTTTGACCGTTCATTACCTAACCGCAAATTAATGGGGCGAATCGAAAATTCTAAACTTATACCATATTACACCAGAGCCGAAATTGAAAACAAAGGCATTGACGCTCCTGTTATCTTGTGGGGAAATGATCCGGTTGATATTTTCCTGATGCAAATTCAAGGTTCGGCTGTAGCACTTCTTGATGATAACACCAGTGTTAGAGTTAGCTATTCAGATAACAACGGTCACGCATTTGTCGGAATTGGCTCTATTTTGCTCAAAAAAGGTTTATTAAAACCGGGGCAAGCATCTATGGATAAAATTAGAGATTGGCTTAAAGACAATCCTCAAATTGCTAAAACAAATATGGCGGAAAATCCTCGTTATATTTTTCATAGAATATCAAACGCCGATGGGCCTGTCGGTGCTTTGGGAGTTTCTTTAACAGCAGGCAGAAGCTTAGCTGTTGATAACAGTGTAATACCACTCGGAGCATTGTTATGGTTAGAAACGACCGGTCCTAAAAAAGAAAAAATTGAAAAGTTAGTAATTGCTCAAGACATCGGCGGTGCCATTAAAGGTGTTGTTCGTGGCGACTACTTCTGGGGACATGGTGAAGAAGCTTTGCTATCTGCCGGAAAAATGAATTCGGCCGGACAATATTATATTTTAATTCCTAAAAACAATTAGAGTTTATCATGACCAACGACGAAGACGAAAAGTTTTGGCATGAGACCATAAAAGATGTTGTTAAAATTTCACCATCAAACACTGTTATACAAGAAAAAAAGAAAGCCAAAATAAAAACAAATTTCATACAAACCGTGCCGCTTACAATTTATAAACACGATATAGATTTAGGCATAACATCTGATATTGACCGAAACACCATGCGTAGATTTAAAAAAGAAGAATTTGGAGTTGAGGGAACTTTAGATTTACACGGTTATACGGAAGAAATGGCATATCCGGCGGTTTTTAACTTTATAACATCTTCATATTTAGCAAAAAAAAGATGCATTTTAATAATTACCGGGAAAGGATTACCTCATCCTGATGAAGATATTTTTGCTGCAAGAGGTGTGCTTAAAGACCGTGTTCCTCAATGGCTTAAAACAGATGAGTTAAAACAACTTATTTTAACATACATTCACCCGTCTGCAAAATTAGGCGGAAGCGGCGCTTTATACATTTTGTTGCGCCGCAACCGCTCATAAATTAAACCTTATACGGAATTCTTGAATAAATAAAATTACTGATACAATTAGGCAAAATAGAACCAAGCCAAGCAACTAAACGCATCGGCCATGGAAAAGCAATAAGACCAACATTTTTCTCAATACGTTTTGCAATAATTTCCGCAGCATTATCTGCTTCCATAAAAAACGGCATCGGGCATGTATTTTTATCAGTAATTCTTGAGCGAACAAACCCCGGACAAATAACATTAAGTTGAATATTTTCTTTTGCCAAGCGCAATCTCATAGCCTCACCATAAGCCTTAACGCATGCTTTACTTGCACTGTATGACGGGCAACCTACCAAACCATGATATCCGGCAATTGAAGCAGTAATTGCAACAATTCTTGGTGCCGAATCGTCTAATTTTTTATAAAGATCGATTGTCGGAGTAAGTGTATTTAAGACACCAAAAATATTAATATTAAACGTATTATAAATGTTTTCCGGAGTTTCTTCACCCGTTGAAACACCAGCATTTGCAAAAACTAAATTTAAGCGAGCTTTTTTGTTGCAACTTTTTATCCATGTTGCAACTTTTTCTTTATCGGTAACATCTAAAACTTTTGCATGAACATCTGCCCCTACTTTTCTGCAAGCTTCGGCAACGTTATCTAAACGTTCCTTATTTCTACCGCATAAAAACAATGTTTTTGCACCATTTTTCGCATAATGTAACGCCAAAGCCTCTCCAATTCCTGATGAAGCGCCTGTAATTAAAATATTTTTGATAGTATTCATAATTTTTTCCTAGTAAAATATTAAAAGATTTGCTTTACTATACATCATATTTTTTAAAATTAGGAGAAATATTTTGCAACTATCCAGTATGACAGGTTTTGCCAGAAGCAATAACGAATTTATGTATGACAATAAAAAGTATACATGGGTTTGGGAAATAAAAAGTGTTAATGCTAAAGGTATTGACATTAAGACACGCACACCTTTATGGCTTGAAGACATAAACGAAGGTATTAAAAACATATGTTCAAAAAATTTTGCAAGAGGAACTTTCAGCATCAGCCTTGATATTAAGGTTGAAAATTCGAATCCGGAAGTACAAATAAATTCTGAACTTTTAGATACCCTGACAGATAAAATTAAACAAATATATTTATCTGATCCGAACCTGTTTGCAAAACCATCACCTGCAGACCTATTAAACATAAACGGGGTGGTTAAAGTAAGTGAGAACACTCCGTCTGAAGAAGAGTTTGAAGCCTTAAAAATTGAGTTGGTAAAAAGCATGGAAGAAGCTGCTTTAAAACTCAAACAAGACCGCATAAAAGAAGGATCTAAAATATCTCAGGTATTAGTTTCTATTTTAAACAACATTGATGACATTGTAAAAAAAGTAGAAACAATCGTATCTCAGAATCCGCATAAGTTAAAAGAAAAGTTTTCCTCTCAAGTTGCAAATATGCTTTCAGACAACACCATTTCTCCTGAAAGGCTTGAACAGGAAATTGTTCTGCTGGTTATGAAAGCAGATGTTCAAGAAGAAATTGATCGCTTACATGCACACATAAAAACTGCTCATGAATTATTAAGCGATAATACACCTGTCGGCAGAAGGTTAGACTTTTTATGCCAAGAATTAAACAGGGAAGCAAACACCCTATGTTCAAAATCTTGCGATATTGAGCAAACAAAATGCGGTATGGAATTAAAAGCTCTTATAGAGCAGTTTAGAGAACAAGTTCAAAATATGGAGTAAAAAAAATGAATGATATTGTTGACACATTAAGAAAAACCAGAAAAGGCGCAATGTTTATTATTGAGGCTCCTTCAGGAACCGGAAAAAGCACCATTGTTAAAGAGCTTTTAAAACAAGATTCAAATTTAAAATTTTCTGTTTCGGTTACAACTCGTAAACCTCGTGAAGGAGAAAAAGAAGGAGTTGACTATTATTACATCACAGATGAAAAATATGATGAACTTTTAGCTCAAGATGCTTTTTATGAATTTGTAAATTCACAATATGGTTCAAGATACGGAACTTTACGTTCTGAGGTTGACAGCTTTATCAATATCGGACAAGACGTAATTTTTGACATGGATTGGGTTGGTGCTCAACAAATGCGTCAAAAAGCTCCTAACGATGTTGTTACAATTTATTTATTGCCACCATCTGTTAAGGAAGTTCGTCGTCGCTTAGAAGACAGAAAAACCGACTCTAAAGAAACAATTGAAAAACGCATGAATTTAATTGCTGAAAAACTCAAACATTGGGACGAGTTTGACTACGTAATAGTTAATGCCGATGTTGAAGAAACAGTTCGTAAAGTTCAACGTGTTATCTCAGGTGAACGCATGAAACGTGTTCGTCAAATGGGCATGCCTGCATTTATTGAAAGCTTGTTAAAAGAAGCTAATTCTGATTAAAAAAAGCATTGAGGTTTCAGATGGTAAAAATTTACGAATCGGTAACAGAGCTTGTTGGCAACACACCTCTTGTAAAGCTTAAAACATTGGCAAAAAACCATAAAGTTAAAGCCAACATTTTAGGTAAATGCGAATTTTTTAATCCGGCTTTTTCCATAAAAGACAGGGTAGCATTAAACATGCTTGAAAAAGTTCCATTTACCAAAATTGGCCCTGATACAATTTTTGTAGAAGCCACCTCAGGAAACACAGGCATAGGTTTAGCAGCAATGTGTGCCGCAAAAGGTTATAAACTGGTAATTATCATGCCTGAAAACATGTCGCCCGAACGCATAAAACTGATGCGTCATTTTGGTGCCGAAGTTATACTTACACCAAAGGAAGACGGCATGAAAGGAGCTGTTCAAAAAGCAAAAATGTTGGCTCAAAAAAACAAAAATGTAATTATGCTTGAACAGTTTGAAAATCCGGCGAATCCTGAAGCGCATACATTATCAACAGCTATTGAACTCTTAGACCAAACAGGAACAAACATTGATGCGCTTGTATGCGGCGTGGGCACATCCGGAACTTTAACCGGCATTGCAAAAGCCCTTAAAACATGCTTGCCTGATTTATATGTTGTGGCAGTAGAACCAAAAGAAAGTCAGGTTTTAAGCGGACAAGAAGCCGGAGCCCATCAAATTGCCGGAATTGGGGCAAATTTTGTTCCAACTTTTTTTGATAAAACCTTAGTAGACGAGATTATGCCAATTGCCTCAACTGATGCCATAAACATGGCAAAAGAAGTTGCTCAAACCGAAGGTTTAGGTATCGGAATTTCTGCCGGTGCTGCAGTTTTGGCCGCCATTGAACTTGGCAAACGTACCCAAATGAACAAAAAAAATATTGTGGTTATTTTGCCTGATGCAATTGAGAGATATTTATCTTTGAGTTATTTTAGCTAAAAACAAAACCACAAAACAAGAAAGTATAACATGAAACTTAGCTCAATATTAGGACGATATATTTCCAAACAACTTATAGCAACCTTCTTATTGGTGTTAATTACCATAATGGGAATTATAATGATGTTTGATGCAATTGAAGCTTTACGCCGAATTTCGGGTCGTGAAGATGTCGGCATGAGCTATGTTGTTGAATATGTCATTACAAGACTGCCTCAAACCGTTGACAAGGTCTTACCTTTTATCATGATGGTGGCTGCAATGATAAGCTTTTGGAAAGTGAGCAAAAGCAATGAATATGTCATTATAAGGTCTTCCGGTGTTTCTGTTTGGGGTTTCTTGTATCCGGTATTGTTATCTGTGTTTATTGTTGGGGTCATAAATATTGCTCTAATTAATCCCATTTCCTCAAAAATGTATGAAATGCATGAAACCATAAAATATAGGTTCGTCACACGCAACCCTAATGCCATGTTGTTTTCAAGTAAGGGTTTATGGATTAGAGAAGCTGCAGCAAACGACACCGTTTTAGTGTTAAAAGCAAAATCTTTACGACAAGAAGATGGAAAAGTTTTATCAATGCAAGATGTCAGCATTTTGGAAATGGACCGTCAATCGCAAATTATAAAACGCATTGAAGCATTGTTAGGTGAACTTAAAGAAAACAAAATAAAACTAAGAGGCGTAAAAATTTTTGAAAGCGGTAAAGAAACAAAAACCATCGCAAACATGGAATATGACACCGAAATTAACCTAGAGCGCATAAAAGAAAACTTTATTGATCCGGATGCCATTTCGTTTTGGGAACTTCCTGAAACAATTAAGTTTTATGAAAACTCAGGCTTTTCGGCTGACCGCCACAAGATGAGATATTTATCATTAATTGCATCGCCGTTTTTGTTGGTTGCCATGGTGCTTATTGCATCTTTGTTTGCTTTAAAACCAAGCATGCGTCAAGGCGGTGTTATGTTGTTGATTGTTTCTGGCATAACAACCGGTTTTGTTATATATTTTGCATCGCAACTTGTATATGCTTTTGGCATAAACGGTTACATTCCTATATGGTTTGCCGTATGGGCACCTACCCTTGTGGTTATGTTACTTGGCTCTAGTGCTATGTTACATAAAGAAGAAGCCTAATACTAAAATAGGTAAGCCCTCCTTATTTTTCTGCTTGACTTTCTAAAATCTTTGTAATATGTGTTTTAAACAGATAGTCGTGTTTGGCTATCCGGAGCCTAAGAATTCCTTGATATAGCGTTTTTAATATGTAACTTTATGTTTACAGTATCTTAAAGTAAAAATTTTGCTATCAAGGTTTACCTAGGCATTTAAGTTTATATATTTCTAACCTCTATCATAGTCTTTTTAGTTTCCAGTAGCTTTATATAAAAGCGATTTTGTAAGTAAAATTGTAAGTAAACTTATTAATAAGAGGAATATGATTATGAAATATACAAATGAATCAGGTCGTTCAATGGTTGAAATGCTCGGCGTTTTAGCAATTATCGGTGTGTTATCTGTTGGTGGTATTGCCGGTTATTCTAAAGCTATGAACAAATTCAAAATCAACAAAACAACTGATCAAGTTTCAATGCTTGTTGCAAACATCAGAACAATTTATTCTACACAAGGTAACTACTCTGGCTTAACAAACGCTACAGCTGTTAGCTTCGGTGTTGTTCCAAATGATATGATCAAAACATCTGGATCAGGTTCTTCATCATCTACTGATCTTACCAACGCTTTCGGTGGTGCTGTAACAATTCTTGCTTCTGAAGCACGTGCTGGTTCATACCATGAAGCATTCACAATTGAATATGGTGGCTTATCTCAAGAAGCTTGTGTAACAATCGCAACAGGTGACTGGGGTTCTGGTCAATCTTCAGGTTTATTAGGCGTGGCTGCTGCTGGCTCAACTACTAACACACAAACAGCTATTGGTGCTGCTGGTACATTGTTAGCTGAGGCTTACACAACATCTACAACTTCTGGTAACGCTGCAGCTGCTATTCCAGGTGCTACAGACTACCCAACACCTATGAAAGTTACAGATGCTGTTACTGCTTGTAGCGGTGCTGGTACTGTTAACTCAGTTGCTTGGAAATACTACTAATCAGAAAATCGCTTAATTATAAGATTAGCTAGTCTGTTAGAGGGTGTGAAAACACCCTCTTTTTTTAAGACTTTTTAACCACAACAACTCTGTCTGGCACAATTTGGGTATATGCAATCCAAACTGAAGAAAGACCGACAAGCATGTACACAATTCGGCTTAGCATACTCATATCGCCAAATAAGGCACCAACTAGGTTAAAGCCGAAAAAACCGATTAAACCCCAGTTAATGCCGCCGATAATTGCAAGCCATAAAGAAAGTTTTTCCATAAAATACATTTTTTCCTCCTAAAAAGGTTTTTACTTTTTTTGCAAATGTGATATATCCATTAAGAGGCAATTTTCAATATGGATAAAAATATGTATAGTGAAAAGTTTTTAAAGTTTATCGAAATGTGGGAAAAAGATTTTGCCATTGCTCGAACAATTGATGAAAAGGTTTGTGTTGACCGAGATAACAATCCGTTACCATGGTATACATATCCGGCAATTGAATATCTTTCTCAATTTGATTATAGCGATAAAACAATTTTTGAATTTGGCTGCGGATATTCTTCTTTGTTTTGGGCAAGAAGAGCAAAAAACGTTATAAGCATTGAAGATAACACAACTTGGTTTGAAAAATGGCAAACAGAATTTAATGAACCAAACTTGGATATCAGATGGCGTGATGAAGGCGAAATTTATGAAAATGCCATATTTGAAGATCAGCAAAAATATGATGTAATTGTAGTTGACGGTAAACGCCGTTTTCAATGTGCGCAAACTGCCGTAAAAAAACTAAACGATGGCGGCATGATTATCTTAGATGACAGCGACCGTGTTAACACCAGTGAAGAATATAAAAAAGCCATTAAAGAACTTCAGGCAGCAAACTTGTTGCAAGTTGATTTTTATGGTTTCTGCCCTATGAACACTTATACAAAAACTACCACCGTGTTTTTTATGCGCAATTTTAACTTTGCTTCAAAGTTTGATGTTCAACCCATAAACGGCTTAGGAAACCTATGGTCAATGAGCAGAAAAGAACGGAAAACAATGTTTAATAAATTAAAATAATTTATGTTTTGAGATCTTAATATGACAACAAACAACTTATGTCTGAGAACTTTTTCTTCTGTGCCTCCGGGGTTTGATGCTTTTTGGCTTAAAAACGCCATTAACGAAACCGACAAAACTTTTTTATATGTGGTTAGCAACGGTTTTGAACTTTTTCAAACTACCGAAATTGTAAAATATTTAAATCCGCAAATTGAAGTGTTGGTTTTTCCGGCTTGGGATACTGTTCCGTATGATAGATCTTCGCCCAATATAAACATTGTATCGCAAAGGCTTGAAACACTTTCTAAGCTTGTTCTTGAGCCAAACCCAAAGCATAAACGAATCGTTATTACAAGCGTGGGCGCAATTATCCAAAAGTTGCCACCTAAAAAAATTTTTCTTAACTCTAACAAAACAGTTAAAGTGGGGTCAAAGCTTGAATTTAACAGCTTTTTACATTATTGCACCATTAACGGATATGTAAAAGTTGAACAAGTTATGGAACCTTCCGAATTTGCTTTAAGAGGCGATATTATTGATATTTTTCCGGCAGGTGCTTTTGAACCTATTCGTATAGATTTGTTTGATGATGAAGTGGAAAATATCAGAACGTTTAACCCTATTAACCAACGCTCAACCGGTGTTTTATCAGAATATACTTTTTTAGTTGCCAATGAGGCTGTCTTAAATGAAAACACCATCAAAAATTTTAGGCTCGCATATAGAGAAACTTTTGGCACAAACGGCTTAAAAGACGAAATTTATGAGTGGATTTCAAATGGTAAAAAATATTTAGGTATGGAAAATTGGTTGCCGTTTTTTTATGATGAAAAACTGCCTTCTCTGTTTGACTATTTACCCAATTCGGTCGTTGTTTTAGGTAACAATTATCAAGATGCGCTTTGCTCTAAACAAGAAAGCATTATTGACTATTATACCGCCAGATTAGAAGCTATGAATATGGCGCAAAAAGCCGATGAAATGATATATCGGCCGATAAAACCTGAATTATTATATTTTACTCAACCCGAATTTGAAGAACTTGTTTGTAATAAGAACGCAATTAAACTAACATCTTTGAGCTTGCCCGATGCCGATAATGTTACAAATTTGCAGGTTATTCCGGCTCGAAATTTTTCTCATGCAAAAAACATTAATTTGGCAGCTCTTTATCAAGACTTAAAAAATTATCTGTTTGAAAATGCAAAACTCAAACGTCTTATTTGTTGCTATTCGGAAGGTTCTCGTGAACGCATGTTTCATGCTATGGCAGAATATGGTATAACAGATGTGGCTTTTGCGCAAACATTTGACGAAGCCCTTAAAAAAGCAAATGCAAAAAAAATTGTTATGATTGTTCTTAATTTGGAACACGGTTTCAAAAATAATGAATTTTGTGTTGTTACGCAAGCAGACATCTTAGGTGAAAGAAAAGACCGTAAACAAACTAAAAAAGTTTCTAAGCAAGATTTTATTGCTGATATCTCTACCCTAAATATCGGAGAGCTTGTCGTTCATTTTGAACACGGAATCGGTAGGTTTATGGGTCTTGAAACAATTACGGCAGGAGGAGCTCCTCATGATTGCTTAAAAATTATTTATGCCAATAATGATAAACTCTTCGTGCCGGTAGAAAATATTGATGTTGTTTCAAGATATGGCTCCGATGATGAGAACATTGTTTTAGACACTTTAGGGTCTGTTGCTTGGCAAGCTAAAAAAGCCAAAGTAAAAGAAAAAATTAAAGACATTGCCGAAAAGTTGATAAAACTTGCCGCTGAGCGAAAATTAAAGTCTTCCGATGCGTTTATTCCGCCGTCGGGATTGTTTGATGAGTTTTGCTCTCGTTTTGCATATAATGAAACAGATGACCAATTAAAAGCCATTAAAGATGTTTTACAAGACTTAAACAGCGGCGCGCCCATGGACCGACTTGTTTGCGGAGATGTCGGTTTCGGAAAAACCGAAGTTGCTTTAAGAGCCGCATTTACGGTTGCCATGAGCGGCGCTCAAGTTGCTCTTATTGTCCCGACCACATTGCTTGCCAGACAACATTATTTGAACTTTAAAGAGCGTATGCAAGGCTTTCCGGTTAAGGTAAGAATGCTTTCAAGGTTGGTTACCGCTAAAGAGTTAAAAGAAACTCAGGAAGGCTTAAAGAACGGCTCAATAGAAATTGTTATAGGCACTCATGCCCTCTTGTCTCAAAACGTTAAATTTTGCAATTTAGGGCTTTTAATTATTGACGAAGAACAACATTTCGGCGTTGCACACAAGGAAAAACTTAAAGCATTAAAATCTGATGTTCATGTGCTGACGCTTAGCGCAACTCCAATTCCGAGAACGTTACAGCTTTCTTTAACCGGCGTTAAAAATTTAAGCATAATTGCCACACCTCCCGTGGACCGCTTAGCCGCCAGAACTTTTGTTATGCCTTTTGATAAAGTTATGATCAAAGAGGCTATCTATCGTGAAAAATTCAGAAACGGACAAGTATTTTTTGTTTGTCCGAGAGTTTCTGATATTACAACCGTACATAATGAGCTTCAAGAACTTGTTCCTGATATTAAAATTGCAGTTGCTCACGGCCAAATGCCGGTAAAAGATTTAGAAAATGTTATGGTGGATTTTGCCGCTAAAAAAGCCGACTTATTGTTATCTACCACAATTATAGAATCCGGCATTGATATGCCTTCTGTAAACACCATGATTATTTATCGGGCAGATATGTTCGGGCTTGCTCAACTTTATCAATTAAGAGGAAGAATCGGACGCTCTAAAATAAGGGGCTATTGCTATTTTACGGTTCCTCCTAAAAAGAAACTAAAACCCATCGCCGAAAAAAGATTGAGCATTTTATCTGCTCTTGACACTTTAGGCGCCGGATTTTCTTTGGCAAGCCATGATATGGATATCAGAGGGTCAGGAAATGTTTTGGGAACAGAACAATCCGGCCACATAAAAGATGTTGGTATTGCTCTGTATCATCATATGTTAGAAGAAGAAATTCTGCGCCAAAAAGCATTAGCGGCAAATGAAATTGCAAACGAAATTGCTCAAACCGATTGGGCTCCGCAAATTACTACCGGAATCCCGATTATGATTGATGAAAATTATGTAAAAGATTTAGGCGTTCGCTTAGGACTTTATAAACGTATCGGCTCAATTAAAACCAAAGAAGAACTGCTTGATATGCGTGAAGAACTTATCGACAGATTCGGACCTATCCCAAATGAAGTGGAAAACCTTTTACTTACTATAGAAATTAAACAACTTTGTTATCTTGCCAATGTGGCAAAAATTGATGCCGGAGCTAAAGGTATATTAATTACATTTCATAATGATACATTTTCGGCAGTAGATAAGTTACTCGAATTGGTTAATAAGTCTTTCGGTGTAATCAAAATAAGACCTGATCAAAAACTCTTTATTGAAGGTAAACTTGATGATTATGAAAAAAGAATTTTATTAATAAAAAAATACGTCGAGTTATTGAGTAAAATGTAAATTACTTGCCGTTTAATTTTATTGATAAATCTTTATATGCAGTGGAAATTTTCTTAAATTTTTCCTCACAAAATTTATCGCCTGCATTTAAATCTGGATGATATTTTTTTACAAGTTTTTTGTATTGTGTTTTTAATATTTCAGGAGTTAAACCATCAAGGTCTAATTCTAAAATTTCAGCACAGCGCTTATCATTTGCATTAAAGTATATGTTAGATTTTGATTTAACCGATTCAAAAGAACCTTCAATGCCAAGCTCATCAATAAAGTCGTATCCGAATTGATATTTAATTTTGGATCTGAAACCGCCAAAATGTATTTTTTTATTTACCGGCTCTTCTTCGGCTTCACCGTCTTTGTAGTAGTTCCAACCGGCATTATATTCTTGCACGTGTTTTAAACAAAACCAATAATACTCCTTTAAGCTTTTATCTTTAGGAGCTTTATATTCGCCTTTTTCATTACAATCAGGATGATCACATTTATGAGCTTTTCCCTCATTTTGTGGCGCAAAATATTTTCTGGTTCTTATTTTTTGATATTTCATAAATGGTTTATTACTACTTTTTAAAACTTTTCGCAACAATAAATAGAGGTTGCGAAATATTTTTACTGCATATATGATGTTAAAAAACATCAATTAATCGGATTTTTTATGTATGCCAGAATTACCAGAAGTTGAAACAATCAAGAATGCTTTAAAAAAAGCTGTTGAAGGTGCAAAAATTTTAGACACCAAAGTGTTATGTCGTCAATTTAGAAAAAATATTCCGCTCGAATTTGAACAAGCTATTAAAAATGCAACCATCACACAAATTAAACGAATCGCAAAATATGTTGTTTTGTATTTAGATAACAATAATTGCATCATTTGGCATTTTGGTATGAGCGGCAAAATTAAGGTTATCGAATCTACACCCAAAGAACTTCAAAAACACGACCATGTTATGATTGTTACCGATAAATGCACCCTCATCTATAACGACATCAGACGCTTCGGTATGATAGATTATGTAAAAACAGACCTATTAAATAAACATGATGCTTTCAAAAACGTGGGAATCGACCCTTTTGATGAAAAATTAAACGCCGATTATTTAACAAACTTGCTTAAAAATAAAAAAACACCTATCAAAATTGCTTTACTTGACCAATCTATCATAAACGGAATCGGCAACATTTATGCATCTGAAGCATTATATATGTCTCGAATTTTGCCTAACAGAAGCGCATCCGATTTAAGCACTAAAGAATGCGAATCGCTTATAAAAGCTATAAAAGAGGTCTTAACGGCAGCAATTAAAGCCGGCGGTTCCACATTAAAAGATTATATGAAGCCGGACGGTTCAACCGGATATTTTCAAAACAAACATTGTGTTTATAATAAAACAGGTCAAAGATGCCCTGACTGCATATGTAACATTGAACAAACTAAAGGCATATGCAAAATTGTTCAGGGCGGCAGATCTACTTTTTATTGTAAAACCCTGCAAAAGTGAGGAAGCTATGAAAAAATTATTTATTATTTCTTTTTTATCGCTGGCGGTAATATTTTATTCATTTACTACAAAAGCAGCATTTGTTGAAGGTATGGAAGACATACCTATTGCGCCCGATTTGGAACAAATTCAAAAAAATAATTTTTCTTTCGGCAATGAAGAAACTCGTATCATTGAAGCATATTTTTCTTCTAAAAAAACAAATTATGCAAAAGTAGAATCTTTTTATTTGGATACATTAGCTCAACTTGGTTGGACTTTTATGGGAAAAAATAAAAACAAGCTTATTTTTAAACGAAATAATGAGGAACTTAATGTTATAACAGAGAAAAAGAATCCGCTAATTGTACGTGTAACACTCACCGGAAAGCCCTAAAAAGCAAAATTTTTACTTTTTTTTAAAAATTATTGTTGACTTTACATTGTTCTAACGGCTATAAAGCATACCAGAATGTTTTTTTGTAATTAACTAAATGTAATAGGAAGAAAGAATATGGCCAATCATAAATCGGCAAAAACGAGAATTAAAAGAAACGACAAACGTAGCGTTATTAACGGCATGAGAAGAAGCCGCGTTAGAACTTTTGTTAAAAAAGTTGACGCTTTAATTGCTGCCGGCAACAAAGAAGAAGCTACAACAGCTTTAAGAGTTGCTGAATGTGAAATGATGCGCGCTGCTCAAAAAGGTGTGTTCCATAAAAATATGGCTTCACGTACAATTTCTCGTTTAGCTCAAAAAATCAAAGCTTTATAATTTATAAAATTTAAGCTACTTTTTAAGACACATTAAGCACCGTCTATTACGGTTGCTTTTTGTGTCTTTTTTTTATAAAACTCAACGAATCTGCCCGACTCTGCAGAATCTTTATGTCAAGCAAAATAATTGCAATGTTCTAAAAATGTTCTCTTGTTTTTTGTTTTTTTATGGTTAGTATCAGACTCACTTTAAGAGTTAGTATCGACTTTTATAAAAAAACAATTTGTATCAATTTTAATAAAAGGAAGTAGGTATGGCTGAAGAAGCAATAATAAATAATGAAGTTTCTGTTCAAGATCAGTGGGGACAGATTTGCAGCCAATTAAAGTTAGAATTTGGCGAAACAGCTTTTGATAGTTGGTTAAAACCATTAAGTATCGGTTCATTCAATGATGGTGTTATGAACATCTGCGTTCCAACCGCTTTTATGAAAAATTGGGTAATCACTCATTACTCTGATAGAATCCACAAAATTTGGGAAAATAAGAATCCTGAAATTAAAAAAGTAAACTTTGTAGTTCAAACTGTTAATACTGCAACTCACCAAAACCAAGACACTTCTTTATTAAAGAAAATTGCTTCAACCCCTACACCTCAAAACTTATATGTTCCTAATTATGGTAATGTTGTAAATTTCAATGAGTATCTTCGTCCTGAAGGAAGCTCTCAACTATCAGCACCATTAAACCCTGCTTATACTTTTGATTCTTTTGTCGTCGGCAAAACCAATGAGTTTGCATATGCTGCAGCAAGAAAAGTTGCCGAATCCAAAAGTGTTTCTTTTAACCCCTTGTTCTTATATTCAGGAGTCGGCTTAGGAAAAACTCACCTTATGCATGCTATTGCATGGCACATTCGTAAACAAGACCCAACACGTAATGTAATATATCTTTCAGCAGAACAATTTTTATATAAATTTGTTAAAGCATTACGTTATAAAGACACAACAGCATTTAAAGAACAATTTCGCTCCGTTGATGTCTTGATGGTTGATGATGTTCAATTTATGGGAGGAAAAGATACCACTCAAGAAGAATTTTTCTATACTTTCAATTCCCTGATTGAAGAAGGTCGTCAAATCATCATTTCTGCAGACAAATCGCCTGCTGATTTGGAAGGAATCGAAACAAGACTAAAGTCACGTCTTGGTTGCGGTTTAGTTGCTGACATTCACCCCACAGATTTTGATTTGCGCATTGGAATTTTAAACAACAAG
>JAZKXV010000024.1:0-15464 GCA_045611785.1 Alphaproteobacteria bacterium
GTAAGTAAGCCTATATTTGTAGCGATACTACCAAATGTATCATAAATCAATATATTTTGTGTTTAAATAATTTTTCAAGTAACAACTTTAGCATCAGTTGTATTTGACTAAATTTTTTTGTATGAGGTATTTCACCCATAAGGGTATCAAATACCTAAAGTAATAGGTATGATTTCTGCGTTCTAAATGGTTATATTTTAATGCCATACTGTCACACCCCACTGTCACACTTGTGCAAAATACCGAAAAACCGCCATTTTGGGGTATAGACAACAAAAAAAGTCGTTGAAAAATCAACGACTTATATATTATCTTGGTCGGGACTATAGGATTCGAACCTACGACATCTTGCTCCCAAAGCAAGCGCTCTACCAGGCTGAGCTAAATCCCGTTGACCTACAAAAGCTAACATACACAATTTTTTTTTAATTGCAAGAGTTTTGTTGCTAAAAAATCAAAAAATGTTTATTTTTTTAATCAACTCCTTAATTTTTCTAAGATATTATGCTCTGCAAAACTGTAATAACCTGTCGGAGAGATAATAATATGGTCTTGAACTTTGATGTCTACAGTTTTAAGAGCATCAATAATTTGCTTGGTAACTCTTACATCTTCAGATGATGGTTGCGTTTTTCCGCTTGGGTGATTGTGCATTAAAATAACCGATGTAGCGTTGCAATGTAAAGCATTTAATAAAACTTCCCTCGGGTGTACGGCAACACTTGTAACAGTACCTTTTTGTAGGGTTTCTTCTTTTATAACTTGCAATTTTGCATCTAAAAACACGATTCGAAATTCTTCAACCTCTAAGAAAGACATGGCAGCTTTGCAATAATCTAACATATAATCGAAATTACTTAATATAGGCACGTTAGAATCTTTTAATTCTTGCCAAGACATTTTTAATGCAGCTACTTTTACCAATTTAAGTGCTGATATGACGTTTGTGGATAAACCATATTCAACCATTTGATTGTATGATGCGTTAATAACTTTATTAAAAGATCCGAAATGTTTGATTAAATCTTTAGCTTGTTCTTTTACATCTCTTCTGGGGATTGCCAAAGCCAATAACATTTCCAGCAATTCATAATCAGCCATAGATTTACCTTCATCTTTTAAGAAACGCTCTTTAAGGCGCATTCTGTGTCCGAGATAATGAGGTTTTTCTTTTGTTTCTTCAGCCATGATTAGTCCAGTTTGTACGGAGGTTTATCTAATCCTTTTAAAGAATATGTAAATACTTCACATCCATCTTTTGTTACACCTAATGAATGTTCAAATTGTGCAGATAAGCTTTTATCTCTGGTAACGGCTGTCCAACCGTTTGAAAGTATCATACCATCTTTTTTACCAATATTAATCATTGGTTCAATGGTAAAGAACATACCTTCTTCTATTAACGGACCTGTTCCTTTTTTGCCACAATGCATTACGTTTGGTTCATCGTGAAACACTTTTCCAAGTCCATGTCCGCAAAACATATCTACAACAGAATAACCGTATTTATGAGCATAATCTTCAATAACTGCTCCAATGTCTCCAAAACGAGCACCCGGTTTTACAACATCAATACCACGCATTAAGCATTCGTACGTAACTTCGCATAAGCGAGAAGCTTTCACTTTAGGTCTTCCGACATAATACATTCTGCTTGTGTCACCATACCAACCATCTACAATAACGGTTACATCAATATTTACAATGTCACCATCTACCAGTTTGCGCTCATAATCAGGAATTCCGTGACATATTACATGGTTAATGGAGGTACAAATAGTTTTCGGATACCCTCTGTAACCAAGGCACGCAGGAATGGCACCGTGTTGAATAATAAATTCACGGCACAAATCATCAAGTTCTCCGGTTGATATACCTTCTTTAACAAATAAAGTTATGTAGTCTAAACATTCTGCGGCTAATTTGCCGGCTTTGCGCATGCCTTCAAAATCTTGTTTTTCATAGATTTTTATTTTATTTTTATTCGTTGTCACTATTTTTCCCCAAAAAAGCTTTTTTTAACCAATACCACCAGAGCAATTATGTGTCAATCATAAAGCCAAAAAATTGCCCATAAATAAAAAGCATAAAGTGGTTCTTGAAAAACAAAAATAAGTATGTTAAGTTAAACAAAGTTTTTTAAATTTTGAGAAAATTGTTATGGACAGTCAAATACGAAAATTAGGAATAATAGCCGGCGGAGGCTCAATACCGCAAATGCTTATAAATTATGTTAAAAAACATCAAATCCCATACTTTGTGTTGGCAATAGAAGGAAATGCCGATAGAGCCGCTTTTGATGAAAAAGTTAACCACAAATGGATAAGAATTGGTCAGGCCGGTACAGGATTTAAGTTTTTGAAAGATGAAGGCGTTCAAGATGTTGTGATGATTGGAACAATACATCGCCCAAGTTTTTCTGAATTGGTTCCTGATTTAAGAACTGCAGCTTTCTTTACTAAATTAGGGTTAAGAGCGTTAGGTGATGACGGTATTTTAAGAGCTTTGGTAAAAGAGATAGAGTCAGAGAATATGAAGGTTGTTGGCATACATGAAATCATGCCAGATTTATTGGTTAAGCAAGGGTTGCTTACAAAAACAAAACCAGATAAACAAGCAATTGCAGATATAGAAAGAGGTATTGAAGTCGATTTGACTTTGGGCTCGTTAGATGTTGGTCAATCTGTGATTGTTCAACAAGGCTTGGTTTTGGGTGTTGAAGGAATAGAAGGAACTGACGAACTTATAAAACGATGTGGCGGATATCGTCGTAAAGGTTTGGGTGGTGTGTTGGTTAAATTAAGAAAACCTACACAAGATATGCGCATTGACTTACCTACAATTGGTACGACCACTATCGAAAATGCTCATAAAGCAGGTTTAAGAGGTGTTGCTGTTCATACAGGAAATGCCCTCATAGTAAATGAAGAAGAAGTAATTAAACTTGCTGATAAATACAAAATGTTTGTTATCGGAGTTAATCCGGCGGAGAAAATAAAATGAAAATATATTTAATTGCAGGAGAACCTTCGGGTGATTTGTTAGGTTCACGTTTAATGCGTGCTATGATTGCTAAAAATCCTGAGGTGCAGTTTTATGGAATTGGTGGTGAGACAATGGAGCGTGAAGGGCTGAAATCTTTGTTCAATATTTCAGATCTTGCCGTTATGGGTTTGTTTGAAGTTTTACCAAGCTTGCCTAAAATTTTGAAACGCTTTTCACAAACAATAGAAGATATTGAAAAAATTAAGCCAGATGCTGTCGTTACTATTGATAGTTGGAGTTTTTCTGCTCGCATTCACAAGTTGTTACGTCGTAAAAAACTCAATATTCCGCAAATTCATTATGTTGCTCCGCAAGTTTGGGCATGGAAGAAAAAAAGAGCAAAAACAATGTATAAATACATTGATCATTTACTTACATTGTTTCCTTACGAGCCTAAATATTTTACACCACATAATTTGCCGACAACATTTGTCGGGCATCCTGTAATTGAAAGCAGTGTATTGTGGGCAAGCGGAGAAGATTTTAGAACTCGCTTTAATGTAGATGATAATGCTCGTATTATGTCTGTTTTGCCGGGGTCAAGACATACGGAAGTTAGCCGTCTTTTACCGGTATTTTTAAATGTTGTAAGAAAAATTAAAGAAACTCATCCTGATTTTTGTTTTGTAATTCCAACAGTTCAAACTGTAGAAGATAGGGTTAAACAAATGGTAGAGGAAAGCGCTTTGCCAATTATAGTAGTTAACAATGAAAGTGATCGTCATGATGCTTTTTGTGCTTCAGAAGTGGCAATTGCAGCCTCCGGTACGGTTGCTTTAGAGCTTGCTATGGTTGATATACCTCATATTATATCATACAAGTTATCAAAAACATCTGCATGGTTAGCAAAACACTTCTTAAAAATTCAGTTTGTTAATTTAAGTAATATATTGTTAGGACGAGAGATTGTTCCTGAATTGTTACAAGAAAATTGTAATGAAGAAAAAATCTTACATTATGTAGATGAGCTGTTAAAGAAAAAAGATCTTTATAATCGCCAAATGGAAGGATTTTCAAAAGTAAAAGAAATTTTGGGTGTGGGTGAACAAACTCCTAGTGCAAATGCTTGCGATGTTATCTTTGACATTATAAATAAAAAATAACAGCTTTTATAATCGGAGAAGAAGTTGCACGCTTTTGTAAAAGAATTAAAAGAAAGCTTTTTTGCCGAAAAAGATAGGTTTATATTATGGCTTCCCGTATTGTTTGGTTTGGGAATAGGAATTTATTTTCTGTTACCTTTTGAACCTTCAGTATGGGTAACCATTTTTGTCGTCGAGTTATTCTTGGCCTTGTTATATGTATGGCGCTATAATCCTGTGAAATATACAATAGTAGGGTGTTTGCTGATAGTTTCGTTGGGTTTTTCTAATATACAAATAAGAAGTATTTATCAGTCAAAATTTATACAGGCTCCGAAAGAGCAAAAAGAGTTAACCTACTTAAAAGGGCAGATATTAAAAATAGATAATAATGCAAAAGGCAAAGTAAGATTATTGCTGACAGAGGTATCAGATTTTGATGAAAAAAGAAAAGGCTTATATAAAATAACGCTAAATTCTAAAGAAAAAAAATTAATGGAGGGACAATGTGTTGAAATGGTTGCAACAATTATGTCTCCGATGCTTCCGGTTTTGCCCGATTCGTATCAATTTAATCGAAAAGATTTTTATGAAGGTATAAGTGCAGTAGGATATGCTAACAGCAGTGTTTATACTGTTGATTGTGAAACAAGTTTATCATTATCTCAAACATTTTATGTGTTGATAAATTATATAAGAAAAAAAATAGTAAGCAATGTATTTCAAGAATTACCTAAAGATGAGGCAGCTATAACTTCTGCAATATTAGCAGGTAGTAAAGATGCAATTTCGCAAGATTTGTATAAACAATATAGAGATTCCGGATTGGCACACTTTTTATCAATTTCCGGTTTACATATGGGAATGATAGCTACACTTGCATTTTTTACGATTCGATTGTTAATTAGTTTGGTGCCACGCTTCGCTTTAAGATATAATTCTAAACAATCAGCAGCTGTCTTTGCAATCTTTATAAGCTTTATATATCTTTTAATTTCCGGATGTGAAATTCCGGTGCAGAGGGCTTTTATAATGACCTTTGTCGTATTGCTTGGTGTACTGTTTTCTCGTAGAGCTATATCTATCAGAATGTTAAGTATTGCAGCTTTTGTGGTGTTACTGGTTTCACCATATGCACTTGTCAGCGCCAGTTTTCAGATGTCTTTTGCAGCCGTTTTAATGCTTATAGCATTTTATGAAAGATTTTCTTTACCTATTCAAAAGTTTGTTCAAGGGAAAAATATATTTAAAATAATCTTGGCATACACAATCGGTTTGTTGGTTTCTGATTTTATCGCAAGTATAGCCACTTTGCCTTTTGTAATATATCATTTTAACAAAATTTCAATTTACACGGCTTTAGGAAATTTATTGGCAGGGCCAGTAATAGGTTTTATTATAATGCCGTTTGTGCTAATTTCTTTGTTTTTGATGCCGTTTAATTTATATGCTATACCGCTTAAAGTTGTCGGTTTTGGTGTCGGTTTGCTTAATGATATAACTGCTTATGTTGCAAGATTGCCCAATGCCGGTTATCCGGTTTTATCCATGCCGTTTTTTGGGTTGTCTCTGATAGTTGTCGGAGGATTATGGCTTTGCATCTGGCAACAAAAATGGCGCTTATGGGGTATTGTTCCAATAGTATTGGGTGTACTAAGTTTTGTTTTTGTTTCAAGACCTGATTTTATATATAGCGCTGATGGAAAAACTATTGCAGTAAAAGACAATTTTGAAAATATGCTTATTATGCCTTTCGGAAGGCAGGATTTTATTAAGCAAATATGGTTGGAGAAAATGGCAACTGATAATATTAATGATGAGCAAATGAAAAATCTTAAAAAAATATATAAAGGGAAACTAACAGATAAGCAATGGGTGGATCTTGAATGTGAAAATAAAAAGTGCGTATATAAAAATAAAATTATTTGGGACAATAATGGAGCAATATCAGTAGATGGTAAAAAGATTGATGTTGAAAAGAGCAATGGGGGAGTAATATATATAAAAGAGCATGAAAACAAGCATCAAACGATTCGCTCAGCTATAGGATATAGGTTGTGGAATTAATATCACAGTTTAGATTGATTTTTTTTAAATTCTTGTTAAATTAAAACAATAAATATAAAAAGGAAAAAAGATGTATGATGTTTATCAAATAAGGAAAGATTTTCCGATATTTAATCAGAAAATAAATAACAAAGATATTGTATATCTTGATTCTGCTGCATCTGCACAAAAACCTCAATGTGTAATTGATAAAATTACTGATATGTATCAAAATACCTATGCCAATGTTCATAGAGGTTCATACGATTTATCTCAATATATAACAACAGAATATGAGGTTGCACGTGATGTCGTAGCAAACTTTATAAATGCATCATCTAAAGAAATTGTGTTTACAAGAAACGCTACCGAGTCAATTAACTTGGTGGCCGGAACATGGGCAGATCAATATTTGCAAGAAAACGATGAGATCATAATCAGTCAGGCAGAGCATCATGCCAATTTGGTGCCATGGCAAATATTAAGTGAAAGAAAAGGTTGTAAATTAAAAATTATAAAAATTGATGATGATGGAAATTATTTAGAACAAGAATTTTTAGATATGCTTTCGCCCAAAACAAAGTTGGTAGCTATTACGGCAATGTCTAATGTACTAGGTACAATTTTTCCTATAAAAGAAATAACTAAACAAGCTCATGATGTGGGAGCAAAAGTGTTGGTAGATGCTTGCCAATTTGCTGTTCATAGAAAAATAGATGTTAAAGATATAGATTGTGATTTTTTAGTTTTTTCCGGTCATAAAACATATGGCCCTACGGGCGTTGGAGTGTTGTATGGCAAAGGATGTTTGTTAAGCTTAATGAAGCCTTATCAAGCAGGTGGCGATATGGTAGATAAAGTAACTTATCAAAAAACAACTTTTGCTATGCCGCCGGCTCGATTTGAGGCGGGAACTCCGGCAATTGTGCAAGCAATAGGGTTGGCTCAAGCATTAAAATATATGCAAAATATTGGGTTCGATGCAATTAAAAAACACGAAACCGAGTTGATTGAATATATGTTTAATAAAACTCGTGAAATAAAAGATTTTAAACATATCGGTACAGCAAAAAATAAAGGAGGCGTTTTTTCTTTTCAGGTTGCAAACATTCATCCGCAAGACTTGGCTTATGTATTAAACAAAGAAGGGGTTTGTATAAGAATAGGGCACCATTGTGCAGAGCCTCTTGTTAATAGAATGGGATACCCTTCTTTAGCCAGAGCTTCATTTGCTTTATATACCACTAAAGAAGATATAGATGCATTTGTAACAGCGGTTAATAAAGCTGTAAAATTCTTTTAATTTGTCGTCGGATATAATATAAAAAACAAAAAAGAGGAAATAATGACAGATGAAATAGATGAAAATGAAGCTTTGTTGCTTCATGCAATGAGTAAGCAAGAAGATATTGTACCTGAGTATAAAGCAACAGCAGGGGAACCATTGGATCCAAATCAGGAAAAAGCATCTATGTATGATATTGTTGAAGCTATAAAAACAGTGTCTGATCCTGAAATATTGATCAATGTTTATGATTTAGGCTTGATTTATAAAATAAGTCAGCAGGAAAATGGCAATATTTATATAGAAATGACATTAACTGCTCCGACGTGTCCTGTTGCAGGAATATTGCCTCAAGAAGTAGCCGATGCGTTGGCTCAAGTTAAAGGTATCGGAGAAGTGGAAGTTAAAGTTGTATGGGAACCGGTGTGGACAATAGAACGCTTAAGCGAAGAAGCAAGAGCAATGTTTGATATGTTTTAGGAGAAATTAATGGAAGATATCAATGGTTTGATGGAAAATTTTTCATTTTTTGAAGACTGGGAAGAAAAATATCAATATTTGATTGATTTGGGAGAAAAGCTACCTCCTATTGATGAAAAATATAAGACAGATGAGTTTAAAGTAAGCGGTTGCCAATCGCAAGTTTGGCTTGTTCCTGTTTATAAAGACGACAAAATAGATTTTTATGCTGATAGCGATTCGGTTATGGTAAAAGGAATAATTGCAATATTGTTAGCAATTTATGCAAATAAATCTGCAAAAGAGATAAAAGAAATTGAAGTCGAGAATTTTTTTGTTAAACTAGGTTTAGGTGAACACTTAAGCCCAAGTCGTAGAAATGGCATGTTGTCTATGGTAGATAAAATACGTTTTTACGCAAACGTGGCTTAAAAAACAAAGTGGCTAGAAATGAATATACATGAGTATCAGGCAAAAGAAATTTTAAATCGCTACGGTATAAATATACCCAAAGGTTCAATAGCCTATACTCCTGCGGAAGCCAAAAGAGTTGCCCATAAAATTTCTACACGAGGACCATGGATGTTAAAGGCGCAAATTCAATCAGGCGCAAGGGCAAATGGTAAGTTTATAGAAAAATCTGCCGGAAAACAAGGTGGAATCAGATATTTAACCGGCAGAAAGGATATATATGAAGAAGCAGAAAAAATGCTGGGCGCAACGCTGGTTACCAAACAAACCGGTACAAAAGGAAAATTAGTCAGTAAGGTTTATGTTGAAGAACATTTAGCCGTAAAGCAAACATTTTACATTGGTTTGGTTATAGATAGAATGGTACCTTGTATAACGCTTTTGGTGGCAGATGCAACAGCAAATATAGTTGATGTTGTTATCAATGAGCCTGAAAAGTTTTTAAGACTGAATTTAAATTTAGATGAAAAAATAGATACGGAAAAAACCAATAAAATTATTAATTTTTTAAAAATCGAGCAAGAATATTCTAAAAATTTGAAAAATTTTATTAACGGCATATACAAGGCGTTTACCGATTTAGATGCTACCATGATAGAAATTAATCCGGTTGGTCTTGATGCTAAAGGAAATTTTATAGCATTAGATGCAAAAATATCTTTTGATGATAATGCTCTATACCGCCATAAAGATATTGCAAAGCTTCATGATGATTATGAAGACGAAGACAGAGTGCTAAAAGCATCTAAATATGGCTTTCAATATCGTGAGTTTGATGATGGTAGCATAGGATGTATCGTTAATGGTGAGGGAATAGCCCTTTCTATTAGAGATTTATTGTTTTCCGGACCTGAAAAAATGGATTGTTTTCTGAATGTAAAGGGTGGTGTGGATAAAGATAAAATTTCTGCCGGAATTAAAATAATTATGACCAACCCTAAGGTCGAGGGCATTTTAATTAATATATTAGGTGGTTTTTTGCGTTGCAATTTAGTGGCTGATGGTATCATTGCCGCAGCCTCAGAGGTTGGATTAAATGTTCCTTTAGTTGTTCGATTTGAAGGTACAAACAAAGATGAAGCAAAGAACATTTTGCTTAACTCGTCATTACCGGTTTTGATGGCTGATACAATGGAGGAAGGAGTTGCAAAACTCTTAAAGGCGATGGAGGAGAGCAACTGATGTCAATTTTACTGGATAAAAAAACCAAAGTTATAGTGCAAGGTATCACAGGTACACAAGCTTCTTTCCATACACAAAAAATGATTATGTATGGTACAAATATTGTAGGAGGTGTAACTCCATCAAGAGGTGGAAGTAAACATTTGGATGTAAATGTTTTTAATAGTGTAAGTGAAGCTGTAAAAGAAACAAAGGCCACGGCATCGGTTATGTTTGTTCCAGCAAGATTTGTAAAAGATGCTGTTAAAGAGGCTGCTGAGGCAGAACTTGATAGCGTTGTAGCTATTGCTTCTGGTGTGCCAATTAAAGATATGATGGAAATTAAGGCTATATTAAAAGGTTCAAAAACCTTGTTTATAGGTCCTAACACCCCTGGTATAATAACTTCGGAAGAAGCATATTTAGGTATATTTCCTGAAAACATTCATACAAAAGGAAATATTGGTATTGTTTCCAGATCATCTACACTAACATATGAGGCTGTATTAGAAACAACTCGTGCCGAAATGGGGCAATCAAGTGTTATCGGGTTAGGTGATGATATGATTGTTGGAACAGACTTTGTTGAAATAATTAAAAAATTTCACGAAGATGATAATACAAAAGCAATTTTGATGATTGGCCAACAAGGCGGAATGTATGAAGAAGCCGGAGCAGAATATTATGCAAACCTAAAGCATAAAAAGCCTGTTATAGGATATGTTGCCGGTTCTACCATACCTATGGAAGATAAAATGGGTTATGCCGGCGATATTATTACACGAGGTAAAATTACGGCTGAAGGTAAAAAGGAAATAATGCGTGAAGCAGGTATTATGGTTGCTGAAAATATTGGGCAAATACATCAATTGTTAAAAACGATAAAATGAGTATTTTTAAGGATATACTAAACTTTTTATTACCGCCACGTTGTATCAATTGCGGGAAAATATTAGCAGATGAAAACGGCGTTTGTGCCGATTGTTTTAATGAAATTTCATTTATTTCAGAACCGTATTGTAAAATTTGCGGGCTACCTTTTGAAAACATAGTTGTTGAAAATAAAAATATAAGCTGTCCGGAATGCTTGAAACACAGCAAGCGCATTTTTAGATATTCTCGTTCTGCAATTAAATATGAAAAAGTTTCAAAAAACATGATTTTAGCTCTTAAGTTTATGGATAAAACAGAAAATGCTAAAGTTTTTGCAAAATGGCTGAAAATTGCCGGAGAGGATATCTTTTCTTCAGGTGCTGATTTATTAATACCGGTGCCATTACATTATAGAAGATTAATAAAGAGAAGATATAATCAGTCGGCACTTATAGCAAAAGAGCTAGGTTTATTAACCAACGTGCCAACAGATTTTGAATCTTTAGTCAAGCACAAATCAACCAAGCCTCAAGTTAGTTTTTCAGGCAAGGCGAGAGCAAAAAATGTTAAAGATTCATTTAGTGTTAAATGTCCGGACCGTATTAAAAACAAAAGAATTGTGTTAATAGATGATGTTCAAACAACCGGATCAACGTTAAAAGAATGCGGGAAAGTTTTATTACAATCCGGTGCTGCTTCGGTTGATTTTTTAACTGTTGCAAGAGTGTATAAATAAAGGGGAATTTTAATTCCCCTTTATTTTGTTATATCAAGTTTTTAATAGCTTGTAGAGCTTCTTCAATTTTTGAAGTATCAGGTCCGCCGGCTTGAGCCATGTCAGGACGACCGCCGCCGCCTTTTCCACCAACAATAACAGATGCTGTTCTTACTAAGTCAACTGCAGAATATTTATCGGTTAAATCTGGAGTTACTCCAACAACAATTGATGCTTTATCATCTTTATCAGAAGCTAAAACCACAATACCAGAACCAATAGTTTGATTAATTTCATCAATGAATGCTTTAAGTTCTTTTGGATGAACTCCATTTACAATTTTACCAACAAATTTGATTCCGTTTACAGTGCCAATTTTATCTTGATCATCAACACTCTTATGGCTAACAAAAGTTTTCTTTAAGTTAAAGATATCTGCTTCGAGTTTTTTCTTTTCCTCAAGCAAATTATTAATTCTTGCTTCTAAGTCATTAATGTTTGTTTTAAGTAAATTACAAACATCATGGAGTTTATCTTCAATACCTTGAACAAACTTTTCAGCGCCAACTCCTGTTACACATTCAATACGTCTTATACCTGCGCCAACCGCAGATTCTGATATAATGTTAAAGTATCCGATATTTCCAGTGTTTGTAACGTGCGTACCACCACATAATTCTGAAGAATAAAGCTCTCCATCTTTTTCCATTCTTACAACACGAACTTCATCAGCATATTTTTCACCGAATAATGCCATAGCGCCACAATTTACAGCTTCTTCTTTGTTCATTATAACAGTGTTTACATCTAAGTTTCTTCTAATAGCATCATTTACCAAATTTTCTACTTGTAAAAGTTCCTCTGCACTAATTTGTTTGTGATGCGAAACGTCAAAACGCATTCTTTCAGGTCCAACTAACGAACCTTTTTGTGCAATATGATCACCTAAAACAGTGCGTAATGCTTTATGAACCAAGTGAGTAACAGAGTGGTTTGCTCTGGTTTGGTTACGAGTTGTTTCATCAACTTCAAATGAAGCAAATGTTTGAGGTTTAACAACGCCTTTTATTAATTTGCAAACATGAACAATTAAGCCATCTAGTTTTTTCTTAGTATCAATTACCTCAGCTTCAAAATCGTTGCTGATGATTTTTCCGATATCACCAACTTGACCACCACATTCACCATAAAATGGAGACTGGTTTGCAACTAAATAAAACTCACCACCATTAACTTCGTTAACTTCTTGATTGTTTTGAATCAATGCTAAAATTTGAGCATCAGATTTTAAAGTGCTATAACCTAAAAATTCGGATACGCCTAATTTTTCTTGTAATTCAAACCAAACTTTTTCAACGCCGGCATCGCCTGAGCCTGCCCAGTTTTTACGAGCTTCGGCTTTTTGTTTTTCCATAGCTTCATTAAAGCCTTTGGTATCAACTTTAATATTTTTAAGTTTTAACGCATCTTCTGTTAAATCAAGAGGGAAGCCATAAGTATCATACAGTTTGAATGCTGTTTGCCCGTTAAGTTCATCTCCTTCGTTTAAGTTTGAGGTTTCATCCTCGAGCAACTTTAAGCCTTTGGATAATGTGCGTCCAAAACGAGTTTCTTCAGCTTTAATTGTTTCTCTGATTAATGCTTCGTGACGATATAATTCTGGATAAGCTTCACCCATTTCACGTTGTAAAGAAGGTAACAGTTTATACATCATAGGTTCATGAACGCCTAACATATAAATATGGCGCATTGCTCTACGCATAATACGACGAAGAACATATCCTCTGCCCTCATTAGAAGGTAAAACGCCATCTGCAATTAAGAATGAAGATGAACGTAAGTGGTCTGCAATTACATTATATGAAGAGGCTAAATTTGGATTCTCAACATCTGTACCTGTTAATTTGCAAACATCTGTGATCAGATTTTTGAACAAATCGATTTCATAGTTAGAGTGAACACCTTGTAAAATAGCGGAAACCCTCTCTAAACCCATACCGGTATCAATACATTTTTGTTTTAATTCGATTCTTGATCCATCCGGTAAATCTTCAAATTCATCAAACACTAAATTCCAAATTTCAATCCATCTGTCGCCATCTTCTTCCGCAGTTCCAGGGAGACCTCCCCAAACTTCAGGTCCATGATCATAAAAAATTTCTGAACAATAGCCGCAAGGACCTGTATCTCCCATTTGCCAGAAGTTATCTTTAGTTGAAATACCTATAATTCTATCATCAGGTAAGCCGGAGATTTTTTTCCATAAATTGCGAGCAACATCATCTGTATGAAAAACTGTTACGGCTAATTTTTCTTTTGGTAAACAAAACTCTTTGGTAACGAGTTCCCAAGCATAATTGATTGCTTCTTCCTTAAAATAATCACCAAAAGAGAAGTTTCCTAACATTTCAAAAAATGTATGATGGCGTACGTCATATCCAACGCTATCTAAGTCGTTATGTTTACCACCCGCACGAACAGATTTTTGGGAAGAGGCCGCTCGTTTATAATCACGAGTTTCATTGCCAGTAAATATGTTCTTAAATTGAACCATTCCTGAGTTTGTAAACATTAATGTAGGATCATTATCTGGCACCAAAGAAGATGACGGAATAATTTTATGATTATTCTAAGCAAAATAATCTAAAAAAGTTTTTCTTATTTGTTTTACACTAGTAGTCATTTTTTCTTCCCAAAAATTATAATTACTTTTTAGCCGTTATAAAATAAAGCAATCTTTAATTAAAGTCTAGCAAAAATTTAAAAATCTATAAACTTTAATATCATAAAAAAAGAGAGCCGATTGGCTCTCTTTTCATTCGCTACATCTATCATTTACTTCTATTTTGTGCAAATCCGATGCGCGTCGATGAGTGTTGATAGGTATCTTTTCAGGTTTGTGCCTTAAAAGATACATGGGTTTAAAAGTTTTATGCATACGTTCAAGCAGAAAATCGTTTACCATGTTCGAGTTGTCCCATAAAATTTGTATATCAAGAATATCTTCAATAGCTTTTATACAATGGCGATATACCTTATATTTGCGTCTGAGATGGTTTTCTTGGATAATCTTGTGCTTGGTGTTTTTCAATTCATTGTATCCTGTTCCTCTTTGGTATGTAAATTCTCCGATGCAACAGTCAATTACATCATTATTTTTGTGTTTGAGCCAGTGCGGTCTTTCAATAATTTCAAAAGGCTGCCCCTTAAATACAAACACAACATTTGAAAGAGGAATCCATACAAAAGAAGTTTGGGTTACATCAAGAGGAAGATTGGTGATGCCGATGAAGACATACTGATTTTCAATTTTTTCTAGAGTTTTATGAGAAAGTTCGGATACAATAGGTTCAACAAATTCATTTTTTGCCCGAATTTTTGCTATTTTAACCGAGCCTTCAAAAAAATCAGGACTTCTACAAAGAGGACCATCATAAAAGCTGACCTCCATATTAAACACCGACTTTACATCTTCAGTGGTAATAGTTTCTCTTGCACGCATCAGGCTCAGCTGATTGGCATAGTGGACTTTGGTTATAGTGCTCATAATTGATAAAATTATATTGTTAATGCCGAAATGATATCATTTGAAAATGTTTTTGTCAATGTTAAATCAGGCAAATTTTTTATATAGATATAATTATCTCAATGTTTAATTTGCATTTAGATACGCAATTCCGGTATTTAAATATGTAGCAAATAAGAGCCATAAAAGGTAGGGATACTGCAAGTTTCCGGCAAATTTATTAATACTTTTAAATGTCTCAATCATTTTGTAAACGGTCCAAATCATTAAAAGCATAGCTATCAGTGCCGAATAGTAGAGGCCTATGCCGAAAAATAAATATGACCATAGCATTTGCAGAAAAAGTTGGCCTAAAAATAGTAGTGTTGCATTTTGAACTTTAGGTTTGTCATCAGAGTTTAGGACGATGTAATAAGAAATAATTAAAAAAGCATACAACACAGACCAAACGGGAGCAAATACAAAATTAGGTGGGCAAAAGGGTGGCATTGTTAATGATGGATAAAAGGTTTGCATGGCTTTTGCTGAAAAATATGAGGCAACAATGGCAGTTATTGCTGTGGCTGAAAAACTGTATATAAATTTTAGTATTTTGTGCATTTTATTTCTCCTTTGTATTAGCAAATAAGATTTAATAAAAAAAATTCAAGATTTGTTATAAAATGTATTGCGTCTTGCCAAAAAAGGAGTATTATGTTTCCAACAAAATTAATTAAGTGAGGGTCCCATGGCAAATACAAGTAATGAACATACACTTTTAAAAAACGTAGGTGGTATTAATCATGGAATAGGAGCAAATTG
>JAZKXV010000025.1:0-16903 GCA_045611785.1 Alphaproteobacteria bacterium
GCAGCTAACACAAGGTCAATAAAACCTACACTTTTAGCTGGGTCATCGGTAAGTTTAAGATTTTCATCAACATACCAAAGATTTCTTAATAGTTTTTCTTTTTTGTCTGCATTCATAATAACTTATTTTAATAGTTTGACATAATCATTTATTAGTGGGCTTATATTAAGTTATTTTTTTCAATAAATCAAATATTTTTTATTCAAACATATGCTAACAAAAATTTCCTAAGCATTAAAATTTTAAATACTTCAAAAATGCGTCACAGCCTTCAACTATATCCCAATAGGTTTCATCAAAATTGCCGGTATACTATGGGTCTTTAATATTGCGAGGGTTATTTGCAAAATCAAGTAAGCGATGGATTTTACTGTCTGTATCCATGCCAACGATAGATTGAATGTCTTCTATATTGCTGTCATCCATCGCCAAGATATAGTCATAATAAGCATAGTCGTGCGAACAAATGCGACGAGAATAATGTTCTTCAAATGGCACATGCATAGCAGTCAAAATATCCCGAGTGCCATAGTGAATACCTGCATGACACATCTCGTTATATCCTTCGGTCGCAGCAGAATCAATTTCAAAGAATTCAGAAATCCCCTTCTCTTCCACCATTTGCTTAAACACGAACTGCGCCATCGGCGACCGACAAATATTGCCAAGACAAACAAATAAAACTTTAATCATAACATGTCCTTTCATACTTGTGGTTAAGGTATTAAATTTGATAAAAAAGATACTATATAAATTTGAAGATGCAGTTTCTTATGCCAAATTAAATACAAAATATACAACTAAATAAGATTGTTGTTCTGTAAATATTCATAAATTTCTTCGGCTATAATCTGATGCCCTGTTGCATTTGGATGGGTTGCATCTTTATAAAGTTTTTCTAAATCTCGCATAATCCATTTATCATAACGACTAAAATAAAATATATTGCGTTCAACGCAAATATTTTTAATTATTTCATTATATCTTTTCACGTCATCGTTGCAACGAACTAAAGATGCTTGTTCTGAATATCTATTCTCAATAACCGGAACTAAATCTGTAACAACAATTGTTGCATTTGTTTTAGATAGCGTATCTAATAATTTATTCCAATACATTTTTCTTGCACCTTCAGAAAAATCGAGCTGCAAGCCACTATCTTTGCGACGCCTTAAATCATTAATTCCGACATTAACAATTATCAAATCAAACTGTTTTGAAGACATTTCAAAAAATGCTCTATTTGTAGCATCAGCAATATTATCTCCGGAATAAGACATATTACTAAAAACATATCCGCCATTACATTTAGACAAGATCATTTTTCCAAGTCTTGCAAACCATCCCAAATCACTTTCATCAGAATATCCATGTCCAATGCTATCGCCAATTAAACCAACATTTTTAACCATACTATACACCTCTACCTATTACTTTAAATTTTATTTAAATAATAAACACCTTTACATTAATAATATCTTAAACATAATTATAAACAAATTAAAATCGTGTTCTAATTTTTATTACACCCTGATATAAGAATTTGAAATATAATAAAAAATATAACACCTTTTACAAAATTTATGGCATTGATAATAAAAAAAGTTTGATTACTTTTATTGCGTAATTAACTAATAAATTTTGGAGAACGAAATGTTACTTGGAACTGTTAAATGGTTTAATGAAACTAAAGGTTATGGATTTATTATTCCGAAATCTGGTGAAAAAGATGTGTTTGTTCACATTACGCAAATTCAAAAGTGTGGATTAAAAAAATTACTTCCGGGACAAAATATTGAATTTGAAAAATATGATGACAGAGGTAGAATAGCCGCAGGAAATTTACATCTTTTATAATCATACACTTTGTTAAAATTTATATTAATCTTATAGTAAGCAAACTAAGCTCTCTTTGCTTACTATAATACTTTTAAATCATATATGTGCTAAATTAACAATAAATAATTATATAAAATCCCCTCTGTTTTTTTCAAAGGGGACAAATATATTTAAATTTAATAAATCATTGTAAAACAGGAATATTCTTTTTAATTTTATTTATTGAGTTCAATTCAATCTGCCTAACACGCTCTTTTGATATATGGTATGTATTGCTAAGTTCTTCAAGTGTTTGTGGGACAGAATATAATCTGCGCTTGAATAAAATATCTTTTTCACGAGGGTTTAAACAATCCAATGCTTCAACAAAAAGTTTTTTACGACATGAATATGTTTGTCTGTTAATAATCTTGTCCTCCTGATTTTGCTTAGTATCAACAACAAAATCTATAAACTCTGTTCCCTCATCAGTATCATTATCTACAAAAACGTTAAGCGATGAATCATGAGAATACATACGACTATTCATTTCCTTTACCTCGTTTGGAGTAACAGATAATGATAACGCGATATTATTGATAACTTCATCATCCATCTCTCTATCATCCATTAAACGAAGCTGTTTTTTTATCTTACGCAAATTAAAAAACAGTTTTTTCTGCGCTGATGTTGTGCCTAACTTTACTAATGACCACGAATTTAATATATATTTTTGCACTGCTGCTTTAATCCACCATATTGCATATGTGGAAAAGCGAAAACCCTTATCCGGATTAAACTTTTTAAGAGCCATAAGCAATCCTATATTACCTTCTGAAATCATTTCATTTACAGGTAATCCATAACCTTTATAACTCATTACAACTTTTGCAACCAGTCTCAAATGAGATGTTACCAATTTGTTTGCTAACGCTCTATCATGATTAATTGCATATTTTTTAGCCAAATCATATTCTTCTTCTAAAGAAAGTATCGGAAAATGTTTTATGCTTTGCAAATACTTTGTCATATTTGCTTGTTCCGAAAAATCTACATTATCTAAATTAATACCTGCGTACATGCTTTTCTCCATTATTATTAAAACAATAAACCTAACAAAAAATAGACCTAGGTATGCTCCGACAAGGAAATCATGAAAAAATTTTTGCTTAAGAAAAGTATAAAATCAATAATCAAAAATTGTATTATATATACGATTTTTTTGTAATATCGTAATTTTCATCACATAGTGTACATTTTTTTAGAACACGCTGTTTCCCCTGTAAAAATTAGCCATACACACGTATATGTGTGTAAAAATCAAATTTTACTGTACTAAATTTTCGTAATCTCATATCTAAAAATAAGAATTGATTAGTTATGTTTTATAACTATACTTCAAACAAACAATATTTAAAACAGTTTGTTTTAAGTTTAGAGTCGTCAGAAGCTCAATGCATTGTCGAACATAGTTTCGAAAAAATAATTTGCGCTCCAAATATACCATCTATGGTCGGGGAGCTTTAACGAATGTACAGAAGTCTACAAGACTTTAAAGGTTAAAGGATCATTTTTAATGCATATGATTTCTGAACTCTCCGACCACCTTAAAACAAATCATATTACAAGAAGAGAAAAAACGATGGTAAATAAAAAAGATATATCCATGATTGAAAGTCTTTTATTTTTACAGGCGATAGACCAATGCGCAGGCAAAAGAAAAGCTTCTGAAGCATTATCTACTTCTATTGATACAATTAATAAATATATTGAAAACTTAGAAGAAGAATTAGGCGTTAAGCTAATATCCACAAGTGGCAGAGGATCAAATTTAACAAACATTGCACAACGCATAGTCAGCAAAGTTGAAAATATTAAAGAAGTTCTAGACGAGATTAAAAATATTAAATTAGAAAATAGAGAAATAAAAGGTGAAGTAAGGGTATGCATATCTTTAGGATATGCTTCTTATATGGTTCCTCAAGATTTATCTGATTTATTTAACATTTTTCCGGAACTGAAAGTTAATTCATATTCAGCAACAGATATCACTCGTGTTAATATTAAAGACTTTGATATAGCTTTGTCTTATGAAGAAATTGACAACTTTGATATTACGGAAATTACAAAAAAAATAATTCATTGTGGTTTTTTTGCATCTCCAAATTACTTATCTGAACATGGATATCCTGTAGATATAGATGATTTAGTAAAAAATCATAGATTAATTATGAAAAATAATGATGTATTAAAACATGTAATAGGCGAAAAAAACTTTAAGGATGCTCATATTTGTTTTGAAACAAATAATATATTAGCTATGATAAACGCTATAGAAAATAGCACTGGAATAGGAATGTTGCCATTAGGTTTTGCTACACAAGGATTAGTATGTTTAGATAACATACCTTGTAATTACCCTATATGCTATCATTTATATGCTAACCGCAATACAAAAGACATACCAAGAGTTAGAACACTTGTTAATTTTTATAAAGGAGTTATGGATAAAATGCAAAATCCTATTCCAGATATAACCACAAATACACTTCCTATTATTGAGTTATTAGCCGGAAAATAAGTTATTAAGCATACCGCAAAAGATACCTGAGCCAGATTTCACATCTGGCTCTTAAGCATAAGATATTATGTTTCATTAAAAACATGTACATCAAAGCATATCCTTCTGCCATTACAAACATCATCGTCTGTTTATGGACAGCCTTTCAAATTATAAAAAATAAAAAACGTTAAACAATTATCTTGATAAATGACAAAAAACTTATAATAAAGTTACAAAATATCGATTTTGTAAATAAATATAACAATATGGAAAAGCTTAAAACTATCGCTGATGTTATGCGTACACCTCAAGATAAGTGTATTTCCATTATTAACTGGAATGACTTTATATGTCCGTTCTGTGGTTCAAAACTTCCTTTTCAAGTTATTGGCTTTGGCCGAAACAAATGCCACCAATATTTACCATGCATTTGCCAGACTGCTCAAGCAGCTTAAGGTTAGCATAAAATTGCGGAAGCTCTTAAACTTGAAACCCCAAACAATACTTAACAACACATAGTTTATATGTGCACATTCTGGCAAACCTTTTGCGCCATCTCTTCTCTTTGTTTACGAGTTATTTCAGCATCTTGGTTCATCTTGTTAAGCAACATTGAAGATGCTTTTATCAGCACTCTATCTACATTAGGATATTGGGTAAGAGAAGATGATGCATTTTTTTGAATATAATCCAAGCAACCTTTTACAGTATGGAAATCATCACAACCACTCCATGCAGCACTATACTCTACTTTTCTTTTGGTATAAATTTTAGAAAGAAGTGCAGCTAATTTCTTATTTGTAGTATTTATTTTTTTGGTTGGTTGAAATGTATATATCTTCACATTAATATCTTGACTTGAGTAACTTTCATCTCCGCGATACTTTCCTTCACGAAAAGAAACAACTGTTCGAGAACCATCTGAATTAGAACAAGTTATACGAGCTTTCTTATGATTATATTGTATTTCATAAGCTGATTCATTTTTAACTGTATTCATAATAGATCCTTTCATATGGATATAACTTTTGTAGAAAAATATCCCATTTATATTAATTTGTCAATATTTTTATAATTAAATCTTATCTTGCCTAAAATATTTGGTTATCATCAATTATGGGAAAAAGTAAACAAACAATAGTAGTAGCAACAACTAAACTTGCATTATAATTATTATATTTTATGAATAAATTTTCTAGACATAATTATAAATAAAATCAATTGACAAATTTACAAAATAATACTACATTATATTTATATATAATTTATCGGAGATTATTGCTATGAATGAAAATTTAGATACTATATTAGATAGTATGGAAAAAAATCTTAATATAGAGGCTGAGAAAAAACATAAAGCAGAATTAGCTGAACAAGAAAAACAAAGAATTGAAAAAATAAAAAAGAGCTTTGTATTATTTCAACCAACATTAATTTCTCAAGATGCAGTCGAAAAGGTTAAATCAGGTTTTCAACTAGATAGCACATCCTCATTTGGCTATTACGATTGGATTGAGAATGATTATCAACTCATCCCTCGTGTATTTAAACCATATCGCATGGACAAATGTCCATCTCCTGAAATGGCAAATGTTTTAATTGAAGATGCTTTTAAACGCTACCCTGAAAAACGCAATGATATAATAAATTTCGCCAATAACATAATTAGTGATGGTATAAAAGAAAATCCTGATAAGGCAATGGAATGGATTAATGTGCTAAAAGAGAATAACCTTATTGATAGTTTCAAAACAACCGATAAAGTAACTTATGAAACAGCTATAGCGCATGGCCTTAGTGTTCAATGTTTTGATTTTGAAAAAGCTGTAAGAGCATATTATAATGCAAAATGTGGATATTTAGTTGATGTTCCTTGTGGACAAGGTGATTCTACAATTGTATATAGAGAACCAAATAAAAAAGTTGCACAAGCTAAAAAAGAATTGTTAATTGATGTTATTTCTAGAGGATATAAACCAAATATTGATCAGAAAGATCAAGTTTATTGCTTCTTATTAGAATTAGCACGCGACAAAAAATCTGCAAAATTATCCGAAACTAACTATTTTGAAAAAATAGCATCCTATGGAAAACATCGTGGATTTTCAAGAATGCTCTTACCTTCTTCAGATAATAAATTGCCAATTCCAGAGCAATTTAAACATGGTTTTAAAGGTTTTTGTGAAGGAAATTTTGATGGCTCATATGCCACAGAAGAAAAATTCATAGGAGTTGTTTATGCGGTGTCTGAAGATGGAAAAACAATTGAAGCAGGATGTCGTAATGGACAACTTTATGGTGATTATAAAGAAAGAGATGCCGATGGTAATATTTTAATTCAAGCTCAATATAAAGATGGACAACTTCATGGTGATTATGAAGAAAGAGATGCCGATGGTAATATTTTAATTCAAGCTCAATATAAAGATGGACAACTTCATGGTGATTATGAAAAAAGAGATGCCGATGGTAATATTTTAATTCAAGCTCAATATAAAGATGGACAACTTCATGGTGATTATAAAGAAAGAGATGCTGATGGTAATATAATTCATGCTCAGTATAAAGATGGACAACTTCATGGTGATTATCAAATATTAAGTCCTGATGGCTCTGTAATAATAGCAAAACATTATAAAGATGGCATTGATGATACTAAAATACATAATGCAATGAATAGCATAAGCATAAAAAAGAAAAAACAACATCAACAAGTTGAAGATAAAAATTTACCTCCAGTGGTAAAAAAAATTGCTAAAAGAATTATTGACTTTGATAAAACAGTTCAAGAAAGAATTGTAAACATGCAAAACCGAAGAAATTCAAAATAAATAGATTTGATAAAATGATTTCATATCGTTGCCAGGAGAATTAAAATGTCTGAAAATAAAGAAAAAGATTCTGAAAATAAAGAAATAAGTACTAATAAAAAAGATGATAAGGCAATAGCTAAAGAAGAACTCAACAAAGAGTTAAAAGGTCTAGGAATTGTTGGCGTTGTCTTTGATCCAAAAAATGGAAACGTAATAGGTATTACTGAAAGCGGTTATCCTAAGATTATTGACAGAAGCGCTGCTTTATCTCTTATAAAGAATCTTAATGTTGTTAGCCCTAACGGCAACAATTATGCTCTCGGAGATAAAAATAAAGAAGCAGGAAGTGTTGCAGAAGTTGATACTACAAAAGTAAGAGAAGCTGAAGCTGTTTCAGAAAATGAACAAAAAATTAAAGAAGCTAAAGAACGAATAGAAAAAGCTAAAAACAGATCTGAAGAATTAAAAAGAAGACCTGATGGTTTTGAAATGGCCTTACAGCAAGTTTTAGGTAAAAATCCTAATGATGTAAACAACGAAATACTAAGTGGCTCTATAAACGATGACCTCAAGCTAATTGGAAAAACTATTGCAAAACGATACGCTGAAAATATGGGAAAAAATATTGCTCAAACTGCCGAAAAAGCCTTCATCAAAGGATACAATGCAGCTAAAGGATACATCTAATCAGTTAAAAATATTCCTGATTATAACAAAAAGCCACCTTTTCAGGTGGTTTTTTGTTATTAATGTTTTCTTGTTAGCAACCTAATATGTCTTGCTTTTTACAATTTTTCCGATTTCTCCGAAATTAACCTCTTTTCCTTCTCCACCTTTATATCTAATGGCTTTAATATCGTCACCTTCATAAGTTAATGTATCTCCAACCTCAAGAAATTCACCATCTCCACGGGTATAAATAACATCACCATTCTCTAACAGAAGCTTATGGTCTGACATATTACCAGACATATCGTATCTTGTTCTGAAAACGACAGAAGTTTTATCGTTGGCTACATTTTCTTTTTTTTCAGAACCGATTACATTTTCAATTTTTTCAGAATTTTCACCAACAGGTTCGCTACTTATTTCGGTACAACTACTGGCCATACCTGCACCACCCATCACAGCCACAGTTGCTACCTTCATAGCACCATGAGCTATCCGACGTCTTACATTTTTGATTTTCTCTTTAATATCCATATCTGTTACCTCATACGTAAATTTTTAAGCTTATTATTCAATAATAGCACAATTTCAAAATTTGTCAATTTTTTTAAAAAAATATAATTTATTAATTGTTTCATTTTATCTGCATTTTTTTAATTTAGTTACAGCATATTCGTAAACTTCATGGCGAAAAGCTTTACCGGCATCAATCATTTTTCCCCATAATATAGATAATTTTTCATCAGCCTTCTTATGACCACCGTATATCATAGTTTCCACATCAGGCAACGGAACAAAATGTTCTTTTTGTTCTAAAGAATTTTTTATACCATTTTTAATCAAATTACTTGATATATAAGTCATTAATTGTCCTTCAGGTGTTTTTCCTTCATAACCATAACCAATTCCGTTATGCTCTGCCATATTAACTTCAAACATGCTTTCTTGTGTCCTTTGCCATTTTTCTCTTATTAAAAACATATTCCCGTGTCGCTGAGAAAAATAACATGGTTGGATATTAAATTCACGATTTTGAGACACTCTACTCATGTCATTATCTATAACTCCCTGAAAATGGCTCTTGTGTTCTCTTTGTCTGTCAAACAGATAATTATTAAAAAAATTATTTGCAATCGTTCTATCTGCAGATTTTGGCCACTTAATATCTGCAGCAGTTATAAAGCTTATCATTTGAGATTTAGCGACACCCAAGGCACAAGCTGGAGAATGAGCAATTGTTAACATTTGTGACAAAATTTGCTTTTGTTCATTAGCTGTATAGCCAATTTTATGCATTTCTGATATTAATTTTTTTTCTAATTCTAATGCAACATAGCCACCATGACAGTGAGCAACAATAGTCATCATTCTTATACGTCGGCAAGCCTCATTGACCGATAGTTTTCCTTTTCCATTAACTAAAGTTATTCGTGGCTCCAAAACTTTATGATAAAGATCATCAATATACTGAGGATGATAATCATCTGCATTCGCTTTATGGTATATCTTATCATCATCAGCTTTGCTATTAAGTGAATTTTGGCGATGCTTTGAAAAAGCAATACCTCTAGAAGTTGGTGCGCTATTTTGTAAGAAATTGTATTTCACACTATATACAGGAACACTTATTCCCATGGGTTTCAATATATCTTCATCAATTATTTTTGCATTACCATTAGCCGCCTGATCGTTATTTGTTCCATCACCACCAAGATATAACACGCAAGGTTCATTATATGGCACTTTATCAACAATAGACCAACCAAATTTATTATCCTCAGTTTTCTCGGTTCTTAGACCTATTTCTATAGTACTTATTGAAGGGCTATTATTTTTTTCCTTTGCATTGAAAGTTTCTTCTGTGTTCAAAGATGCACCAATCTTTATAGAAAACATATGTTTTACTCCTACTACTTATTTATAGTAGTACTTTTTCTTTTACGAGTCAATTAAGGATTTTTTATTATGACGTATTGAGTTTATTACATACTTTCCTAATGAGTTCGTAAAAACTCCCGTTAATCACAGTTTTTAATAATACAACATCAGAACTTTCTGAAAGCCTTGTAAATAAAAAACAGCAGGCTTTTTACTGCCTACTGTTTGTATTGGTGATCCCAACGGGACTCGAACCCATGTTGCAAGAATGAAAATCTTGAGTCCTAACCACTAGACGATGGGACCGTCGTTTAAGACAAGAGCATATATATATGTATTTTTTTCCACTGTCAAGCACTTTTTTTAAAAAAAATTAAAAAAAATTAAAAACATCATAATATCAAACACATCAACACAAAAAAACATACATTCAAATATGGATTAAAGAAAAAATCTCATCTTAGCGATGAGATTTTTTCATATTATTTTTCTTTATTTACTTTTTTTACTATATCGCTTACATGGACAAGCTTAATGTTTTTATCTTTCAAGCTCACAACCCAATCTTTAAGTGCTGGAAATGTCTGACTTTTAGGATGACATATTGCAATTGCATAGCCTTTTTTCAAAGCAATTTTTTCTGTTTTTTCCAATTGCTTTAATATGTAGTCATAATCATTTTCATTATCTAAAAAGACATCTCTTTGAGCAAAAGCAACTTCTTGTTCTTGCGCCAGTTCCTTACCTTTTGAGACAGCTGTTGTTTTAGAATCTAAAAAGAACATATTACGATTCTTTAACATACTCATAACAAAACCCAATCGTTCTTTATCTTCAGTAAACTTACTTCCCATATGATTATTGATACCACCAACCTCAATGTTTTCAAACTTATCAAGCATTTGCTTAAATACTTTTTCAACCTCAGCTTTATCCATATCTGTTTTTAATGTATCTGGAGCTAAATTGGCTGAAACTTTTGGTTCCATGGGAGCATGTATCATAATTTCATGTCCTGAATCTTTAGCCATTTGCGCCATTTTAGCTAAATCTCGTCCGTAAGTTAAGAAAGATGACGTAAGAGGAGCTTTTATAGAAATGATATCAAGAGTTCTCCGCTTATTAATCCCCATATCATCAATCACAACAGAAATTAATGGAACATCTGTCTCAACCTCAACTGATGGTGTTTCTTCTGCCTCAGTATTTATAACTTGTTCCTTTGCTTTTCTTGCTTCTTTTTCACTAAGTTCGATAAGCTTTTCAATTTCATCAATTTCTTTATCAATATTTTCTATATCAAAATTTAATGCATCGTCATCTGCAGCAAAATATTCATGATCCAAAATAAAATCAGCAATAAGGTCTCTTGTATCAACCTCCTGCTCTTTACTTAAATCAGTTGTTAACACTATTGCTGGAGAAGTAGTTGAGTTGTTATCTACATTGCTTAGTCTTATAAAACAACAGCATAAAATTATGGCAATTAAAGCCAATAAAAGGGCTATCGCATTAAACAACGATAACCCTGTGTTCTTCTTATCTTTATTGTTTTTAGTCAAATTAATCTCTCTTACGAAGTGTCGGAAAAGCAATTACGTCTCTAATGGTTTCAGCACCGGTCAATAAGATAGCTAAGCGATCTACACCCATACCCATACCGCCTGATGGAGGGAAACCATTTTCAAGAGCGTTTACAAAATCTTCATCGAGCATTTGAGCTTCATCGTCACCGGCTTCACGTGCTTCAGATTGAGAATCAAAACGTTCTTTTTGTTCTAACGGATTAGCAAGCTCTGAATATGCGCAACCCATTTCTGTTCCGGCAACATATGCATCAAAGTGTTCAACCAAACGAGGATTTGAACGATGAGTTTTTGCTAAAGGAGAAATATCTCTTGGCATATCCATTACCAAAATCGGATCAATTAAGTTTGGTTCAACTTTAACATCAAACACCTCTTGTACAACCTTACCCCAAGACGCACACTCAGAAGCATCAACACCTGCAGTTTTTGCCATTGCAATAGCTTCTTCTAATGTATTAGCTTGCATTAAATCAATTCCAGCATATTCTTTTACCAAGTCTACAATAGATTTACGAGCAAAAGGTTTACCTAAATCTATTTCTTTATCGCCAAATTTAATAACTGTTGTACCTAAAACAGATTTTGCCACATAAGCAATCAAATCAGGTATTAAATCAGCCATTGTATTATAATCGGCATAAGCTTGATATGCTTCCAAAGCAGTAAATTCAGGATTGTGTTTTTTATCAATACCTTCATTTCTAAAGTTTCTTCCAATTTCAAAAACCTTATCAAAACCGCCAACTACAAGTCTTTTCAAATAAAGTTCAGGAGCAATACGCAAATATAAATCTGCATCTAAAGAATTGTGGTGTGTAATAAATGGCTTAGCATTTGCCCCACCCATAATTGGGTGTAACATCGGTGTTTCAACTTCTAAAAAGCCATGTTCTTCAAAATAACGTCTGATAGCAGATGTTATTTGACAACGTTTTTCAAAAATTGCTTTACTGTCATCGTTTACAATAAAATCTACATAACGTTGACGATAACGAGCTTCAATATCTGTTAAACCATGAAACTTTTCAGGCAATGGTTGTAATGATTTTGAAATAATATCAAATTTTTCAGCCGCAACAGAAAGTTCACCTCTAGGGGTGCGTCTGATGTAACCAGTAACGCCAACAATATCACCGACATCTAAACATTTTAAGAGCTCTAAATTTTCTTCGTTTAAATGATTTTTATGGCAGAAAACCTGAATTTTTCCACTTTTATCTTTAAGATCAATAAACATCCCGCTATTTCTTACAGCCATTGCACGTCCGGCAATAGTTACTCTATCTTCTGTATCGGTTCCTGTTTCCAAATCTTTATATTTTTCTTGTAAGTCTGCAGCATAAGCATTAGGCTCAAATTTATAAGGATATGGATTATAACCTTTTTCTTGTAAAGTTCTTAATTTTGCGAGTCTTGATTCGCGATGAATATTTGTTTCTGTTGACATTTTAAAATCCATTTAATTATTAATTTAACCACCAAGACACTATATACACCAAAATTTGTTTTTTCAATACCTATTTTTGATTATAAGCCGTTGTTTGAAAAATCAGCTTCTTAAATATATATTTTTTATTATTGACAGCCACATAAAAAAGAACTAAACTAGAACAAAATCAACACAGGAAAATAAAATGCTGACTGAAAAACAATATAAACTTTTAATGTATATCAATAAAGTAACCAAAGAAACAGGATGTTCACCTTCATTTGATGAAATGAAAGACGCCATCGGATTAAAGTCTAAATCAGGTATTCACGCTTTGCTAAATGCTTTAACAGAGCGAGAGTTTATAAAAAAGCTTCCACACAAAGCAAGAGCATTAGAAGTTATCAGATTACCAAAATTCAAACCTAGGGCAATTATTGAAGAAGAAAAAAAGCGTGAACACGCTTTACAGAATTCAGCCGTACAAATTCCTTTTTACGGAAAAATAGCCGCAGGTATACCAATTGAAGCCATCGCTGATGAAACACAAACACTTAGCGTTCCATTTGAGATGGTTACAAAAGGACAATTTTACGCACTTACAGTTGAAGGTGATTCTATGATTGAAGCCGGTATTTTTGATGGCGACACCGCAATAATCAAAAAAGCCGATTATGCAAATAATGGCCAAATTGTTGTGGCATTGGTTGATAACAACGAAGCCACCCTTAAAATTCTACAGAAAAAAGAACATGAAATTTGGTTAATCCCTTGTAATAAAGAGTTTGAAATAAAAAAACTTGATTCTAAGCGTGTAAAAATACAAGGGATTCTTAGTTCAATCATCAGAAATTATCATTAATCAAATATAAAAGTAAAAGCCCTTATAAAAGGGCTTTTACTTTAATGTTATATCTATTTTGGTTTTTCCGCCACACTAACTTCTACTTCTTTGTTTGCTTCGACCTCAGATTTTGCATAACCTGTTATAGTATCTTTATTAATATTATATGCTTTATAAGGAATAGCTGCATATCCTGAGGTGGTTTCTAAATTAGCAATTCTATTATACCAAGAAGTGCTTCCAGAAATATAACAAGCTCTACTAAGGTCATCTGAAACTGTCATAGCCCCATAAAGGTTATTAGAACCTAAATTTAACGATATTGGTAACACATTCCACGAACCATTTTCATATTTTGCAACAAGATACTGTTGAGTTTGTGGTACAACACAAGTTAAAACACCAGTGTAAGGATTAAATATACAAACTGGACTTGAAGCTCCGTTATAAAAAGGTTGAAACTCAGCTGGTAGTTCTGATGCTTGCACAAGTCTAAATTTAGTTTCGTTTACAACTTCATGAATGGTTAAAGTGCTACCAGAAGTTAGAGAATTACTATAACAAGTTAATAAGTATTTTCCGTCAGAAGTTACACCCATATACCTTTGTGATGATGGCAAACCTGAAACTGTTGTTCCTGTTGTACCACTAGGTATTGTTCCACCATTTTCTGGTAATTCAAACATTTTACCCTGAACATATAGTTTATTACCAATTATAAATATATTATCCGAGGTTAAAGCATTGTTTTCAAAATACCAACCTTTTACTTCTTCAAAAGTGTCTAAATTAAGCTTATATAAATACCAGTTTCTACCATTTACCATAAACAAATCATCACAAATAGGATAATATAGATTTGGTAGCGTAACTTGTGCGTTTTCATCTATCCTATATGAATCACCTTTGGTGTTATCTTGAGCTAAGAACGTTGTTCCGTTAGCCATATATTTTATAATTGTTGCATAAATACCAACACCAAAGCTTTGTATTTCTGTTAAACCCGATGATGTTACTGAATAAAACTTACTCGTATAGCCATTATAAAAATTATTACCTGTTCTTGTTATAAAGTTTTTGTAATAACCTGTAATATTTGTACCTAAACTAAACGAAGTACCAGCAGTTTGAGCATTCTCATTTATCCAAACCTTATCACCTTCATTTATAACTGCACCGGTTTTATTAATAGCATTAATTGTAGCTCCGCCACCTGATGAAGAGCCTCCAACATATGCGTTTGTTTTTCCTAACATATTTTTCTCCTAAAACTACAATAACAAATACATCTCCTCAATCATAAAATGTATTTAAAAAAACAAAAAACACCACAAATCATGGTGTTTATACAAAAACATTATACATCAAGGATATTTAATTTTATAAGCCATTTAGTATAGATTGTCTAATGCAAAAATGTACAATTTTGTATTATAATGTATAAAAAAAGCCTCTAATCAATAGAGGCTAAATAAATCTCAAATAATCCTAGAACGGAATATCATCATCTAAATTTGTAGCAGAAACAGCACTATCCCAACCCGAAGAATTTGAAAATACTTCATTATTTCCGGCAGAAGCGCCATCAGAACGGCCATCTAACATAACCAAAACGCCACTATAGTTTTGTAATACAACTTCAGTTGTATATTTTTCTTGACCATTGCCATCTTCCCATTTTCTGGTTTGAAGTTGACCTTCTATATAAACTTTAGAACCTTTGCGCAAATATCTTTCAGCGGTTTCTGCCAATTGAGGATTATAAACAACAACTCTGTGCCATTCAGTACGTTCCTTGCGTTCACCTGAAAGTTTATCTTTCCAGCTATCACTTGTAGCAATACTTAAATTTACAATTTTTGTGCCATTTTGAGTATTACTAACGCGAGGATCTGCCCCCAAATTTCCTACCAAAATAACCTTATTTATGCTTCCTGCCATTTTACTTTCCTTAAAAAATTATTTACTGCAACAAAATATAAACTCAAATCAAAAAATATTAAAGTTAAAACTCGATTATGCACATATCAATTATTCGACATAAACAAATTCATCATTTTTATATTGATAAAATACATAATGAATCGGATTTTTAACTGTAGCATTATCAAAAAAGACATTATTCCACATATTATTGCTATCTTTGTTTTTAATCTGCTCAGATAATTTATCATACGAAAAACTTCCGGTTTGTCTTACCAAAAATGCCCACGCCTTTATAGCAGCATAGCCATATATGTTAAGACCTTCAAATTGAATGCCTTTAAGGCGTAATTTTACCATACTTTCAGTAAAATCCGGATTATTTTCAAATGATGGCAAAGACATAAAATATACATTATCTAAATATCCCTTTGCATTTTCAAAAAAATCATTTGTAGCTAAATATTTACTTGTAAAAAAAACTTTACCGGAATCAATTGCATTTATTTTTTTCACAAGTTTGCCATTTTTTTTCGGGCTGCCGATAAGATAAGCCACATCTATTCCTGAAGCCAAAATCTCTGAAACCAAATTATCTAAATTTTCATACTGTTCATAACGATATTCTCTGAGAAGCGAATATTTTCCATACTTTCTAAATTCAGCAGAAATAGCTCCAACCACTTCTTTTGCGCCATCAGTGCTGTTATCATATATAAGAGCGGTTTTTAACCCTGCATATTCATTATTATAAAATGAAAAAAAATCTTTCCCTACTTGTTCTTTAAAACTAACCAGTTTCATTACACCTTTATGATTTAATGACATATCATGATATTTTAATGCAATCGGCACAATTTGAAAAATTTTAGATGCCGAATATATTTTTGCCACATCATTAAAGCTATTAGAACAATACGGACCAACAACTAAAGACGGTTTAATTGATGAAGAAACAGAAAGCATTTGCGCTGTTGATATTGTTAAATTATCATTGCATGTATCATCAATAGTAACGAGCTCAACTTTTTTGCCAAGGATCCCGCCACTAACATTTATCTCATCTACTGCTGTTTTTGCTCCAAAGACAAGTTCATCTCCCCAAACCTTATATTCTCCAGTCTTAGGAACAATTATTGCGACTCGTGTATCTGCAAAACACAAATTAGCCCAAATTAAAATAAAAAAACAAATTATGTTTACAATTTTTTTAATCATTTTCATTATTCTACGTTAATATTGGCTAATAATTACAATATTTGCGAAGATAAATCAACTATTTTTATAATATTACAAATTTTTCTTGCAAATTTTAGACAAATATGTTAATTTATGATTAGTAATTAAAATTAAAGGAGATTAAACATGGCAAATGAA
>JAZKXV010000026.1:0-93234 GCA_045611785.1 Alphaproteobacteria bacterium
TTTAATACAAATGCCTTGAATTTTAAAATATCCTTTAGCACAACTTTCACATTTATATTTTTTAGTTTTGCCTGATAAACACATCTCTGAAGAAACAGCTGCATATCCTGTTGGGCATTTGGTATAATTATACCCTTCGCAGACGTCGGCTTTCGCTTGTACGGACATTGTTGAGAAAAACGTTGCGACGAATGTTAAAACCAAAAATTTTTTCAATAAATTCATAGCATTACCTTCTATTATAATTGTGTCATAAATCAGTATTCATAATCGATAGATACCAACTTATTACATAAACCCTATAAAAACATTCATATAAAATATTGTATGTTGCGCATATTTTTTGTTAACAATATATTAATTTTTCATGTTTTGCAAACACTAATTTAACATTTTATTAACCATCTAATGCATCAAAGAAAAAACTTCAGCAAAAGTAAAATTATCAGGTTGATAAAAATAAACAAAGAATGGTGCTTTAGTTATTTTTGCTTGACTTTTAAGACATTATCTACGAACATCATTTACAATAACATTATTTGCCGGATTTTTCTAAACCCATGAATTTCAGAAAAATATAATATGGTAGCATAATCATGCGTAAACTAAAATTTGTAAGGAGCTAAAAATGTTAAAAAAGATAGTACCAGCATTCTTGGTTTTAATGTTCAGCACTATATCATGTGGTATATTAAATAATGTATACAACGCTCCTTCTGAAGATATAGCTGAAAGTAGTAAGATGCATATCAATGAACATGAAAAAATGCAAGCGTATGTGAAAAATGCACCCAAAAACATAGAAAATTATTTACCAATTCTAGAAAAACATGGTTATGGAATGCGTGATATCAGTAAAAAAAGCAACAAAGAATTTACAAAAGTACCTTTACTTGATGGCGATTATGTCATTGGAAACAAAGGGGCTGAATATTTTGCTGAATATGACAAACATGGCGACTTAATGGGCTGCGTAAAACAAGAACTGGTTGAAGTTGGTGATAATAAATTTACTCAAGTTTTGTATGAATATCGTATACAGGATGTATATAACTCTTTAGAAATGAAAATGGAATTAAAACATGTTTTAATAGTAAGTTATGACGCAAACACCAAAAAAGCATCACAATATATATATAGTGCTGATGGGGAGCTATTATGCAGTAAAATAGGTGATGATTTATATGTTTCAGAAACTGCTCGCAATATGATACCCAATTGGAAAAATAAGATAGATTACACAGATGACGCCATAACAGTCTATACTTATGAACCAACTCCGGGAGCACCGGTTATAATATATAAAAGAGATACTCTACCAAGAAGAGCCCTAAAAGAGCTTATGTCTCCTTTTATTAGTGTTGGAGCTGTTGCTTTTTTTCTAATCCTGCCTTTATATATGACAGAAAGTCTCCCGGAAGAATTCTTTTATCCATTTCTTATTCCATTTGCCTACTTTGAAACTTTTGATAAAGATATATATATTAATTAAGCAACAAATACCACAATTTTCATTCCAAGCACAAGTGCTGCAAAACCAATAATTATAGAAGCCAATAAATATGAAAATGCTTCAATATAATTATTGTCATTTATAAATGTCGAAAAGTTCAGTAAATATGTTGAAAATGTGGTAAATCCTCCAAGCAAACCTGTCATAACAAACAGTTTGATATTTGAATTATCTTCCAAATGTTTTTGAAAATATGTATAAGCGCAACCTATTAAAAAAGCACCCAAAATATTTACGATCAGGGTTCCCCAATGTGAGTTAAATTTTAAGCACACCAACCATCTTAAAACAGATCCGATACCACCACCTATAAATACGCCTAACACTGAATACATCTTTTATCTTCTCATAAAATTAAAAATTTAATCTATTAACTACCCATTTACATAACATTTTTAAGCATCATATCAGACATAAAGTAATAAAAAAGTAAACAAGCTCAATTTATTTAAGAGGTTTTTTGTTGCAAAATTTATTTATTCATTATATGTTGCCAATCGAAATGTAATTATGGTGTCAATTAAAAAACAAATTAGTATGAACAAGCAGGTTTTAGAGTGTATTACGGAGTTCTTGGAGAAAACCAACAACCAACCATGTCCCATTACTCCAAAATCCAACCTCATAATAGAGTTCGATTTAGACGGCTATGACTTGGATAAACTTGGAGAGGCTCTGGAAAAAAAGTTTTCAGTTTGCATTGATAATTTCACTGTTGAAAACTGGGAAACTGCTAATGATGTTATTGAAACTGTTTGCAAGCTGGTTCGCAAGCAATAACCCTACGCAGTTCTGAGCATGAAACTCAGAACTTTTTATTTTAAAAATCATCTACCGAAAACAGTATCTTTTGACACTATATTTGTAAAAAAACGTTCCGAATATCTTCTTTTTTCATCTGAAAAAAAATCTGATATCTCTGTTTTAACATCTTCCATTTTTTCAGCAATTCTTTGCTTTTTTTCTTCCCTTTTCTCTTTAGGAAATTTCATAATCAAATGACTTATGTATGTTGCCACATTGTTTGGTTTTGTATCACTGGCTAAATTAGACCTTGATATACGTTCTGCTCTCAAAATTTCCGATATGGGAGATCTTAATCTTAAATTTTGCGCATTTACATTTTCAACACAACCGACAAGATATTTATTGTCTACTTTTCCTTTTATAAACCTACCGTATGCTTGCAAAAAACAAAACTCTTCCATCGGTATATCAAAAACCAATTTTGTATCAGCAGCTCTATCATCATTAAAGCAAGCAAAATCATCTCTTTGCATACTCTGCCAGAATGTATCTTCATTATAAACAGAAACCATACTGGTTAAATAATTATATGAGCCTCCTTTTTGTTGCAGATTACATTTAGCAGCATATCTGTTAAAAATCAGACCGTTTGCTTTAATATTTCTGACGTTTTCACCGTTTCCCATAACACAACGATGCACAAGCCTCACCCAACCTTTTTTTAATGAAGGTAATTTTTCTAATTTATCATATTCAACAAAACTCATCTTCATAAAACTCTATATTTTTCTTTTGAAATATTACTCATTATTGATACCTAAATCAACACTTTTTTATTGCATTTTATATATTGACAAAAACACAAAATATGCTATTTTTTAAAAAACACAAAAAAGGATTTTTAAATGAAAATATTATCACCTCAAGAAATACAAACTCAGATAAATGCTGCTAAAGAAAAAAAATTTACACCAGCAGGAAAAGACGGCTTAAAACGATTAAAACTTAGCTGTTGTCATGCTTTAAGAAAAGCAAGTGAAAAAATATCTAACACACTCTCCGAAGATACAGCTATTGTGTCTGCTATTGGTTTTGGAGTACTAGGTTTTGCTGCCCTTGAAAAAATGTCAACAGGCCAAACTTTTTCTTCAGGTGTATTAATTCCTTCAGCTATAGCAGCTTCATTACCATTGGTTTCAAATGCAGCTGAAAAAACCAGTCTTGCTTTAAGAAATTTAGAAGCAAAACTTACAAAAGAATTAAGATTAAATAAGATAACAAATCAAGCTATTATTACTAAATCAGGACTAGAATTTTAATGGTAAACCACATAAATATAGATGACTATTCATTTTTAACAGCAGATAACGTATTATATCTGTTTTTTCCAGAACAACATGAAGAGGTAATTGAAGCTAAAACATTATATAATACACAGAATGTTTTGTTATTAAAACGCAATCAAATATATTATGTTTTTAAAGATATTCCTGTTGACATTAGAGAACTTCTTAACACTATCCAAACATTAACTTTTGTTGAAATGAAAGGCGACAATCAAACTATTGCGCGTGGCTACGAAGTAGAAATTACCCAAAATGTAAATGTTCCTAATATTGACAACATAGAAACTTCATTTGATAGCGATTTTAGTTTCTTAAAAGAATATATAAATGATGATGAATACAACCAATTCAAAATTATTTTAGGAATAAAATAAAATTTAAATATCTACTCCAAAATAAAACCATTCATCACCGATTAAAGCCTGATGATTTGGCATAATTATGTATCCGTCTATATCCGATTTTATAACTTCACCATTATCATAGACTGCCACAATCTCATCTTTTGCAATTTTGGTTAAATGAGCATAATCTTTAGTAAATTTTCCGTCTGCTTTTTTAACTTCATAATTTAATAATTGTATAATTTGTTGTTCTTGAACATCTGTAACCTCATCATCTATAATATCATAATGTGATAAAACATTCAAAATAGCTTTTTTTGCAATCTGCGCAGCTTTTTCCGATTTATGAAAACCACATTCTATAGTAATAGCTGTTTTATTGTTTTCAAAAGCATATTTTTCCGTACAATAGTTTTCTATATTTTCATTACCATCATATATTTGAGGCCATCCGGCTAACGCACTTTCTACCGGCATTAATGATAACAATTCTAAATTATCTTGCGTCGGATAATCAATAAAAGCAAACTCTTTATCATTTGGACAATGAGTAGAATGAATATCAAGCATAATATCTGCTTCTGATATTTCTTTTATAAGCACATTAGCAATCTTTTGCTCATTGGTTATAGGGTTATCATGAAACCTAACCACCCTGTTTAAGTTTTCATCAACATAACGAGCATCCATTTTATTTGCCATCATATTTACACATGGTATAAAAGTAACACTACCAGATTTTAATTTTATCTCACCTTTTTCAATTAAAGAAATTATCTCATTTTGTGCAATTGTTCCGGCTGTTTCATTTCCATGAACGCCACCTAAAAACAATATATTTTTTCCTGTAACATCAGCCCTAAAATTATATTTCTTATACATCATACCCCCTATTTGATTGATTTATCACATGTGGATTAACATGTTTTCTATTATACAATTTTATACCAGAATTATTTTTAGCAAACTCAATTGTTTTATCTTTTTTATCATACGAACAACCAATAAACCCCCTAGATAACAACATATCAATTTGTGCAAAATTTGAATATGGAACTTTTATTGACGCTTTTAATATGTTGTTTTTGCTGGTGATATTGTGGTGCATTAATGCAATTTTTCCACCATCTGCAGGATCAATTGTACAAGCAAACATATTAAAACCATTTTTAAAATATGGTGGCATATTCCACTGATTATTTCTATCAATAATTGAGAAAGCATCTGTACAACCAATTGCTTTTGCCAAGTTTAATCTGTATTGTATCATTACCTGATTTAATCCGTTTCCTCTGTATGATGGATGAACACAATCGCCTCCTAAAGAAACCGCTAATTTATTTGTTTCTGTATCAAATAATTTTACCGGATTATTAGGTATTTCTGATTCCAGCTTTTTTTCATTATCGCAAACACAAATATATGACATGCCTACAAGTTTAGATCCGACAAATGCGCCTATGTACATAATATCTTCATTATCAAAAACCTGATGATAATATTCTGCACTGTGCTTATGTATAAAACATTCTTCACCTTTATTTAAATGGCTATAAATCAAACTTGACAGTTTGCTCATATCTTCAACATCTGTTCTTGATAGCATACGTACAACAAATTTAGGCATATTAGCATGTTGTTCACCATTTATCCTAGATATATTTCCTTTCCAGACAGGAAATTGGTTTACTACATATTGCTCAATATTTATCATTTTTCTTCCTCTAAACACAAAAAAAGCGGGAGATAATCTCCCGCTAGACATTGTAATGTTAATTTAATTATTAAACACACCCAACAGCTATGGCAGGAGACCTAAGTCCTGACATTTTTTTGCTTTTGAGTTGTTTAGATAAATTAAACATATTATTTCCTTCATAAATTTTAAATTATGATAACAGCATTTTTTTAATTTGCAAATATTTTTTTTAATTAATTACAATTAAACACAGTCATCAAGCACTATAAACTCTGAAATATAATTTTTATAAGCTTTCATTGTTGCAAATAAAGTACTTATATGCTAACTGTATATAGTAATTAAAAACTTTGAAAGTTGTGCTATGTTAAATCTTGGAATAAAACCATTAGAAAAATTTATGTTACCTACCGAAATTGTAGGAAACAGAATTATAATTAAGCAAAGAACTCATGAATTTGATGAACAATTGTGGCAACTTATAGATTCTTCAAGAGAGTTTTTGCGTCCTTTTTTATATTGGGTAGATGATACAAAATCTATTGAAGATGTTAAAAAAGTTACAGATATCTTTCTAAATAATTTTAACGAGAAAAATTCTTTTGAATATGTATTTTTAGATAAAGAAACAAAAAAACTTGTCGGTGCCGGAGGTGTACACACCATTTGCTATATGCATAATTATGCAGAATTTGGTTATTACCTTGATAAAAACACAACTGGAAAAGGCTATATCACAGAGTTTGTAAACTTACTTTCAGATGCATTATTTAAAGCAGGTATTCACCGGCTTATCATAACTTGTGACACTATGAACAAAGCTTCTGAAGCTGTTGCAATACGTTGCGGTTTCAATTTAGAAGGAGTTATGAAAGAATCTCGACTTGGATATAATGAATATCGTGATAACTTTTTATACGCAAAAATAAATCAGCATAAATAAAGTATCTTTATTAAAACAAAAAAGCAGTCCTGAGCCATAAACTCAGAACTGCTTTTTTTAACGTTCATTAATCAAATTATAAACCAAATTAACAACGTCTTCAACTGTTTGACAATTTTCAGCCATTTCATCCGGAATAGAAATTGAATACTTACGCTCAAGCTCCACCACAAGTTCAACCAAATCAAGACTATCATACGATAAATCATGCCAAATATTTGAACTTAAATTAACATCACGGTTAAAATAGCTACATTCACTTTCAAAAAAATACTTTACATACTCAAAAATATCTTTCTTGAAATCTGTAAGTTGTTGCTCTGGAGGAGCCTCTTTCTCTTTTTGCTGTAAAAATGAAATAACATCTTTTCTGTTTAGCCTTAAACGAGCAATCATCTCGTCTACTTGCAATAGTTTTCTGTTCTTTGATTCCATAATTATATACGTTTAATTAAACTAAGTCACAATAAGAATTTGTCTTTGTATATTAATCGTATTTGCTAATTTTTGCAATAAAAATTTCTCGCATATGCGAGGATAAAAAATTTGGTGCTCCAAAGTTGATGAATTGTTAGAATCTATTCTAGAGAATGCTTATGACATCAATAATGGTTATGAGCAACGGTATGACAATAAAGATTAATTTTGGATATTTATTTTTTACTAAATATATGATAGACTAAAATCAATGTATTTATGAGGAGTTATAAAATGATTACATTTTCTGATATTGTTAATTTTCCATATGATGAACAAAATGTTGATAATGATATCAGACACTTACTTACAACAGGAGAGTTTAAACCAGCCTATGAAGATGCTGTAAGGGCGTTTTTAAGCTCAGAAATCCAAAATTGTGCACAAAGTATAAATGATGAAAATTTCCACCTAAATGTATTTAATCAAGGTTCAATGAGTGAAGATGCCCTAAAAAAAACACCAGCAGAAATTACTCCTTTGCTTGATAGACTTGGATTTGAACCACAAAAACGAGAATTTTGGTACAATTATTTTGTAAATCCTAAATATGGACAACAAAAAGCACCTCCGCTTTCTATATTAATGCATAAAAATAAAAAAGAAGCTATTACACCATTTGGTTTAGTAACAGACCCTTTTTATACAGTATATACCGAAATACACGAGTTAATGCACGGAGCACAGGCAAAATATTTTACTTCATCAAATTCAGATAAGACAACATTAGAACACTACGAATTATTGTATAAAGGATTGTCTAGAGATGAAGCTAAAACAATTCAAAAAGCTAAAAATCCTAACTCATCCAAAGATTCTCATTATGAAAGATGCTTTATTGAAATGCAGGCAAACTCAGCAGCCACTTGTTATATGATGCTACAAGCAATGAGAACCGGTGATGAAAATATAATAAATATGGTAGAAAAACGCTTGCTTAATGAATCTGCCGCAATGTCCGGAGCATTAATGAATGAAAGATTGGGATTGGCTTATTTTGAATATCCGGCAACAAAACAAATCATCGAAGAAGTAAAAGCTGGTAAATGTTCGCATTTATTGAATGAAAAAGGATTGTTAAATTGGCAAGAACTTTATAAATATACCAAAGAAAAAATTGATAATATGGGGTATTCCAAAGAAGATATGTTGACTTCGCTTGAAACAGCTAAAATGTTAAAAGATATCAGAACTAAACATCCCGATAATAAAGCAGAATTCTTAGATGCTGTTGAAAAACAGTCAGCAAATTTAGAGCATCCTCATAGCACAATATTTAATCACTTTGTTGAGGCTCAAAGAATTTATCAACGAGATAAAAGTAAAAGATTGCATAATTTTTACCACAGATTAGGAGCTAAAACATTAAGAGATAAAATGTTGACGGAAGCAACAGAACAAGCTGTTCCACAAATTGAAGAATATAGAAAAATTTACAAGGAAACACAGATTAATAAAAATTATATGCTTTCTAATATTATACAGTCAATAAAACCACAGAGATAAAGAAACCATATTAATCGGATACAAAAAACCTCGCTTTTTTGCTAGGATTAAGAAACTTGGTGCTCCAAAGTTGATGAATTGTTAGAAGCAATTTTAAGCAAATTCACATAATCATAGCACAGAATTTTATGTTCTGTGTTTTTTTATATTTGCCTCTTGTTCTTAAATAAAATATTCTGTGTTGGCATCAGTTGATTACTGATGTGAGGTTTGAAAGCCTCTGATAGTTATTTGTAAAACAAATGTAAAATACTACCTTTTTGCGTATAGCAGGAAGGTAGTTCAATAAGGTGTTTTTATACACCAAATAAACTACACTATTCCGTAAATAGGTTCTAACTTCCTGCTTCCTCTAATCAAGGAGGCATTTTTTGTTGCATTTTTATTTTTTCGAAGATATGCTTTCATTGTTTTATGCAAACTAGAGGTGTTTAAAATGTTTAAGCTTATTTTACCGGAAGAAAAATATTGGTTGTCATTTTTGGAGGGTGTGGCAGAATTTAAAAAGTTTCCGACAGATTTTGATACTAATGGCATAAAAGTAGGGCTTAAATATGATAATTTTGCCGATTTTAAACTAAATAGCGAAAATGAACGATTAGGCATTGGCTTAAAAGAGGGTTATGTTAAGCAAACGAGATTATGGTTAATAGAAGACGACAAATTTGTAGGTGCTTTTGACATTCGCCATAATTTGACTGAAGAATTAAAGAAAAAAGGCGGAAATGTCGCATATTACATTATTCCGTCTTGTAGAAAAAGAGGATTAGCAAGTTTAGGTTTAAGAAAATGTTGTAAATATGCAAAAGAGGTTTTGGGGCTTGATAAGATTTTGCTTACTTGTAATGCTTTAAACATTGCCTCACATAAAACAATGCTCAAAGTTATGGAAGAATTTGGCGGAAAAGAAGACGCTCCTGTTATATTTGATGATAAAAAAGAATTGAGAGTTTGGATAAAAACCACATAATTCTTTATTGCGTTTTGGTATCTTATCCACCACACAAAAATCTTTTCCTTTTGATAAGTATTAATAATTTAACTTGCTATTTAATGATAGTATTTAGTTCAATCATTTGTCATTAATTGTTTTTAATTTCATTTTGTACAAATGTATGGCGCAAATCAATATCGGAATTAAAAGTAAAGCAGATACCATAAAAGTAGGTCCGACGCCAATATCATCAAACAAAGGTTTCAAACATATAAGCCCTATTCCCTGAAAAGCCCTTGCCAACATTGATTTAACCGATAAAATTGTTGCCCGTTCATTAGATTGAATACGATGATTTACCAAAACCGAGGTTGTAATATTTGATAAAGAGCAAGAAGCAGCACCGACAATCATTAAACCCAAACATATATAAACACACCATAGCGGAACATAGGCTGAAACGCATGCTCCTAAAGTAGCAATAACAATAATTAAATTTTGTAATATTATAGTTCCGGAAAGGTTTATTTTTTCTAAAATTCTGCCTGAAACTCCCGACCAAAAAGTTTGCATCAACGCATTTATGCCTAAAACCAAACTAAATACATATACCGGCACTTGGCGAAACACCATAACAGATTGCAACCCCCACATCAAAACCAATGTCAATGTACCATACATGGCAGGTAAGAGCATCAACCATTTAATTTCAGAATGCTTTACGGCATATTTTGAAATATACGTAATATCTTGCCATTTACTTTTATCTTCAGATACAATTCGTCTGGCTTCCGGCACATCGGGTAGATAACACAAAATAATAATGCTAACCATTGAGCATAAAATTGTTACACACACCGGAATAGCGGGGCCAAGAAATTGATAGATAAAAGCACCTGTTAATGTGGCTATCATCAAAACAATTCCTTCGAACATTTTCATTTGTGCATATTTTTTATGGAACAAACTTTCTTGATTATGTTTTTTAAGTAAATCGTATAAATATGCCTCCGCTGTACCGGAAATAAAGGCAATTGACAATGCGAGTATCAATTCTCCAAGCAAAATCATGGAAAAGCCTGAACCGAAAATCCAAACTGCATGACCCAAAATCCAAAGCAACACCCCAATAATTAAAGTGTGCTTTCGGGAAAATAAATCTCCGATATAACCGGTTGGCACTTCCATAAAAAATACTGCCAAATTAGCGATGCCCTGAATAAGAAAAAATTTTCCCATTCCGACACCTTTATAACCATAAAAAAGCATCAGTATCGGTAAATAAAATAAAGCAGATGTTAAAACATATGCAACAGAAAGCCATGTAGGTGCCGATTTTACAGATATCATTTTCCCTCCGAAAAATATAAAATAAAGGTAAAAGAATTTTCGTGTAAAATCAATGAAAAAAATATTTAATGTATTATCCCCTACATACAATGATACAAAAAAAAACAGTCCTAAGTTTCAAACTCAGAACTGTTTTTTAATAGTTAAAACTAAGAAATTTTTAAAGCTAGAACCGGACGAACGTAAAGATAAGAGTGCTTATCGTGGTCGTTCCTAATCCCACTACTAAAATACAAGCCCCACGCAAACTTAGGGTAGCACTCGGTAGAGGACCAATACCAATCTTTTCTACACCGTTTATGTATCTGATCAAATGTTCTTCTTACATAAGTATAAGTTGCGCAAAGATTTTCAAACTGTTTAATACTATACAAAACAATCTTTTCGTTCTTTTGGCATGGATAAGAAAAAGCATTGATATACCACATGGCACTGCACCAACCCAAATATCGTTCTTCAATCTCAAAGAGTTCCGAAGCCGTCAAGTCGCCATAGATAATGCCATTTTCGACTAACTCAACAATCGCTTTGATTTTCTTGTTTGTTATCCTGTCAAATGAAAAGGTATCGTCCTCATACCAAAACATTCCCGGTTTAATGTTTGGGTAATCTGTTTTGGTAAAAACCTCGTTTGCTGGCGCATTTGTCATGGAGGCTGTTTGCCAATGCTTGATAACTTCCTCGTGAGGAATATCCAGACACTTAATTAATTCATCGACTTGAGCTAGTTTTTGTTCTTTTGTTTTCATAATTATAAAATTTTAAATTATATATACTAATTAATTTTGTAGTTCATTACTTATCATATCTTTTCTATTTTTGCAAAAAAAAAATCCTCGCAAATGCGAGGATGATAAAATTGGTGCTCTGAAAAGAAACGCTAAGTAAAAAAGCAAGCAGACTTGCTTTTTTATCTGCAAGTTCTTTGTAACATCTTAATGAGCAAGGGAGTTTTAACGACCATAGCGAATTTAGATGCCTAAGCCATAGTCCTTTTAGGTTACCAAAAAAAAGCTCCCGTTAGGGAGTTTTTTCTTGGTGCTCTGAAAAGGACTTGAACCTTCACGGGAGTGCTCCCACAAGTACCTGAAACTTGCGCGTCTACCAATTCCGCCACCAGAGCATTGAACAATAACTTAATATGCATTTTTTTCAAAGACTGTCAACCGATTTTTTAAAAAACATCATAAGAATGTAAAATTAGAGCAATACCTAAAAACACTCGATAAACCACAAATGGTAAAAAACTAAACTTTCTCACCCATTTCATCATAAAAAATATTACCAAGACAGAAGCAATAAATGAATATCCTACAGCATCAAAGGTATCATAAATTGCCCCAATAGAAGAAGTTTTCCAAAGCCTAAATATTTCTAAAGCTCCTGCAGCCACAATAGTCGGAATTGATAAAAGCATTGAAAATTTTGCTGCCTCACTTCTGTTTATACCTAAAAATCTGGCCAATGTTATAGTAATGCCTGAACGACTAGTGCCCGGAATTAAAGCCAAACACTGCGCAAGACCAATTAAAAATGCTTCCTTAAATCCGATATCAACGCTTGTTTTATCACTTTTACCTACTTTATCTGCATAAAATAAAATAAGGCCATAAATCAAAATTGTCCAACCAATAACTTTTGGTGTACGAAAAACTTCCATGCCGAAATTTCTTAAACAAAAACCCATTACAAGAGCCGGAATTGAAGCCAAAACTATCATATATGCCAATTTGTTTCCTTTATCTGAAAAATCAGGCAATAAAAACTTTTTAAAAACTCCTTTAAACATGGCTGATATATCCTTATAAAAATATATCATAACAGCCAAAAGCGACCCAACATGTAATGCAATATCAACTGCAAGTCCTTGATCTTCAAAAGATGTAAACTCTGCAAACAAAATTAAATGTCCCGAAGAGCTCACAGGTAAAAATTCGGTCAATCCTTGCACAATTGAAAGCCATATTGTTTGCATTACAGACATTTAGATTCTCTCCCTCAATATAACACATTTATTAAAGCCATCCTCGAGCAACGAATGCGGACGAAAGCGAACATTATTTACTGTTGCTCCCCAATGCAAATGAGGTCCGGTTGCACGGCCGGTTGCCCCAACCAAACCTATAATATCTTCTTTTTTAACAACATCGCCAACCTTAACCAAAACCTTACTTAAATGAGCATAAATCGTTTGCAAACCCTGACCATGATCAATTATAACCATATTTCCCGAATAAAAATAATTTCCTCCAGCCAACAATATTTTACCATCGCCTGCTGCTAACACCTTAGTTCCGTTAGGTGCCGCAATATCTGTTCCGTTATGAGGATTTTTAGGAACATCGTTAAATATGCGTTGATTACCAAAATGTCCGCTAATACGTCCCTTTAACGGCAATATAAAACCATTTTTCCAACTTTGTGCTAAATTATCACTTAAAGCAAAAGCATTTTTAACATCTGTTCTTTCTCGTAAAATTTCAGTTTCATCTGCTTTTGAAGGAGTAACCTTATTTTGCGCAACACCTTTAATACTTTGAATATCCCACGCATGATCCTTTATCTGTAAATCATATTTTTCAGATTTATTGTCATTGTAAAAAACTTCCAATATGGATTTTTTTTGTTCATCTCGTGAAATAGCAATTAAAAATTCGCCCTTACTGTTAACATCAAATTCTTCACTATTAAACTTAACTTTTATTGCATTTGCGGCTGTTCCGTATATTAGCTCTCCCTGCTCTAATTTACCGCACAACTGAATATCTTGTGCCATAGCATTAAAACAAATAAAGAAACTACAAATCAAACAAATCAAACTGCTCAGCATTTCTGTTCTCCACGACCTTTGTTTTAACAATACCATCAACAAACCTGATATTAAGCTCACCACTTCTTTTAGCATGAGTTGTATCATATAAAGTTTTATAGTGCCTATCCGTAACCCACGCAAAACCACGTTTTAAAACACTTTCAATTGACACACTTTCAAGTCTGCAAAGCAAAGATTGTAAAAAGTTTTTCTTATTTTCAAACACATTATTAATTAAATATGGCTTTAAACCGACAATATTGAGCATTTGCTTTTTCACATTAACATAATTTGCAAGTGCAACTTTGAGTCTTTCACATCTATCATCAAGTTTTTGCTGATTTTCAAGAACAATTTGTTCTAAATTTGGAATCCCTCTGCCTAATCCTTCAACTTGATTTTTATATTCTTTAAGCAAACGATATGTTGCATTTATATATCGAGATTCTAGTACTGATAAACCAAGTTTAATTTCTTCTTTTACCGGAACAGCAAATTCTGCGGCACCAGTTGGTGTTGGAGCTCTTTTATCTGCTACATAATCAATTAGCATTGTATCTGTTTCATGACCAACTGCAGAAATAACTGGAATTTGGCTATCATAAACAGCTCTTACAACAACTTCTTCATTAAAAGGCCATAAGTCTTCTAAACTTCCGCCACCTCTAGCTACAATCAAAACATCTGGCCGCTCAATATTGTTTGTTGGTAACATATTAAATCCCTTAATTGCTGTTGCAATTTTATCTGCTGCACCCTCACCTTGAACTGGAGTTGGCCACACAATTATATGTGTTGGAAATCTATCTCTAACACGATGAATTATATCTCGAATAACAGCACCTGATGCACTAGTTACAACGCCTATAACCTTTGGCAAAAATGGAATAGCTTTTTTATGACTTGCATCAAATAAACCTTCTTTTAAAAATTGTTGTTTTCTTTCTTCCAACAATTTTAATAATGCACCTGTTCCAGCTATTTCCAAACGTTCTATTACTAATTGATATGATGATTTACCTGCAAAAGTAGTAATTTTTCCTGTTGCAATAACTTCTAGTCCATCTTCAATTTTTACATTTAATGCAGCGGCTACACCTTTCCAGCAAACTGCTGACAATACAGCATTAGCATCTTTTAAGGCTAAATACCAATGCCCAGAATCAGCTCTTTTTGCACCAAAAATTTCACCTTTAACCCTAATTTCATTAAAAGTTGTTTCAACAAATTTTTTAATTGCAAAAGAAATTTCACTAACACTATATTCTACTAATTCTGCCATATCCACCTCTACAATATAGACTATATTACAAGCAAGATGTATAGATTCAATATATAAAACTATTTACAAACAAAAAAGATGTTGCATTTATAAAATAAAAAAATTAAAATATCTTATAATTTATTTTTAAGGAGATAAGATATGGGAAAAATTCCTTTCGTAAAACCTTTAAGTAAAGCTGCTGTTGGAAGCAGACTTGCTGGTATTTTTTCTATTTTTAAATCTATAACTTTTGGTTTAGCTTCAGCTTTTATGTCTTTAGCTGCAAATACTAAAGATGGCTTAATGAACCAAAACAAACATGGTAGAGAATAGGTTTTATCATGGAAAATATAACTCTTCTTCCTGCAGAATTTTATTTTGATAAAATTGGCGTTATTGTAAAACTCAATTTAAATGAAGATTATGTCTTCAGAGGAGAGCTTGTATACGATGGACGCAATCAAATTATATTTAATAGAAATGATAAAAAATTTTATTTATTAGCTCAAATAGCTCCAATTGTAAGAAAACGCATTTTAAAAAGTCAATATGTAACTATTGCTGAACATTTCAACGATGAAATTATTCAAGCATATGACATTTCTGTTCGCCTTGTAGATGAGATACCTGGCGAAGATAATTATATTGAAGAAATGGCAAAATATATTGAAAAGCTTAAAGCCGAACTTGGAGATGATAAATTTAATGAACTTAAACGAGAAGCTATACATTCATTTAATAAACTAACTCAATAAATTCAACACCTAGCCATATTCGAAATATGTTTTTTTTTAATTTAACAGATTTGTATAAACCAAAATATTGTTAATAACACTTATATTTAATTACCAGCATAAATATAACATGGTATGTTATTACATATAGGAGGAGATAAATATATGGGAATTTTAATATTAAGATTTATTGCAGTATTTTATGTTATAGGCTTATTGTACCTTATTATAAGCTTACTTAATAAAGACATTGTAAACAACAAACGTAATATATTAGGACTTGTGTTTTTTCCTGTTTTACTCATAACTTCACAAGGCCGCAAATTCTTAAAAGAAATAATTAAAGGAGAATAAAATTATGAATAAAAAACATATTATAATATTTGGCTTTTTCATCTTATTAATTGCTTCATTATCTTGCTTAGGTTTTGAACAAGTTAATGCCGGCCATAGAGGTATTAAATTAGTATGGGGTAAAGTTGTTTCAGATTCATTACCTGAAGGTTTGTATTTTTACAATCCAATCAGCACCAACATTGTAACAATTGATACTCGTTTACAAAAAAAGACCACAAATCTTGAAACATACACAAAAGACATTCAGCAAACAACAATGTACATTACTGTAAACTTCTTTGTTGACCCTCAAAATGCTCATGTTTTATACCAACGTATCGGCCTTAACTACAGCAACACATTAATTGAACCTGCATTAATGAGTGCTGTTAAAGATGTTGTAGGTAAAGTTGAAGCTGATAAATTTATTAATAACCGTGAACTTGTTACAGAAGAAATCAAACAAAAATTATCAAAAGCTCTTGATGGCTCTAACGTAATTATTCAAAGCGTATCTATTGAAGACATTGCTTTTTCAGGAGCATTTGAAGCTGCTATTGAAGCAAAACAAATTGCAACTCAAGAAGCTATTAAATCTCAAAATGAAACCGTTAGAGTTGAAGAAGAAGGTAAACAACGCGTAATTAAAGCTAGAGCAGAATCAGATTCTAAAAAAGCACAATCAGATGCTGCAGCATATGCAATTGAAGTTGAATCAAAAGCAAAAGCTGAAGCTATCAGACAAATGGGCTTAGCTGAATCTGAAGCCATTAAAGAAAAATCTAAAGCACTGGCTCAAAACGCAAATTTAGTTGAGCTTACAAAAGCTGAACGTTGGAACGGGGCTCTTCCACAAAACATTTATGGTTCAGGACCTGTTCCTTTTCTAAACATCAACGGAAAATAACTTAAAAGGTGGGATTTTCATTCCCACCTTTTTTATTAAAATTCTTTTGTTAGCTCATTTAATCTGGCTATACGCTCTTGTGTAGTTGGATGCGTACTAAACAATGAAGAAAAATCTGCTTTTTTACCATTAAATGGATTAACAATAAACATATGTGCTGTTTCAGAGCTTGCTTTTCTTAACATGCCATGTTTTGAATAATCCTCTAATTTAGATAAAGCAGAAGCTAAATACTGAGGTTTTTTAGTCGTATATGCAGCACCTTTATCAGCCGCATATTCACGAGTACGAGATACTGAAAATCTAATTATAGTAGCGGCAATCGGCAATAATATAATTGCAAATATGGCCAATAATCCGTTTGAGCGATTATTCGACTTATTATTTCTCGATGCAGAATTATATCTTGCCATATTAGAAATTACGGCAATAGCACTAGCAAAAACAGCAGCTATTGAACCTGTAAGAATATCATAATGCTTAATATGACTTAATTCATGAGCGATAACCGCTTCAACTTCATTTTCATCTAAAATATCTAACAAACCTTGTGTTACCGCCACAGCCGCATTACTAGGATTTCTACCAGTGGCAAAAGCATTTGGAACATTATCCGGAACAATATAAACTTTAGGCATCGGTAAATTGGTACTTTTTGATAAACGCTCAACAATTGTATATAACATAGGTGCCATATTCATATTTACTTGATTAGCATTATATTGGCTTAAGACCAACTTATCACTAAAAAAGTAACTAAAAAAATTTAATCCTAAAGAAATATAAAAAGCTATTTTTACGCCCTCAAAGCCCGCAATTAAACTGCCGACATACATAAACATAATCATTAACCCTGACATAAGGAAAAAGGTTTTAATATTTCCCATTTTATTCTCCTGAAATTTTTAACACTTAATTTTATTTAGTATTAGATCTTTTAAACAGACCATAACTGATTTTAGATTCAATCGTCTTTAAAGTTCTGGGTAACTGGATATCTTCAACTTTTTTACCAATTATTTTTTGTATAGGAGAACCAATCCTGCTATCTAATCTATCAACAGCTTTAGCTACCCTATTTCTGGCTATGGAAAGTTTCGAAGCTTTTTCTCTCATCGAGTGCAACACATCAACAATCTGTTTTTTTTCATCAAGATTAATAAAGATATTATCATTTAAAACTTGTTTATAATCAACCCCTGCATAAACAAGACGTTCTATTAACTTGCTTTTATCCTCATAACTTATTGTATGATTTAACATCAGATAACTTAATGCATTTGATCCATTTTCATCATTAACTTTTGTATCTATACCTGATTTTAACATCTTGTCTACTATCTTAAGTCTTTCCGGCCCCTCTAGATTAGGATCTGCCAACACATGCATTAAAGCATTTTTGTTCATATTGTCACAAGCATTAATATCTATTCCGGCATCAATTAAAAGCTTTGTCTTTTCATAGCTCATATTATGCATTAAAGCATTTTCACCATATATATTTCGAATATTTAAATCAGGTTTTGCTTCTAAAATAGTTTTTATCGTGTTTTTATCAGAAGAATATATTAATGCTGTGTTACCATAATTATCTTGTGCATTTACATCTATACCTGCATCAATCAACAATTTTGTAATCTGAGGATTAGCAAGATGATACACTAAAGCATTCTTGCCATATAAATCTACAGCATTTATATCAGGCTTAGGCCCTTCAGTTAAAAACGTTTTCATAAAACTAATTGATTTATCATGCATCAACACAGTTCTTCCGTTATTATCACGAGCGTTTTTATCTGCACCTCCGTCAATAAGTGCCCGCAAAACAGAGCTTCTATTGCAATTGAACAATGCTGTGTATCCATAAGCATCTTTTATTTCTAAATTAGCTTTAGCATCTATATATAATTGCACCATTTCCGCTGTTCTAGCATACATCACAGGAGTTTGACCATACGCATCCTGCGCATTAGGATTTGCTCCTGCATCAAGCAACATTTTTGTTTTAATAGGATCGCTACTATACATCAATGGAGTTAACCCATCATGTGTCGCAGAATTCACATCAATACCTAATCTAATAAATGCCCCTATGCGGTCTATATCATCCATCTTATTTAATATTGACATTTTACCAATTTTGGGCGCATAACTAAAATTATCAGGTTCATACGCCAAAGTGTTTTTTGCTTCAATTTGCTGATATAATGTATGCTCTGAATAAGACATCATTTTATCAAAATACGGATTATCAGCATTAATTTGTGATATTTCATCTGTACGTTTAAAAAACTCATCTAATAATTGAGACGTAGCACTAAGAGGATGATGCCCTAATGCACAACAACAATCATCAACAAATTTTCTTCTGCTTTCTTCAGAAAAATCTTTATTTCTATATCTTTTAGCCACAGCAGCTCTTAATAGTTCTTCAGTAAAATCCTCCATATGTGTTGACTGATCAAACATTGAAAGACCCAAATGTATTTTATCAATACTTTGAAGAGCTAAAGCATTTTTCGGAAGTGAAGTATCTATCGGAGATAAGAACTCCGTTTTCAACTTCTTAGTATGATCAGAGATAAGCCAGCTATGACGTAAATTTGCGTTAAATAAAAATTTCTCTTTATTAAAACCTCTAATTTTTTCATATACATCAAGCAAACCTTTAGCCAAATAAGAACCAACAACATCTCTTCGGTAACTATGATCCATACCCAACCTTGTAATTGGTCTATCCGATATGTTAGCTTTTATTTCTGTTTTTTTAAATGGCATTGTCATCATTCTATGAGCCATAAATGCACGAAACTGCCTTGGAGAATATGCCGATTTTTGAACAATATCTCGAGCTAAATTGCACATTTCTTGAGGTTTGATAGCTCCGTTTTCATCAAAATAATCTTTATATTTTTGTTTACGCTTTAGTTTAAGAACGGTTTTTATGGTTTCCTTCATAACATTGTATGTTGCATAATACTTCGAATTAGCACCGCTTTGACCATATATTGTTTGCTTTTCTTTAGAGCCATTTATAGTCATTGAGGCACCATATGACAATGCTTCTGCCGCAATATCCATAAATTCCTTGGTGCTTTTAGCTCTCATCAACATTATTGTGTAAGCAAAAGTTTCTGAATGCATCTCATTTAAATAACGATAATAATCTTGTGACATATATGTGTTTTTTTTCATATCCATGAAAGAATCATTATACATCTTATTAAGAACATCATCATTAAAAGGATGATACATCGATTGTAATGAATGAGCATATTCATGGTATAATACTTGAGCATCTCTCTGAGAATGGCAAAACTGTATCAAACCACCTATATAATTGATACCACCACCAGATCTTGTAGAAGATCCAACATCTATAGCAAAATCACCATCTGCTAAATACCTAAGCACTCCAGCATCGATAAGCCTATTTCTTGCCTCATCATAAGATATGTTTTTAGCCTTACTAACTGCATTTATGACTTTTTCATAATCATAATGAGAATAGTTATTAACGTTTTCATTATGAACTTCTTCATATGCAAATGAAGCTGTTCCTGTCAAAGCAGCTAACCGCTCAAAATCTTTTTTAATATTTTCATCCATTTGCATCAGATTTTTTTCCTATGTTAATAAGGCATTTTAAAATTATACCCACCTACTTTAACATAATAACAAAAACAAAACAAAAAGTAAACAAATTTTCTGTTTTTTGTTTACTTTTTGTTTTTTCTGACTACTAAAACTTATATACCGTAAGTGTTACAAACAAAATCTATATCTTTATCTCCTCTACCGGATAAATTTACCAATATATTTTTATCCGGCCCTAATTGCTTTGCTAATTTTTTTGCATAAGCAACAGCATGTGCACTTTCAAGAGCCGGTATAATACCTTCTGTTCTGGATAGTTCATAAAACGCTTCCAGACACTCTTTATCATCAATTTGCACATATTTTACTCTTTTCGTTTTGTATAAATGTGCGTGCTCCGGTCCAACCGAAGGATAATCTAACCCGCTGGCAATAGAATATACCGGCGCAGGATTATTGTTTTCATCAACAAGCACAATAGATTTAAAACCATGTATAATGCCTTCTTTGCCATATGCAAGTGATGCTGCATGTTCTCCAAGCTTTGTTCCCTTACCTAAGGCTTCCACACCATATATTTTAACATCGTCATTTAAAAATGCCTGAAACATACCAATTGCATTACTTCCACCACCAATACATGCTATTACGGCATCAGGTAATCTATTAGTCATTTCCAGCATTTGTTGTTTAGCTTCAATACCGATTATACTCTGATAATCTCTAACAATGGTTGGAAATGGGTGCGGACCCACAACTGAACCTATGCAGTAAAGAGAATTTTTTGTATCTGCCAAATATGATGCAAATGCACTATCGACAGCTTCTTTTAAGCTTTGTTGCCCTTCTGTAACCTCTACAATATCACAACCCAAAAGTTTCATACGCAATACATTTGGTCTTTCTTTTTCTATATCTCTTGCGCCCATATGTATTTCACATTCAAGCCCTAAATAGGCTGCAGCACTTGCCAAAGCAACGCCATGTTGTCCGGCACCTGTTTCGGCAACAACTTTTGTTTTACCTAAATATTTAGCTAATAACACTTCCCCTATACAATGATTTATCTTATGTGCACCTGTATGATTTAAGTCTTCTCGTTTAAGATAAATTTGCGCTCCCCCAATCTTTTTGCTTAAGTTTTGAGCATAAGTAATAGGTGTAGGACGTCCCTGATATGTTTTTCTTATATATTGTATTTGTTCATTAAACTCTTTTGAATCTTTTAATTTTAAATATGCTTTTTCAACTTTATCCATTTCTGTTTGTAATTCATCTGATATAAAAGCACCGCCAAAATCACCGAAAAAACCTCTATTTTTTCTCATCTTTTTTTCCTTATTTTTTATTAGATTATAAACTATTATTTTAAAGCCGATTAAGGGTGGCTAAACCTACAATAAACACAGGTGCATCAGCACCACCAAACAGATTTTGTTGGCAAGATAAAGAAACTAAAATTTTTAATACAAACTTTCATCATAAAATCATTATATAAAAAATTTTATACCAGTCAAGCAAAACAAAAAAGCGCTCTGTTATTAAAAAACAGAGCGCTTATTTTATCGAACAGTTTTAATTGCATCAATATTGCGTTTATACTCTGTCAGATTTTCCAAATCTTCCAAATCAACAGGTAAACGTAAACGCCAGTTAGGATATTGATCCCTATCTGTTCCAGGAAGATTTTGCAATTTATCGACACTCATAATATCTTCTAATTGCAACATAACAACTTTACTTGGAGATTTTGCCACCAGCTTATGAACAGCTTCGATAATCCCCTCAGGATAACCCTCTCCATATAAATAGTTTGATTTTCTTAAATTATCTTCAGGCCATACTCTATTAAAATCAAGAGCATCAAGAAGCATAAATCTATCACGTTCGCGACGCTTATACGCATTGATTTTATCTTCTTCGGTTGATAAGCCTAATTTTCTCATCAACTCAATATCATAACCAAACCACCACATCTTTAATGGAGACATATCATGAGTTCCGATTGAAACAAACGCATTTTCAGGATAATCACTTGACATCTTAAAGTCGCCGTTTCCTTCGTTCCATCTTTCTGCCCAAATTACACTGATGGCATATAAGTTATATTCACGCAATTTATCTAAAAATCCATTTGGAACATTACCAATGCTTTCACCTACAATTGCACATTTATGCAAATGACTTTCTAATGCCAAAAGACCTAACATATCATCAAAATTATAATGAATGTATGTTCCTTCATCTTTGCTATCAGGTATCATAAACAGCCTCATTAACCCCATAACATGATCGATTCTTAAAGCACCGGCATATGCCATATTAGCTCGTAAAATTTTCAAATATGGTTCATAAGCTCTATTTTTTAATTCAAACGGATTAAACGCACCTAAACACCATTTTTGACCTGTTGTGAAAAATGCATCAGGAGGAGCACCTGCTCCGGCTTTATCAACAAAGATATATTTATCTGCCCACAATTCAGCACTGTCTTTACATACACCAACCGGCAAATCTCTATACAATCCTACTTTCAAACCTAAAGTTTTTACCTCTTCATATACCTCTTTTAATTGTCTGTCAGCTTCAAATTGCATAAATTTGAAAAATTCAATTTCTTTAACATGAGATTTTTTAAATTCATTAACTTTAACAGAATTTGGATTTTGCAAATCTTTATCCCAAGCGCACCAACCTCCCCATATTGTTTTAGATTGTTCACTATATAATGCTTGAAATGTTGCTAAGGTATCTAAATTCCAACCTTTTTCTTCCTTAAACTTTTCAAATTCTTTAATATAGTTTTTATGTTTTCCTATTCTTTCAAAAAGTTCAGCTAGCACATTTGCTTTTAGTGTGTAAACTTTTGTATAATCTATCGTTTCTCCGCTTTTTGCATCGGCGATTTGTTGCTCATATTTTGCTTTTATTTTATCATTAAAACCAACGACATTTTCAACGTCAATATAAATAGGGTTCAAAAACAATCTGCTTATAGAAGAATATGGGCTCGCATTTTCCGGAAAATCATGAAACAGAACATTAAGCGGGTTTAAACCTATGACATCTGCTCCTGATTTTTTACATAAACCTGCAAAACATTTCAAATCTGTAAAATCGCCCACTCCCCAGTTTCTTTTGCTCTTAAGAGCATATAACTGTAAACTGTATCCCCAAAGCTTAGCACTTTCTATATCATCATTTGTATAACATTTTTCCGGAACAATTGCCATTACACTATGATGCACATTTTTTCCAACTTTAAGTTCTAAATTATAATATCCGATTGCAGGCAAGTTTTTCAGCAAAAAGCAAACTTTGCGATATGTCTTGCGACCACTAACCACAGCATCTTGGGCAACATCCATATCATATTCTAAATTAAAAACTTCACCATTGTTTTCAAGAGTTAGTGATACATTCTCAATGCTTGTCAAGTTAGCATAAAATTCAGGTTTATTGACACGAACAACGACAATACTTTCTAATATGGTTTTATTTTGATAATCAGCTAACTTCTTCAATGACTTTTCAATTTTTTCATCATCTTTTGCATCAAATCCTAAATGTGTACAAAAGAACCTTAATACATCATCACTTACGTTATAAGTTTTTTTGCTTAAACCGCCATCAGAAAAACTACGTGCAACACCTAATTTATCTGCTAATTCATATAATTTATTTTCCATAATAAACACCTTACTATATATCAATTTTTACAACCACTACAGACCATGCAGGTATCATAATCTGCTTAGAACTGCCTAATTTAACATTTTCATCTAATGATGATGAACTGTCTAAAATAAGTTTCCATTTTTTTGTTTTTTTAATGCTCGGAAGCTTCCATTTTTTTGCCACATTTTCTGCATTAAAAATAGTAAGCAACAAAGAGCTTTCTGAACAAGCTAAATATGAAATAGATTTAGTTTTTGCATTATTCCAATCAGGAGCTGTAAATTCTAATCCATTTTCATTATACCAAGCTAAATCCTTATAATCTGCTTTTTCACATTTTACACCTGTGAAAAAGTGTTTACGATTAAATATTGCCAATTGTTTACGTAGCTTAATTAACTTATGTACGTATCTTGCAAAGTTACGCTCTTGTAATGTTATGGCTTCCCAAACAATCCAAGTAATAACATTATCTTGACAATATGGATTATTATTTCCAAATTGTGTCTTTAAAAACTCATCTCCAGCTAATATCATCGGAGTGCCAAAAGAAAATATTAAAGTTGTAATTAAAGCTTTTGCTCTTAATATTCTGGTTTGGTTGATGTTTTCATCGAAACTAATTCCTTCTTCACCGGAGTTCCAACTCCAATTATTGTCGTTTCCGTCATGATTATTTTCACCATTGGCATAATTGTGTTTAACATTGTAGCTTACTAAATCGTTTAAGTTAAAACCATCATGTGCCGTTACAAAGTTTACACTACTCCATAAGTTACGATTGTTATATCCGAAGACATCACTGGAACCTGCAATCCTACTTGCAAACTCTCCAATCTGCCTTTCATCACCTCTCCAAAAACGTCTGATAACATCTCTGAACCTGTCGTTCCACTCTGCCCATCCTGATGGGAACGCACCTATTTGATATCCGCCAATACTGGCATCCCATGGCTCAGCAATCATCTTTACATCACGCAAGATATCATCTTGACTAACAGCTGCTAAAAAACGACTATCATATTTAAAAATTGTTTTTTCTCTGCTTAGCGATGAAGCCAAATCGAGTCTAAAACCATCTACATGCATTTGCTTTGCCCAATAACGCATAGAATCTGTAACAAGCATCAAAACATACGGATTTTGCACATTAAATGAAGCACCGCAACCTGTACTGTCATAATAAAAACGTTTTTGATTTTTATCTAAAGTGTAATAACTTTCGTTATCAATTCCTCTATAACACAACGTTGGTCCCAGTTGGTTTCCTTCGCATGTATGATTATAAACCACATCTAATATCACTTCCAAATTATTTGCATGAAGTGATTTAACCATATCTTTAAAATCATCAATTCGGCCACCTAACAAATAATCATTATCAGGAGCAAAAAAACTCAATGTTTCATACCCCCAATAATTAATTCTGTCATTTCCTGTTTTATGAGCGAAATAAGAATGTATAGGTTGCAGTTCTACAGATGTAACACCTAGCCACTTTAAATAATTAATAATTTTTTGAGATGATAATCCCTTAAACTTACCACGGTATGCATCTTCAATTTTAGGAAATAATTTTGTGTATCCTTTTACATGCATTTCATAAATAATTGTCTTACTGAAATCATGTTTAGGCTTTACATCTTTTTCCCAATTATATTGTTCATCTACCACAACAGATTTCGGTACATAAGGAGCACTATCCAACGTTGAAAATGATAAATCTTGATCCGGACTGTCAATGTCATATCCAAAGATAGCTTTATGCCATATGAGCTTACCAATTATCTTTTTTGCATATGGATCTATAAGCAGTTTATTATGGTTAAAACGCTTTCCTTCTAATGGCTTATATTCTCCATAAACCCTATAACCGTAAACTTGACCGGGCTTAATTCCTTCTAAGTACACATGCCATATATTATGGTCATTTGACTTAATTTCAACTTGAGAAATTTCTTCTGTACCAGTTTCATCAAACAAACACAAAACAACTTTTTGTGCATTTGCGGAAAAGAGAGAAAAATTTACTCCTTTGCCATCATAATTTGCACCTAACGGATATGGTTTACTTTGATTTAACCTTACTCTCATGCATCACCTTTTATCTTATAGGTTTAATAACGATTGTTGAAAGCGGGGGAACTTTAACTTGAATAGAAAAAGGTTTCATATTCCATACCTGATATTCTGCATTTATATAACCTTCATTTTTAACACCGCTTCCCCAATAATTTACGTCATCGCTATTAAAAATTTCTTGATATGCACAAGCTTCGTTTACACCGATACGATAATTGTCACGAACAACAGGTGTAAAGTTACAGATAACAATCAAATAATCGTCCGGATTGTGTCCTTTTCTGATAAACGAAATTACACTGTCATCACAATTAGAATGTTCAATCCATTCAAAGCCTTTATAATCAAAATCTTCTTCATATAAAGGAGCATTTCCTTTATACATCAAGTTCAAATCTCTTACGCAATTTTGCATACCTTTGAACATAGGATAATCTAACAAATGCCAACGCAAACTTTCTGCTTCGGTCCATTCACGGTCCTGAGCAAATTCACTTCCCATAAACAAAAGTTTCTTACCGGGGTGTGTCCACATAAAACCATAATATGCTCTCAAGTTTGCAAACCTTTGCCACTCGTCTCCCGGCATTTTACCGAGCATTGACCCTTTACCATGCACAACTTCATCATGAGAAAGCGGCAATATAAAGTTTTCATTAAACGCATACAACAAACCGAAAGTTAAAAGACCATGATGATATTTTCTATGTATCGGTTCATGTGCAATATAACGAAGAGTATCATTCATCCAACCCATATTCCACTTATAACCGAAGCCTAAACCTCCCATAGACGTCGGGCGAGAAACTAAAGGCCACGCTGTGGATTCTTCAGCACAAGTAACTGCGCCTTTATTTTCCCCATAAACAAGTTCATTCATTTTACGTATAAATGAAATTGCTTCTAAGTTTTCATTACCGCCATACTGATTAGGTACCCACTCTCCATCTTTTCTTGAATAGTCCAAATATAACATCGATGCTACAGCATCAACACGTAAACCATCAATATGATATTCTTTAAGCCAATATAAAGCACTTGCACACAAAACATTGCATACTTCAGTTCTGCCATAATTGTATATTTTTGTGCCCCAATCTTTATGCTCACCTTTTCTCGGATCTGCATGTTCATATAAGTGTGTTCCATCAAATTCAACAAGACCATGCCCGTCTTTAGGGAAGTGTGCAGGAACCCAGTCCATAATCACAGCAATACCTGCTTGATGGAATTTATCAACCATATATCTAAAATCATCAGGGGTACCAAAACGAGATGTAGGAGCAAATAAACCTGTTACTTGATATCCCCAAGATGCATCAAGAGGATGCTCACAAAGAGGTAAAAATTCGACATGTGTAAATCCCATATTTGAAACATATGGTACAAGCCTGTCTGCAAATTCACGATATGTTAAATACTCTTCTCCGTGCTCGCCTTTTCTGCGCCAAGAACCCAAATGCACCTCATAAATACTCATTGGCTTATCAAAACTATTATATGCTTCACGATAATTCATCCATTCTGAATCATGCCAATTATATTTATTGATATCATAAACTATAGACGCTGTATTAGGACGTTTTTCAGCATAAAATCCCATCGGGTCAGATTTACATAAAATGTAATCTTGCTGAGTTTTAACTTCAAATTTATAAACTTCACCTTCACCGATTCCAGGAACAAATATATCCCAAATTCCGCATGTAGGATGCTTACGCATAACGTTAACTCTGCCATCCCAATTGTTAAAGTTTCCTACCACTGAAACACGTTTTGCATTAGGTGCCCAAACAGCAAATGCCACACCTTTAACGCCATCAATTTCAGTAACATGTGCACCCAATTTTTTATATATATCGTGATGATTTCCTTCTGAAAAAAGATAAACATCTATATCACCAATTGTTGCACCAAAACGGTATACATCTTCAATGATATACACAGAGCCTAAATCATTTGTTATCTTAAATTTGTATTTTAAATCTTCGCCTTTTCCCAAATTAATTTGATAAAAACCTCTATCATCTAATCTGGTCATTTCACCTAATGATCTTTCATCACTATCTACAACTTCAACCTTAACGGAATGCGGTTGAAAAGTTCTTATAAAAATGTTCTTTGATCCTTTATCTCTGTGGATTCCGAGCACTGCAAAAACATTAGAATGATTACCATCAATTATAGCATTCATTTCTTCTACTGATAACAAATTTTCCATTAAACCTCCATGAAAATATCAAGTCAAAATAATAGCATTTTTTCTCATATTTAATATCTAGTTTATATCTATAAATGCATATCGTTTTAAATGCAAGAAAATAACTTGAGATTTTAAAACAATTAAATGTTGACGTATAAAATTTTCATATATATATTGAGCTTGTTATTAATATTTTTATATGGAGTATATATATGTCAAATTGTTATAATGAAAATTATATCAAAGAAGCAGCTTATTACTTATGGCAAAATGCCGGCTGCCCAAGCGGACAAGATGATAAATTCTGGTCTTTAGCTGTAGAACAGTATTATAATTATTCTTGTTCAAGTTCATCAAGTAAAAAATCTTGTTGCAAATCTACCTGCTCTACAAGTAGCTCTTCTTCAAAGAAAACAACTTCTTCAAGAAGCTCAAAAACAAGCAGTAAAACAAGCAGCAAAAAATAATATATTGACTACTTGTCGACACCTCTTTGCACATCTTGTAAAGAGGTGTTTTTTTATGAAAATTCAAATACAAAAAAATGCATTTTTACATTTTATAAAACATGAAATTAAATACAAATAAAAATCTTAATGGTTTATTATCAAAATACGAATATAATTTCATCATATAAAATTAAATGGAGAAAAATTATGTCACGTGCTGAAGATATTTTTCAAAAACTTATATATTTTGGTGAAGATGCCATTGATGAGTTTATCTTAACGCTTCAAACAGAAGAATTATTTTTAGATTTTAAACAAGCTGTATCAACCGGAAAAAACTTCAATACTTTACATCGAGATGACCGTAAAAACTTAGCTAAAGCAATTTCCGGATTCGGCAATTCTGAAGGCGGAGTTATAGTATGGGGCGTAGAATGTTCTCGAGATCACGAAATCGGTGATGTGGCAAAAGCAAAGGTAAAAGTAAAAAACGTACATCGCTTTTTAAGTTGGCTTGAAGGTGCCATTTCAGGCTGCACGATTCCCAGTCACAACAAAGTTAGAAACCACATAATAAGTTGCGATAAAAATGGTGATGGGTTTATTGCAACATATATTCCAAAATCTGAAATAACTCCTTTAATGAGCACCCTAGGCGGGTCAATATATATTCGTTCAGGATCAAATAATGTTCCCGCTCCTTACGCTGTAATTGCCGGCATGTTCGGCAAAAAACCACAACCAAATATTGAGTTATTATTACAAGATAAACGCTTAGAAATTTTGCAAAACAGTGAAGAAGATTTACTCTATCCGCACACCATAGATAATCCGCCTGAAAAGTATGTAAAAATCAGTTTTTCTATTCAAGCGCACAACGAAAGTAATGCTATTGCAAAAGAAATATATTTTTCGTGCACTACAGAAAGTTTAGCCAGCGAATATAATAAAGTCAGATTCTTAAATTACAATCAAATGGATTCTCTTAGCACAATTGCCGGACACATTAATTTGATTACAAAACCTGACTTACGTTTACCACCAAGAGGCATGATAAAATTTGCAAATGTTCAAATAATTTTATCACCATATACCAATGAAGATTTTTGCTTAAATGGTGTTATTGGTGCAGAAAATGCTGCACCAAAAGATTTTAGAATATATATACCGAAAAACCAACTTCGTTCGTTTGTTGCAAAAGCGTTAAAAGACGAAGACAACACCGAAATCTTAAGCGCAGAATTTTTCAATAACTTTTTAATGAGGTCTTAAAAATATGGTTGCAAGAATTGAAATTTTTACCGATGGAGCTTGTTCCGGCAACCCTGGAATTGGTGGTTGGGGCGCATTATTGCGCTATAAAGATATTGAAAAAGAATTAAGCGGAGGTGAAATCGAAACAACAAATAATCGTATGGAATTAACCGCTGTAATTGAAGCTCTTAAAGCTCTTAAAACTCGTTGCAACATTACCCTTTACACAGACAGCAAATATGTCATGTGCGGAATTACCGAATGGTTAGAAAATTGGAAAAACAACGGGTGGAAAACATCAAACAAAAAAAGCGAAGTTAAAAATATCGATTTATGGCAACAATTAGACGAACTTATTAAGCAACATGAAATAAGATGGGTTTGGGTAAAAGGTCATAACGGACACCCCGAAAATGAACGTGTTGACACTCTCGCACGTAAAGAAGTTTCTAATCTGAAACAACCACAATAATTTTATTGACAAAATCGATTTAGCGATATATAATTTGTACAATTTCAAATTATTTTATAACCAATAATCCTTGTCAATTATGAACAAATTACAGCAACTTGCGGAAAATGTTTTGAAAAATTCCGTAAATCTCGTCCCTGGCGAAAAAGTCTTCATTGATCTCAAAGGTTTAAAAGGGATTCCATTGTTTGAAGCATTTATTGAAGCCACAGTCAAATTAGGAGGTACTCCTTTTTACTTCTTAAACGACATCAGTTTCACCAATGCAATGCTCAAGCATGCATCAAAAGAACAACTTGAAGAGCATTGCAAAATGCACCTTGAACTCATGAAACATATGGATGTATACATTGGGTTCTCCAGCATGGCAAATCCATACGATGCATCAGATGTTTCAGACGAAAATCAAGCTTTGTATGGTGAGTGTTATTCAAAAGTTCTGCGCTACAGAGTAGATAATACTCGTTGGTGCGTCTTAAGATTTCCAAATGATGTGATGGCCTATGAGGCCGGCATGTCTACCAAGCAATTTACAAACTTTTTGCTTGACGCCTGCTTGCTTGATTACTCAAAAATGGAACCAGCCATGAACAAGCTTGCCGAATTGATGAAAAAGACCGATAAAGTAAGAATTATCGGACCTGAAACAGACCTTTCTTTTTCCATCAAAGATATCGGCGCAGTTGTGTGTTCAGGACACAGAAACATTCCGGACGGAGAAGTATATTCCGCACCGGTAAAAGATTCCATAAATGGCGTTATCCGATTCAATACCTCAAGCCATATGGACGGAAAGAAATTTTCCAACATTAAGCTTTGGTTTGAAAACGGTAAAATCATCAACTGCGAACATTCAGGCAGCAAAGAAGACCTCGAAAACATTTTTAACAAAGACGCCGGCGCCCGATATGTGGGAGAATTTGCATTGGGGGTAAACCCTTTCATTACTAAAGATATTTGTAATATCTTGTTTGATGAAAAGATTGCAGGTTCATTGCACATGGCTGTCGGAAATTGTTATAAGACAGCACCAAACGGAAACTCTTCAGAAATTCATTGGGATCTGGTTCTGATCCAAACCCCTGAATACGGAGGTGGTCAAATTTACTTTGACGACGTGCTGATTCGAGATAACGGCTTATTTGTTGTTGATGAACTAAAATGCCTCAACCCTGCAGAACTAAAAGCATCTGTTAATTAACTAACAAATCAAACATTGAGAAGATGAAAAAAATTTTTTGTATTGTAATCGCTGCAGTGGCACTTGTTTGCCTTACCTCATCATGTACTGAAAACCAAAGAGTACGCGAATTTGGAGGTACCATGACTGTAAAGCTTGAGCCAGGACAAAAGCTTATGATGGCAACATGGAAAGAGAACTCACTCTTCTATCTAACAGAACCGATGGAAGAAAGTTATCAGCCCAAAACAAAAACATTCCAAGAAAACTCTTCTTATGGAATGTTGGAAACTAAGGTTATCTTCATAGAAAGTAAGTAATTTTTTACCCTTTGAATGCAAATTCAAAGGGTTTTATTTTTGATAAACTAAAAAGTTGTATATGACAATATATGTATTGACGCCCCTAAAAAAATTTTATACGATTACGCCCATATTGTAAAATCTAACAAAAAAAGAAAGGAAAACATATGTTACATCCGTGGCACGGTGTTAGTCGTGGTGAAAATCCACCAGAAATTATAACTGCTATAATTGAAGTTCCAAAAGGATCACAAACAAAATATGAACTTGATAAATTAAGCGGTTTATTAAAAGTTGATCGTATCTTATATAGTGCCGTACATTATCCGGCAAACTACGGTTTCATCCCTCAAAGTTATTGCGAAGATAACGACCCTTTAGATATATTGGTACTGTGCCAAGAGTCTGTATTGCCTCTATCTATAATGAGAGTTCGTCCAATTGGGGTTATGAAAATGGTTGATCAAGGTGAAGCCGATGATAAGATTATTGCCGTTCACGTTGATGACCCTGAATTTGCACATTATCAATCAATTGATGAATTACCCCCGCATAGCTTAAAAATCTTAAGACGCTTCTTTGAAGACTATAAACTTCTCGAAAACAAAGAAGTAAAAATTGAAAAATTTTTAGGAGTAAACGAAGCTAAACAAATTATCCAAAGCGCTTTTAATTTATATGATGAACATAAAGAAAATCTGGCAGGATATGAAAAATAAACCCCATAAAAAATCGCCTTAACGGCGATTTTTTAATTAGACTTACCTTTTCTTTCCGCCAAGACCTTAAAAACTCCAAAATTTTCAGGCACTACATTGTCTTTATATTTATTCCATTCAGATTTCAATATACTATGATTCACCAGCGGATTTCTTTGCTCTATAGCCAACTTTCTTCCGTTGTCAATCATCCTCTTAACAAAAGGTTCTATACCTTTAGAACATTTATTTACAAGGTCGATTACATCAGGAACATCATTAACATTTGAATACCAAAATCTACCTATATTTTTCATCAATTCTGCCTGTTTATATCCAACGCTTGTAAGCTTTTCTTTTAATGTTGTCCAAAATGCAGAATTATGTTCTCCACTACCAACAAGAACCTTATCAAAAATCATCAACGCTTCATTTTTCTTCAATGGCACAACAGCCGCTTTTGTCCCTTTTTTTGCTTTATATTTTTCATGAGATGCCAAAAAGACAGGATAACCTGCTGAATAACGTGTCTCATATTCCGGTTCAAATTGACCATCTGTAACAGAATATCTGTGAATAGCTGTAAAACCGAGTTGATCATTAAATTCTCTTTGAGAGTTATTTGTAACACAAATTACTTGCTTAAGTGCTTTATTTATTTCTTTTTCAGAATATTTTAATTTTGCCATTGTTTCTTTAAGCACATCAGAAATTATAGTTAAATCATTTGCTCCGTAGCAATGAGCCTGAATTATAATATTTCTGAAATTTTGATACAACTGTTCTTTTGAATATCTTTCAAATTTACCATCTTTTACAGATGCCATAAAGGGCATAAATTTTTGTAAAATTTCCCTTTTATAATCTTTTTTCATTCTATCCTTAGTTGTTGTATCTTTTTTCACCAAGCTCATTATTCCTGCCATATAAGCACTTGGCCTGTAACAAGAGCACAATTGCATATTATCCAGCTGCTCTTGAGATAACCCTAACACATTTGCAAATGCATTAATATTACCATTGGCTTCACGAGGCTCTCTGGTTTGGTCACCACCTAAACATAAAAGTGTTTTTTTACTCGGATCAAGCGCACCCGTTTCAGTCCAATGATTTTCAGCTGTTTTAGATTTCATACCTATACGATAATAAGAGAAAAACTCGGGATTAATACTTAATATTCCATCCTTAAATTCATATTGCAATCGACCATCTTTAAACAAAGCAATTTCATAATCTTTTTCACGTTTATTGTATAAATTGCCATTATCATAGTAACTTTCGTAAGTTTTATCAGGCCTTTCAATTGATGAAACAGCCCCATTATCATGGTATCTAACTATAGTTTTATCAGGCTTAATTTCTCTGTCAATTATATCAGATTGATATTTATAGACACGATAAGTGCCATCTGATGTTTCTTCTATTGTTTTATATCCTTGAGCACTATAAACCTCATAACTGCCATCAGGATTTATATATTTACGTGTTGATACCATACCCTTTATATACATGGTTTCAAGCATTCTTCCATCTTCTAAAACCTGAATTTCCGGCCTACGTAAATCACTCTCTAAAGCATTTGATTCATCAGATTGATTCATTTTATTCTCCTATTCACTCATATTACCAAACAAAGACGTTTTTGTCAATATACAAGATGTTTAGTTATCTTAACCATATCTTTAGATATATAATGTATTATGGATAACTGGTTTAATATTATTTACAGGAGACACGAATGGTTAAATTTGTAGTTTTCGGGCTAGGAATGGTCGGTAAATCATTTTTAAATATTGTTAAAAAAGAGAACATATTTGATGCTGATAATTGGTATGTAATTGATAAAAATCCTAGTGCTGAAAATGACTTTCTAAATATTGGTGGTAAAAAATCAAATTTTATAATAGCAGATATTGAATACAATAATTACGATGCTATTTTTTCTATATTAGAAAAAGGAGATTATCTGTTAGATTTAAGTTCTTCTCAAACTAACACTGATTTTTTAAGTATCTGCATGGATAAAGAGATACATTATTTATCTACAAGCTCACTACCCTATGAAGAAAAAGCCGGTTCTGTTCCTGATTATCATGATTTTTGCGTTTACAAAAAATTAAAAGAAAAAAATAATCCTAACGGTCCTACTTCGGTTATTGAATTTGGCATGAATCCGGGAATGGTATCATGCTTTACAAAACAATGCATTAAAGAAATAGTAAAGCATGACAACCATGATTTTGTTGTAAAAAATCGCGAAATTTTACAAAATTTAATTAATAATAACGAGTATGCAAAAGTTGCACAAATGCTCGAAATAGAAATTATACATGTATCAGATATTGATACTACCAAAACAAATTTTGCACCACAAAACAAATGCGTATATTCTACATGGAATATCGAAGCTTTTGCTGATGAAACACTCGGTAAAAGCGAGTTTTCATTAGGCACCGGTATAAACCATAAAATTTTCGGAAATGAAGTTAATATTTTCAACGAACAAGACGGATATTTGCTTTTAAATACAATTCCGGTTGAATGTATCGATCAATCATATTCTCCTTGGGGAAGTTTTAACGGCTGCATTGTACCACATGAAGAAATATATTCCATTGCAGACTTCTTAAGCGTGTATAAAGATAACAAGTTAGAATATAAGCCATCTGTATACTTTGTTTACAAGCCATCTGATATAGCCTTAAATTCGCTTATTGAAGCCCACAAATGCAATTTTGAAAACTTCACCGAACATATGATACAACCTGAAGATATTGCTGAAGGAGGAGAAGCTGTTGGTATTGTTATTGATGGTAAAAACTTCACTACACGCTATTTCGGCAACAAACTCGTAGCACCTATTGAAAATGAAACCCCAACAATTTTACAAGTTTCTGCATCTGCATATAGCGCATTTAGATATATGTTAGATAATCCAAACAAAGGATTTTTATTTCCTGAAGAAGTCGATGATGAAAAAGTTATCGAATATGCTAAAGTATGCTTAAATGAATACGATAGTTTTGAATGTCCTAAACTTGAAAGGCCATTATTCAATCGAAAATAATATAATTAATATTCTTGAAAATAATAAGCTCAGATACACATTGTCTGAGCTTATTATTTTATCAAAATATGCTTTACTTTTATTTTTTTATTTATATAATTTTGCTCATAAATTTATTATTCTCTAAATTCTTAATATTAAATAATTATGAAAACTCAAAAATTAATTTGCAAAACGTTAATTACGTTTTTTGTTGCGATGTCCTTTCTGATGTTTATATCGGCTATTATTGCCTTTTTTATCAGTCCTGAACACACTAACCTACTCTTAATCGGATTCTGTATTTCTTCAGTTGTATATGCCTTCCTTGATGTTTGGCTAGACTACATTAAAGATGAAGAAAACCCTTTAAGCATTGCTAAACAAAAAGATGCTCTTGACTATATTTATTGCCACAAATCTGGCTCAAAGCAAGAATTTGTCTCAAAATATAGCGATAAATTGTACCAACATTTTTTGCTACAAGGGTACATTATGCAATTTAGGTTTAAATCTGCAGACACTTGGGAAATAAGTTTAAAAGGACAAAAAAAGAAAGAAAAACTACAAAACTAATCTAAAATAAAAAAACACCGAATAAATCGGTGTTTTTTTATTTTATCATTTAGTAAACACAGCAACTACTTAACATAGGTTGTCATATGGCTTATAATTGCTGCTTCTTGTTGCTTGATTTTAACACTTCCACGAATAATATTTTTTAACTCAGGAATATTATTTGATTTAAACATATAAAAATCGCGCTCTTGTCCAGCTGAGTTTAATTTTTCTTTACTCAAATAAATATTTAAATCTTGCATAATTTTTTCAAAATCTTCTTTTTTATTTTCTTTTACTCTAAAAGCACAATATTCCTCTGTATCTTTACGACCGATATTAGGATTTCCAGCTTGTCCGTCTACAACTCTATCCACATAGCCATAATCAATTACAGAATCAAAAATTGCGTCCATATGCTTAGAATATTTTGCATAAGAAAAACTATCATCAATAAAATTTTGTTTTCGTAATTTTTCTTTAGCTCCCATTTTTTTACCTTTCATAATAAGCTTAAACTTAGACAAATGTAGCATATACCAATACTTTTGTAAAGCATTAATTTTTGACCTATAATATCTATTGCAAAAAATTAAAAAGAACTTACCATTAAATCCGATGTTATTTGGGAAATAACATCTTTTGGTTGTAAGAAAAAAGAAGAGCTTGCACAGACTTATTAGAAAAACCGACCACCGCTTAATCCGGTGGTTGTTTTTTTCTAAAACATTACATTTTAAAAAATATATCTTGACAAACTAATACTTAATATGTACATTGAAATTGTTCGGGTACTCGAGGGCAATGGGTACGAACATTAACGACGTGGCCGGTCATCATATTAAAATTATATATTTTAAATGTTTGATGAGTTGGCCTTTCTAATGAAAGGTTTTTTTATGTTTAAATATCAACATGGATTTTGCATAATTCGCTGTCAACCATTTCATATCGGACATGACAGATTAATTAAAAAAATGATGGAAGAATGTGCTTTCGGCACAATTTTAATCGGTTCTGCACAAGAAAGCGGAACTGAAAAAAATCCGTTACCATATTTTACACGTAAAAAAATGATACAAAATGTATGGCGAAAACACCCCGCATATGAACGTTTAAGAATTGTTGCTCTTAAAGATATAAACCATGTCTTATGGAATGTTCATGTATTAGAAACAATTAAAAAAGAACAATCTGACAAACCTAAACCGGATATTATTTATGTAGGTGATGAAGGTGAATATTCTGTTTTTGCCAACGATGTGCCAAATGTCGGAATTTGTTCTCGAACAACACAAAGCTTTCCATTTTTATCAGGGAATATGGTTCGAGATATGATAAATTTGAAAGATATCAGATATAAAAATTTTGTTCATCAGGAAAACTTAGATTTAATCCAAAAAAGTTTTTATGAAGAAGAAAAAATATAATAGAAACTGCGGTTAGTTTCTTGATTGATTTGGGTCTTGTAGGGACAGTCGAGACAAATCAATAATTAATAACCTACTGTCGAGGAGAAAAAACATGACTAAACATAGTCAAAACATTCGTTATGTCGGAACTTGTGCTTTTGGTATCAGAATGCCAATTATTACCCAAGGAGCTGACATTGAAAACATAATTTCTGATACAATCATTGACGCCACAAAAACAAAATATCAACCATTAAGTATACATAATGGTGATATAATCGGCATTACGGAATCTTTTTTAGCCAGAGCACAAGGTAACTATATTACTCTTGATGATATAGCTCAAGATGTTGCGAAAAAATTTCCATCAGGAGATATTGGCGTAGCTTTCCCTATTTTATCTCGCAACAGATTTGCTAAAATTTTAGAAGGAATTGCAAAAGGTACAAAAGGCAAAGTATATGTTTTCTTATCTTATCCTGCAGATGAAGTCGGAAATGCAATAATGTATGAAGATGACTTATTTAATTCTGATATAAACCCATATACAGACATTATTACCAAAGACGATTTCCGTAAAAAATTTGGAACTTTTCATCACCCCATTACAGGTTCTGATCACATACAAATGTATGAAAACATTTCAGATAACATCGAAGTGATCCTGCTAAATAATCCTAAAGATATCTTAAAGTTTACCAATCAGGTTATTGTTGCCAGCATACATATACGCAACAGACAAAAGCAAATTTTAACCAAACTAGGAGCAAATGTTTGTACATTAGATGAAATCTGCAACACTCCAAGCAAAACTAGAGGTTGGAGTGAATATGGCGTTTTAGGTTCTAATTATGCTGATAAAAACAGCTTAAAATTATTTCCGAGAGATTCTATGAGTTTTTGCGCTAATTTGCAAAAAATATTAAAAGAAAAAACAGGTAAACACATTGAAGTATTGATATACGGAGATGGCGGTTTTAAATGTCCGAAAACAAAAATTTGGGAATTTGCAGATCCTGTAGTTTCTCCAGGATATACCAATGGTCTGGAAGGCATGCCAAATGAAATTAAAATTAAAGCTGTTGCCGATAATAATAAAGAAAATCCTGAAGAAGCCATAAAACAAGCTATTAATAATAAAAAGAAAAACAACGGATTTTACTCAATCGGCACCACGCCTCGTCAAATAACCGATTTATTGGGTTCTTTATGCGACCTGATAACCGGTTCAGGAGACAAAGGAACACCTGTTGTCTACATAAAAGGATATTTCGATAACTACTTAACCTCAGCACCTACAGAATAAGGAACTTGTTATGAGTTTAGAATTAAAAAAAAGATTTAATAAAATCTTATATACCTTAAAGCATAAAAAAGCATTTTTACAAGTTGAAAAACAGCTAAGAGGGAAAAACACCTGGAGAGGTTATTTACACGACGCTGACAAGCCTTTTTTATACATGGCTCTATGGATAAAATTTGAAAACATTCAAAAAATTCATAGAAAAAACAACAGGCATCATGTCAGAAACAATCTATCAAAAACAAAGGAAGATTTGTTAGATACAATCATAGATTGGGAATGCGCAAAAATAACCAAACCGGATAAGCCACTTAATGCATATGAAACGCTTATGAAATATTATCCTGATAAACAAGAAGACTTCTTACCTCTTATCAGAGAATATTTACCGCAACAAATAAAAGATGCCTGCAGAAAACATCAGTTTGAATACAAAACCAGACACCTTAGATTTGAAAACCATAAAACAAGTTGCAGAATAAACTTATCTGCATTGAATGTTTTTAATCAAAAAAATTTGGGGAGATAAAGTTGTGCTGACATTTGAAATTTGGGCAACAATTTTCGGATTGTTGCAAGGTATTCTTGTGCTCTTAAATAACAAATACAATTGGCTGTTTTACATAGCGCAAATCGGATGTTTAATTGTATTTTCATATTTCAACAAACTATATGCAGACACATTGTGTAACATCATTTACTTAATGTTCGGCATACGAGGATGGATATTATGGAACAAAAATAATGCCGTTAAAATCAGCAATTGTTCATTAAAAGAAAAAATTATGTATTCATCCATAATTTGTATCGGTGCATTTTTAATAAATATGGCCTTAAAAATTACTCCTGACCCATTACCCTTAATTGATGCTGTAACTACATCTTCATCTTTAGTTGCAACATATTATATGGTTAAGAAAAAGTTAGATACATGGATAATTTGGTTCATTAATGACATTTGCTACATAATTGAATATTCAATACTGCAAGAACCGGCTTATTATTTGATATCACTGAATACAATCTGGAGCATAATGTCTATTATTTCATACTTTAACTGGCGTCGTATTATGAAAGGAGAAAAATATGAAAAAAATATATTTTGCCGGAAAATTCAATAAATCTGAAACACGCCTAAACTCATTAGAAGGAATGCTAAGAAACGATTATCGTTCACAACTTCTTGGAGATGCAAATTTACTGACGTATTATCAAAAAAACTTAATTATAAACAATAAGTTTGAATATATCGGGCCTTTTTATTGCGAACAAGCCTCCAACGGCGATTATACATCAACAGACTGCAAAACCGTACTAAACGCAGAATACAATTTAATAAAAAACAGCGATATTTTTGTCGTCGTACTTGGTGAAAGTTTCTCTGTCGGTTCAATAGTCGAGCTTGGATGGGCTTTGCAAGAAAACAAACAAATCATAATCTTATATCAAGAAGAAAAATCAGTATATACTATTGCATCAGAATATTGGTTTGCAATTGCCGATGCAATAAATAGATCAAATAACTTATCTGTATTAAAATATAACAATACAAAAGAAATTGTAAAATTAATTAATCAAGCACTTGAGAAGGAATTATAAAATGATATACAAAGAATTTGAACTCATACTATCGTCTTTCAAATGCAACAAAAACTGTCCTTACTGTACAGCAAAAATCACAAAATGGCCGGTTGTAGATGATAAAATAGAAGCATTGGAAAACAAGCTTAAAGAATTAAAAGAAAAGGAAATATATTTCAAATATTTCATATTTTGCGGCAACGGAGAACCCTCTTTACATAGTTTTGACACCATAAAAAGAGTGGTCGATGCAACACGTAAAATAAACATTTTTGAAGAAAAAAGATTTCAATCATCAGGAAACATATTTTTTGAACCTGAAAAACTCAATTTAATAAAAAATGATTTTACCATTGAAATAACCAGAGTAGATTTTGACAGTAAAAAAGATATGCAAATTTTGGGATATAATCAAGATTATATCAACTCTGAAGCCTTTAAAACAGCAAACATCAGGCTCAATTATGTTTTAATGAAAAACAAAAGTTTTGACACTTACTTAACCGAAATAAAAAAATATATTGATACATATCCAAGCATCAAAACAGTCAGCTTGAAAACATTAAATTTAAACACATTGAACGGAAAAATTGACAATCCGTATTCTCAATGGATTATAAATAATGCTTTAACAAAAAAAGATGCAAAAAGTATAATTGAATTTATGAACAAACATGCAAACATAATTCATCAAGACAAAAAATTTTTTGATAGAATAGAATGGAATTATAAAGGCGTACCAATTACATTTTACGTTAAAAAATTGTCTTACGGCGTTTCTAATGTTGTTTGCTATGGCGGTGAGCTTGTCGATTATCATTTAAACAAATTAAGCATATAATATTAACCAAATATTGTATTTTAAATTGTAACATAATTTTCAATTTAAATTATGAGAATATAAAAATGAGATCAGATTTTTTAGAATTTAAAAAATATTATAAAGACACAATAATTAAGATACCTGCTGTTTCATTTTTTAAACAATCTATTGATAATAAATTTAAGCATTCACTAAATGTTTTGCACACCGGAATACGTATTATGGCAGAAACTCCTGAGCTTGAAAGTATATCTGAAAATTTTCAAATACTAGCTAAAAGAGCTCTCTTATTCCATGATGTCGGCCGTTTTGAAGAAGCTGTAAAAAGATACCATACGCCTAATTTGACTGCAGATACAGAAAGCTTAAACCAATATGACCACGGACTTCTTGGTTATCAAACACTAAAAAGTAATCCGACTTATAATGATATAAGAATTTTGCTCGCTATCAAATATCATGGCAAAATGATGGAAGAAGTAAAAGCATCATCATTATGGGAAGAAGCTCAAAACGGAGAGCATAAAAAAGAAGCTGAACAAATTTTATATTTAGTTCGAGATGCCGATAAATTGGCTAACTTAGAAAAAATTAAAAAAAACGACAAACTGCGAAAAGACTTTTTTTTCAAGCTATTAACTAAAGAAGCGCTAATTTCTGGCTTATCTCAAACAGTGAAAAAACAATTTTTTGCAAAGCAAACCATTTTGTTTCCGACAGTACATTCTTTTGCTGATAGAATTTTAATGGTTTTATCATGGTTTTTTGATTTAAATTTCCAAAAATCAAAAGAAATGTTTAAGCAAAAAGAATATACCAAATATCTTTTAGATTTACTAGCTCAATACCACACTTTGACAAAAGATATAGAAGAAATCAAGCTGTTTACAGAAGACTCATTTAAGTAAAATGTAGCAAATCTTAAGCATTTTTTTGAAAAAAACATTTACTTTTTAATTTTTTTCTCTATAATGCATTCTACAAAAACATTATCAGGTCATATTATTTACTAACTTAATAACACTTCTTATGAGCAGATTTGTATTAAAAAACACAACCGATGGTACATGTCATTTGTATTTTGATAATCCATCAATTGAAGGCTTTTTAAAGGTAAGTCAAGCAACAAACGCTAAATTCTTAAGAGAAAACAACGAGAACTATGTGGTTATGTCTAATGCCGGAGAAACGACCAAAATTTTGTTTGGCATTATTGACGACAGAGTCTTTCAAGTAACACTGCCTGAACATTCAAAGTTTTTCTTTGTAGACAACCAGTGTATATATGAAAGATATGGAGTGTGGTACAGCATGGTACATGAGCAAGACTCTTTTGAAGAGAAAAAACTTGGAATTGCACATGAGGAATTCTTATCCTGTCCACAGAACATTCAGTATCGAAAACTTCGCTGGGTATACTTCTTAAAAGAAGATCAAAACCTTGTAAACATTTGCCATTTTATTGATGGTAAAATTGTCAATTTAGGAAGCTATGTATCGGTTAAAACTGATGGCAATGCAAAAATTTTGGCTTTGCATTCTGATGGTCATTATGACGTATTCACACCAAATTCAACCGAACCGTACCTAGGTTATCCTAACGAAGTTTTTGAAGCGATAAAAGGCGTGTTTATATGGTGCTCCGAACAAAAGAAATGGAGATTCGAAGAAAACTGTCGTCTGTACGCTGACAATGCTTTGTTCAGAATTGTGCCCTATGAAGACGGTGACATGTTAAAGCTATATCGCATCACAGAAAACTCAACTGAGTTATTTAAGGCAAGCGTTAACTATCAATTTAGAAACAACCCTTGCAGCCTGTGCATAGACGATACAATATACATGCATGACGTTGACAAGTGTTTATTGGATTTCGATAATCCTCAACTAACCTTTAGAAGAAAGCTGAAAAATTTCTTCTGCAAGAAGTAAAGTCTTGGCTTGATACTTTGAAAGTATCAAGCCTTTTTTTATCCTTTTTACATTTCCTAGTGCTTCTACATAAGCCTAACTCACATAAATAAGGTGTATAAAAAGCATTGACACAATCTTGATATTTTAGTATTTTAAAAGAAAAAAGAGGATATTAATGGCAACACAAAAAGACATTAATTTAGCTTTTCAGATGATTGTTTCAACAGCATCTGACATGGATATGTGTTTGCCTCAAGCCGCTAAGCAACACAATGAAAAATTGTCTGTAGATGAACAGAAAAAAATGTTAGCAGCCTTTGCTCGTTACGTCAGCGAAGGACATCCCGGTTTTGCTACAGAAAATGCACCAAACATTACTTTTTCAGAAGAAACAAAAAATAAATTTAAAACGGAGCTTGTGAAACTATACTTAACAACCAAACAAGAACGAACAGAAGAAGAAATCGGCAAAGAAATTTTTAAGCTTGCTAAAAAATATATTCCTGATAATCATTTTAATGTTTACAGTTCCGAAGGGGCAAGCATTAACACATTAATGAGCAAAGAAGAACACCTTGCATTTAAGGAAGAATTGCAAACTTACATACAAACCGAAAATCTTGATTCATCTCACCGTTGCGTATTAGATCATCTTTATACGGAGCGCCACCAAGTTGGAAAAAACTTATTTCTTGATGATGAGTTTGAGCTATTAAAACAAAATGGTGCAGAAATTGTAAGCGAAAAAAAAGGACAAACTTGGCGCATGGCTGAAATTAATCATCAAGGTAAAAAACTAATGTTGTTTGGGATGAAGAGTTTTGCACCTATAAGCTCTGATGGCAAAATTGATATAGATAAAATTAATGACTTCACATCTTTAGCAAAAGAATTTTCTAAACAAGAATATGAAAATTGCGATGCTCTGATTTTAGACTTAAGAAGCAATGGTGGCGGATGGCCGCACATTGGCGATTATATAGCTCGTACATTATATGGAAATACGGTTTCAACAGAAGCTCAAGGACATCTTAAGATGGATACTTTAGCAGCGAAACTCAGCTATTTTTATATGGAAAAAGCAGATAAAAAAAACAGCACCATCGACAGACTAAAGCTAAAAGATGAACCGCAACGCACTCAATATGTTCAGCAAGATAAACTTTGGGGAGAAGAACATCCTTTTAATAGTGCATTAGGCTACACAAAGCCAATATTGTTACTAACAGACCAAAACACCGGTTCTAATGCAGAGTTAACAATCGGACGCTTAAGAGAACACCCATATGTCAGAACAATTGGTGATCATAGTTGCGGTGTTATACAATATCACCCGGCGGCCACATCTAACAGCGCTATTCCCTTACCCTATGGCTTAAAAATATCACTTCCTCCTGAAGGCTTTACAAGCACGCATGGTGAGCGCTTGGAAGGCACCGGATATGTTCCTGATTATAAAGTAGAAAAAGGACAAAGCGCCTTACTTACCTGTTTAGAAAAATTAGATGAAATAAAACAAGAAATTTCACAAAATTTACCACCTGAAAGAACAGTAGAAACAGAAGCAAAAAGAGAAAGCCATATAGATAAAACCGATAACATTATCATTAAAAACATTGGAGAAAATAATCCTCAATTAAAAAATGCATTCAATGAATTGCTCAACGCAACATCAACCATTCCGCAATTACAAGCACCTGAGAGGCAAAATGTATATTCTCTCCATCAACAAAAATATGGTATACTCACTCATTGATATCGATTAGTTTACTAATTATATTCTTTATTGCTTACTCTGGTCACAGAATTATCAATATGGTTGTTTTTCATTATACCAATCATCTCTATCATAATTGACGAATCAATTCTTCTAACATTGTTTGGTTATATCGTTAAATTTGAAATTCATGATAAAAAGAATTTAACAAGCATACCATAAGCCTTCAGTTTTTTTATTTGTTTTAAGTAAGTTGGCACATAACAATAGCATTAGCAAATATTAAATGTTCAAAACATATCCTCATAACAAGGTAAACTAATAAAGATAAAAAATAGAAAACAACAATTTTCCGAAAATTAGACATGAAAATATTTGATTTTTATAATAAAATAGACTAACATCTGCCCACTATTAAAAATTATGATGTCTAACTATTTAAATATTATGAATTATGAAAAAGTTTGTTTTTATGCTAATTGCAATGTTTAGTGTTGTGTTGACAGCTTGTTCAGCATTTGACAGTGACCCGATTGAACCAAAAATCATTGGTACCGGTAATTTGCAATATGAAGCAAAAACTGGTACTTGGTTTGTGGTTATAGATTCAACTCAATACACTATCACCAGTGTGACTATTCCCGAACACAGTCCTCGTACATTAGGTCATACGCAAGACATTGATCCAGTTGAAGGAATGTTGGTGACAGTGTTTACTTCAGAGCATATGAGAGGCCTGCAAGCTGTTACTGGTGAGCAGTCAGTTAAGCAGATAGAAGAGTTTTATCATACCAATGATACGGGAGTCTTTGTTGTATTTGGAATTTTGTTATTGTGTATTATCGGAATTGCTATTCCATGGAAAAAATAAAACCCATATACACAGATAGTCTCAAATACTGTAAAACAGATAAACATTAAAAACTTTATGTTATGAAAACAGAGAAAATTAAAGGGCAAATTGTGAGCCAACCACAAGTATTGACAGATGAAACTTCTGCTCTCGTACTGCTTGTTATAAAAAACGATGAGGGTTATAAAGAATTGCATTATAACAGAGGGAAGTTTTCTTCAAGCGCGACTTTGGCACTTAATTTTGCAAATTCGAAATTTTCTAAAATCGCTACATCTTCTATCGGTGAAACTATCGAAGCATATATATGTAGCTCTACGGGTGAAATTTTTAGGTTTAAAAACGTAACGCGTGGTGACGTGGAATGTTTATAAAACCAATCCCTACCCCTCACAATTTTATTATTGTGAGGGGTTTCCATTATCTAAAATATTATACTTAAAAAACCACCCGAAAGGGTGGTTTTATTTGGTCGGATTGACTACCCCTAAATTAGAAAAAAAATACCATATTTTAAACAATAGAAATTTTTTATTCTTTTTCAGAGTGTTATGAGAGAGTGGTCGAACCTTCTCATCCATACTGGTGAGGTTGACTTTTGTTCACCGCCCACTAGGTGTGGTAATAATTTTTTTATTGTTTTTCAATGAAATACACTGACCACCAGGTTCTAACTTGACTTTTGTATTTTTTAAGAATGGTAACAAATCAGAAAACAATATTTTCCGAAAATTAGACATAAAAAATATTTGATTTTTATACTAAAATAGATTATCATCTACCCACTATTTGAAATTATGATGTCTAACTGTTAAATTTATGTATTATGAAAAAACTTATTATTATTGCCGTAACACTATTTATGGCAACAAATGTGTTCGCACAAGAGATTGTTGAAGTCACTAACGTAGAATGGAAACGTTTCTCAACCAGTAGGTACTATACTGGACGCTACTTGGATTTTCACACGAGCCGTGTATATTTTTCCGATGGAAGTTGTATTTATTACAACAATATCCGTAACGATGAAAAATGGCAAGGTTGGTGGAATGGAGATGCATATAATCCACAAAAAGTCAGCTTCCCAGTTACTTTAGGTAGTAACATTATAGGTCAAAAGTTTCAAAAGAGATACAACAGCTATACCCGTGTTAGCTTGCAAAAGGTCGGTACCTACACTATCAAAAAAGTATCAGTGCACGATGTAAATTCCGAGTTTACTGCATCAATGAAGGCTGATTTTAGTTATAGAAGCTTTCTCTATCGCAGAGCAAGCGGTTCTGCATCAGGTTCTGCTAAGGGTGGTACAAGAACAATTGTCAACATTTTCTTTGAAAATGGCAAAAAGGCAACCATTGAAGCTTCAGAAGATCCTATTTGGCTAGATGCCGAACCTGGAATGCAAGTAGAACATTATCGAATTGGCGATAAAAACTTCTATAATCTTCTCTAATAAAAACTAATTACCCCTCACAATTTTTATTGTTGTGAGGGGTTTTCTTTATCTAAAATATCACTTTCATTTTTTTAAATGCTTCACCCAAACACCCGAGCATGTTAACAATGCAATTTGACAACTTGGTTGTCAAATCTTTGTAATTCAAAGTGTTACGCGTATTATTGTTTTATTGGAGTTCGCATCCACACTGGTGAGGTTAACACTTGTTCACTGCCCACTTGTTTTGTAAATTTTTTTTGTTGTTTTTCAATGAAATACACTGACCACTAGGTTCTAACTTGACTTTTGTATTTTTCCAAGCATTGGCGTGACGTGGAAAACAATGATTTTCCAAAAATTAGACGTAAAACCATTTGATTTTTATAATCAAATAGATTATCATCTGCCCACTAATAAAAATTATGATGTTAACTATTTAAATATTATGAATTATGAAGAAAATTATCGGTTTTATTGAAGCTCCTTTTGAGGATTTTATTATTCCTTTAACAATTGTTATTATAGGCGTTGTTCTTTTTATTGTTATTTATAATAAGGAAAATAAACGTGTTAATAAATACAGAAAAGACGTTCAACAAAAAATTGTTAACGATGAATTTGCCAAAAAAATTGCTGACAAGTATAAAAGCAATGACAATGATGTAATAGAATAAACAAAAAAAGTAAATAACCGTTAAAAACTTTGTGTTATGAAAGTAAAAGTAATTACAGGACAACTTGCGTGTCAACCAGTGGTATTATCAAATGAAAGTCAGGCTCTCGTGCTAATAGTTGTAAAAAATAATGAGGGATATAGAGAAGCGCATAGAAACTCACGTGCATCTTGTTTAAACAAGTCTTTGTCGTGGAATTATGCAAATACCATATTTTCTCATATCGCTACATCTTCTATAGGCGAAACTGTTGAGATAAAAATCTCTGACGATAATGGCGAAATCCTTGATTTTAAAAACATAACTCGTCAAAACGCTATGTGTAAGTAAAATTTAACTAATTACCCCTCACAATTTTTATTGTTGTGAGGGGTTTTCTTTATCTAAAATATTATACTTAAAAAACCACCCGAAAGGGTGGTTTTATTTGGTCGGATTGACTAGATTATTCCGCTTTGCTACATGCTTTGCACTCATCGGCTTCGCCGACCGGCGTCTTAACATCCGCCTTTCGTTTGATGTACGAACTAGCTTTTTCGCTAGTTCGAACCTAGACCCGAAAATCAAATAACAAAAAAGCACCACAAGGGTGCTCTTTTGTTATTTGGTCGGATTGACTAGATTGGCTTCGCTACATGCTCGGCACTCATCGGCTTTCAGCCGACCGGCGTTCTTACGCCCGCCTTTCGCTTGAAGTGCAAACTAGCTTCTTCGCTAGTTCGAACCTAGACCGACCATACAAAAAGGGGCGCTCTAAAGCACCCCTTTTTTGTTGGTCGGATTGACTAGATTCGAACTAGCGACCTCTTCGACCCGAACGAAGCGTTCTACCAGGCTGAACTACAATCCGATTAATTGCTTAAATACTAATACATCAATATTTTTTTAATACAAGCTTTTTTTTCAAAAACTTACAAAAAAATATAGCTTTTTTCTTTTATAATCATATAATTTATATATATTTTTTTATTTGAAAGGAACTCAAATGCTTAATATCGGTTGTCATTTATCTTCTTCTAAAGGGTTTGTGGCCATGGCTCAAAATGCCATTTCTATCAACGCAAGCACTTTTCAGTTTTTTACCAGAAATCCGCAAGGCTCAAAAGCAAAAGATATTGACATCGAAGATATAAAAAAGTTTCTTTCAATTTTTCCTGATAAAAAAATTGTAGCCCACGCTCCTTACACTCTAAATCCGTGCTCAGATAACCCAAGTACCGCTGAATTTGCTGAACTGGTTTTTATTGATGATCTAAAACGCATGGAACTTATACCTCACAACTATTATAACTTTCATCCAGGAAGTCATGTAGGACAAGGCGCTGAAATAGGCATTAAAAAAATTGCGGATCTACTTAATAAAATTATAACGCCGACACAAACCACAACCATCTTATTAGAAACAATGTCCGGTAAAGGAAGCGAAGTAGGATCAACCTTTGAAGAAATCCAAAGCATTATTAACCTTACCGAACTAAAAGATAAAATCGGAGTTTGTTTAGACACTTGCCATGTATATTCTGCCGGATACGACATTGTAAATGAGTTGGATTCAGTTTTAGAAAAATTTGATAATATCATCGGCTTAAACAAGCTAAAGGCCATACACTTAAACGATAGTAAAATGCCATTTAACTCTCGTAAAGACAGACACGAGCAAATTGGTAAAGGCTCAATCGGTATTGACGCCACTGTAAATATAATTAATCACCCTAAATTAAAGCACCTACCCTTTATTTTAGAAACTCCAAACGATATAAATGGTTGGAAACAAGAAATTGATTTATTAAGAAATTTGAGCTTATAAAGCACAAAAAAAAAGGAAGTAATTTTACAAAACCACTTCCTTTTTTAAGGCTGTTTTATCTACAATATATTTATTTTTCCATCAACAGTAATTTCTGCCTCACCACCTAATGGAATGGTTGCAATAGGTGTTGTATGACCCATATCAATATTGGCAATTATAGGCATATCTTTAAGCTCAGGTTTGTTCTTTAATATAAACTCTAATTTTTCACGAGTAACCTTTGAGGCTTTTTGGAAACGTCCGATTACCAAACCTTTAACATTTTTAAAATCATCCTGATTGATTAAGGCCTGCAAATTTCGTTCAAATGTCAACAAATCTGACATTTCATCATCTTCTAAAAACAATATTGTATCTTCATTAAAGCTAGGACGATATTGTGTTCCCATATGCAAAATAAAAGTGCATAAATTTCCACCAATTATTGTACCTTTTGCTGCTCCTTTTTGAAGATGCCACCAACCTTCATTTTCAATAAAAGTTCTATTTTCTTGGTCCAAAAACCACATCTCATCACTCCATTCTTTTGATGCTTTAAGCTCTTGAGAGTGTCCTTCAAAAAGAGTTTTAACCATATTTTCTAATGTATACTCAATTCCTTTTAACATACCTAAGGAACTATAATGAGGTCCATAATATGTAACCAAACCTGTTTTAGCATAAATAGCCGTATGCAAAGCGGTTATATCTGAAAAGCCCATAAATATTTTAGGATTATTTCTGATTAAGTCATAATCTAAGTGTTTAATAAGTTGGTTAGAATTAAAACCACCAATTACTGTCAAAACAGCTTTTACAGATTTATCGGCAAAAGCACTATGAATGTCATCAACACGTTTTTTTATATCTGTAGAAATTGTTAAATCGCAATTTTCATCTATTGTATTAGGCGCAAAGACAACTTTTAAGCCTAAGTTTTTAAGTCTTTCCTCAGCAATTTGTCTGCAGTCTGCACCAATAAGTTTCAAACTTCTTGATGGCGCAATAATCATCACTTTATCGCCTTTTTTTAGCCTTTGAGGTATAATCGCCATTTTAATATTCTCCTTAATTTTATTGTTCTTGATATATGTGTAAAAACGTTACAGGTTTTATATCTGTTGCTTTTAAAACTCTTTTTCTGATATGCCCTTTAATAAAATCTGTCACTTGAGAATTTATACATTTACATTCTTTAAGTTTTGTATTTATTAAAGGAATAACGATTTCTTTAATTTCTTCAACCAAATTGTTCCAATCTGCTTCTTCCAAAATATCAATAGAAGAAACCTGCAAATCTTTTAACTCTAAACTCTGTGAAACAACAGCGCTGATAAACATTGAACAATTATATGCTATACGGCGTCTGTTTTGAACCAGCTCAGAATTAAGTGAAACACTGCGACCTCTGTCCACTCCGATAACATCTGAAATTGTTTCTTCAATTTTAGCAATTTTGCCATCAGAAAGTAAAAATATATCGCCATTTTTACCGGAACAAACATCTTGAACACCGCATGATAAAGCAAATCGTTTATGTTCTCTGATAAAACGTTTATCACCATGAACCGGAAAAACAATTTTTGGTTTCAAAATTTCATACATTTGTCTTAGTTCTTCTTTTGAAGCATGACCTGAAGTATGTACCAAGTCTGTTTCTTCAGTAATAATTTTAACACCTTTAATTGCCATTTGCTCTTGCATTCTTTCAATTTTATCTTCATTTCCCGGAATAATTTTTGAAGAAAAAATTATAGTATCATCTTTACTTAAACTAACATACTTGCTTTCACCCTTAGCAATTTGGCTTAAAGCACTGCGATAATTCGCTTGTGAACCAGTACAAATATACATTGCTTTATCTGATGTAATATCTTTTGCTTCATCTGCACTGTAAGTATTCGGCATATCCTTAAAATATCCGCATTCTTTTGCTATCTTCATATTTGTAAGCAATGTTTTGCCCATTAAAATCGGTGTTCTTTGTGCAAGGTCTGCCGCAATAATCAAACTCTCCAAACGCATTAAGTTAGAGGCAAAACAAGTTACTATCAAACCTCCCTTAATTTGCGGAATAAGGGTACATAAACTTTGACGCACATCATATTCAGAACATTGATTTTCATCAATTGATACGTTTGTTGAATCGCAAACAAATAAATCTATACCCTCTTTGGCAATTTGCTTTAACTTATCTATCGGACTTTTTAGCATTTCGGTTTTTGCATCATCAAAACGCCAATCTGTAGCATGAAAAATATTTTGATATTCTGTTTTAATAAACAATCCGCAAGTTTGAGGCACCGAATGCACTAATGATACAAACTCAACCTCAAATTCTTTGAGCTTAACGTTCATAGTTTCATTAACGCATATAAGTTCGACCTCATTTTCCATTTTATATTCTTTAAGTCTTTCTGTAATTAAGGCTAAAGCAAAATCCGTACCATAAACCGGACACCTTAAACATGGCCATATATGAGCAATTGCTCCCATATGATCTTCATGAGCATGAGTAATAAAAATGCCCTCAATATCTTGAGCATAATCTTTCAAAAATTCAGGAGAAGCATAGCACATATCCATTCCCGGATAGTCATCATTTAAAAAGCCATAACCTACATCAACTATAATCCATTTTCCGTTTGATGAATATGCAAACATATTCATGCCAATATCATCAGCACCACCAATCGGAATAAAATAAACTCCTGTTTTTTTAAAGCTTTCCATCCTTTAACTTTCTTTTACAAATAAATCGCCGACTAAAATTTTTTTTATTTCTTCATTTGTTTTTAAAACCATGGCACCATTATCATCAATAGTTAAAAAAATTCCATCTATTGTTTGTTTTTCTTGTTTTATTAAAACAGCATTACCCAGATTATACGCATTGTCAAGCCATGTTTGCTTAATCTGACTAAATCCGCTTGTTTGATAGTGTTCTAAAAGTTTATCTAAAACATTAGTTAGATGCTCTAACACGCTCAACCTGTCGATATAAATTCCTAAATTGTGTAAACTTGTCGCGTTGTATTTTATATCAACAAGTTCAGGATTTGAAACAATATTTATACCAACACCCATAACCCAAAAATTATCATCTGCTTTTTCAAACAATATTCCGGAAATTTTTTCACCATTAACCAAAACATCATTTGGCCACTTAACTTCTATCTTAGCATCTTTAATAAAATGGCTGATTGTTTTTAACACCGCAACAGCACTTAATATAACCATGTGGCACAACTCATTTGCTTTAATTTCAAAAGCAAATGATGCAAACAAATTTCCCTTTTGGCTCACCCAAGAATTACCTCTTCTGCCTCGTCCGCCGGTTTGTTCTAGAGCCGATACAATACATGGTTGCTTTAATTTAGCAACTAATGATTTGGCATCATCATTAGTGCTTACAACATTTAAATTATCTTGCCATATCCAATTTTTTATTTGTTTCATTATTTTAACACCAAATTTAATATTACCGGAGCATCATATAACAAAAACTCAGGCTTAAACATTAACATTACCATTAAAATCATATTTATGAGCAAATAAACATATACACCATAATCAGGCCTATTAAAATCTACCTCACGATTATTAAAATACATTGACCGGATAATTTGCAAATATGCAGCCATTACAATTATCAAGCAAACTAAAGAAATAAACATAATGATGTAAGCCTGATTTTCCACAAAAGTTTCTAGAGCTGATAATTGACCGATAAATCCGGAAAAAGGAGAAATTCCCATCAAAGATATCATAAAAAACAGCATCGCAGCCGAAACAAAAGGTCTTACTTTTGCAATTCCGTTAATCATGTTTAAGTTTGCTAAATAAACACCATTACTCTTAAAGCTATAAAATGAAGTATAAACACCAAAAAGTGATAAAATATAAACTTGTAAATAGATAAATCCTCCTAATAATTTGGAAGCTGTAAACGGAGAAATAAGCAACAATAACATACCTAAATTATAAATTCCGCTATATGCAAATATTTTTCTTAAATTTCTACTTGCGTTGGCTCCTATAGCTCCAACAATTAAAGAAAACACTCCAAAAAACAAATACACTAAGTTTAATTCTGAAGCTAAGGGAATAAACACAATTGTATTTAATTTCATAAATGCAGCAAATAAGGCAAATACAGGAACTAAATTAAAATATGCTGCAACCGGCAATATAGATGGTGAAACAATATCCGCAAAACAAAAATGCAAAGGAGCAACTCCCAATAAGAACAACATAAAGAACAATATTGCACCGACAATAAACATTGCAATATTGATATTTTCACTACCTAAAAATTCGGCAGTTGCTTTATAGTGCCAGTTTTCTATTGATAAACACACAAGTGAGAGAATTAACAACACACTAAAAATCAGAGCCATTACTAAATATCTTTTGCTTACATTATGAAGTTCTTCACTTTGTTGGCTAAATTTCAGCAAACTGTAATTTACAAATGATAACAAAATTAAACCACCGCATAAAACTCCAAGGTTTATTGTTTTTATGATTAAACTAAAGCTAAACATCGCTAATAATGATAATATGCAAAAATACAATGGATCTACATCTTCTGAAACAAACCATTTAACAGATAACGAAAGCCAAGCAAACATAACCAATGCACTCAATATATAAAACAGTACGGTATAAGAATTTGCTTCAAAAACATCGGTAAAAACAGCTTTATTATAAAACAACACTGAAAAAAGTGCACTTATAATCACTACAATTTTTGTAATTTTAAAATAACTTCTGACTGATGTTGTAAAAAATTTATACAACATCAAAGCCAAAACACCTAACAGTAAAGAAACTTCTGAAAATAAATATAAAACATTTTCTATCATATCATTTTCCTATCAATATGCAAACCATAGAGGTTTGAACAAGGATAAAAACAAAATACACATTACAACAAGACATATCACAAACTCAGTTGTATCAATGTCATAAAGTTTATCTTTGCTGTTTATCGGACAACTGTCATCTTTTAATGAATATAAAGTTTGCAACAAGGTAACAGATGCCAATACTAGCGTAATTATTATGGCTGTTCCCATGTACAAGCTCACATTAAAAATTTCTGATATTATAATAAAATTATTCCAAAAAAGCGCCGATACCGGCAAACCAATTATAGCTAAAACCAACATAGAATATGAAAGAGATGCTTTAGGTAATAAGCACAAAATTCCTGTAACGCTGCCATATAGCTTATCACTCTCTGTTTCAATATGCGTAACAAGCATTGTTAATGCTGAAACTACCAAAATAAATGCAAATAAAGAATATGAAATATTATCAACTAAAATATCTGTAGGTAAAAACACTCCTATTAAATATAGCAAATAATATACCAAAGTATATGCAAAAAACTTTTCTTTTGCCGAACTGTTAGAATATCCGCTGAAAGCAATAAACAACATTGTAATTATACAGAAAACTTCAAAAATTGGAGCTAAAGATGAAATTTCATCAGGAATATTAGCTGGCCAAAACCGCATAAATCCATATAAACCAACGACCGGTATCAAATTAACTTCTATATATGAGAGTGAATTTTTCATTGAATTTATAATAGAGGTTATCCAATAATGAAACGGCCATACAGGTATACGAGATATAAAAGCTAAAAATATAGCACTCCAAATCCAAATACCATACCGGCTGTCTAATTCCACAGTTGAAATCTGATTAATTTCCACACTATTACCGACCAATGCATATAAAGTAACCACAGCACTTAAAAATAAAAAAGCACCTATAAAATTATATAAAAAGAATCGGGAAATAATTTTATATTTCTTTCCATCGCTAATGATTCCTGTTTGCATATATAAAGGAATTATCATCAACACAAAGAACGTATAAAATGAAAAAATATCTACTGATGAAAAATAAGCATTAATTGAAAACAAAAAACACATAGCAAAAAACAACACAGGCTTCTGAGATGTTCTCTGATGCTTTACCTCAAAAACACCTATAAGCATTGCAAGATGTACAGCCAAAATTAACATCAGCGATGTAACATCAACTCCGAACACCAAACTTACTCTGGGCAAAATAGGCCAAACAAACGAACTGACTGCTTGTATTTCATTACTATGAACATCAATATCTGCAAACAACCTTAAAATAAGGAAAATATTGCTCAAAATAGTAAAAATTGCAACATTTACTGAGTTTGTATAATTCCCATTATGAGAAGATATAACAAACAATCCGCCGATTAATGGTAAACATATAATAACCAACAACAAAATTTCAGCCATTACTTATTTTCCTTTATAAAACACCATATCAACACTGCTACAGCCAAAATAAAATTAAAGAAATAATATGTTTTCCAGTGTCTTACAGATTTTCTAAAAACACGAATAGTAAAAGCATTTATTGATGACAACATTGCCGTTAGCGTTTTTTCAATAAATATGAAATCGAACAAAACCGTAAGCAACCTGCCCATAATTTTCACCGGCCTCACTATTATTATATCATAAACATGTGCAGAAAAATCTATCTTTTGCAATTTTGTATTCAAATAAGAATTTTGATATATAAATCTAAGCGGATATAATTTAATAAGTATTAAATATATAGCACAAAATACTAAAGAACTTATCCAAAATGTTTTACACTTGCCTATCTCAAAAGATGCTATTGTTATACAAAGTAGCAAAACGACAAACGGCGAATAACTTAATACGGGCATCTTGGTCTGATGTCGTGTAATGACAAATAATTGTGAATAAAGATGCGATGATGCCACTACAAACAATACCGTAAAAAGATAAATCCAATATTGATCATTATTATTAATTTTTGCAATTTGCGATAAAAATGCCAAGCTTACCAAGACATATGCAAAAACATCAAAATTAAGCAATGATCTGTTTACATATTTATTAGAATCGATTAAGTGCAAATTATTTTCCCGGTTCACACTATAGTGTGCATAATATAAACACAGATTGATGCAAAAACCAAAAATAAGCATTAAAGAAAAATGTGCACCCCATATAAAGTCTGCATTTTGGACACTTTTAACCAATAATGCTATAATCAACATATTAAGATAAACAGTTTTTTCCTTTAAGTTATTAATTACGATTGTACCAATAGCACCCCATACCATAGTTAAAACAACCGCAATGTTTAAGCACATATCAAATGATGGTGAAACCACTAATAACGGATAAAACTTCATAAATAAGATAAGAGCCACCATAGGAGTCGATAAATACGGAATTAAAATAAGCCTATGAAATTTAGTGTTTTTCAAATCTAATAAATAACTTTGAAAAAGGAAAAAACCAAATTTTATGAACAAGCTTATTATTATCACAAACATTATAAAATCACGATGTCGTCCGGTTTCATAATAATGCACCATATTTGTTACTTCCAGTGTTTCTAACTTACCTTTCAGCATTGCCATAACCAGAAACAACCCCATATCGGCAATCAAATTATATATACTATAACGCCGGCTTGCATAAATATCTTTAATAAGCAACTGGCTTAAAATATCTGTTACAAACACAAATGTGATAATCTGAAGCAAATTATTTCCGGTTATTAACATAATAAGGCTTAACAAGTTTAACACCAAAATAGCGGAAAAACTTTTTTTGTTTTGTTCGTATCTAAAAAACAAGTTATTCACAAGCGCCAATATCGTAATAACAAAAAACGGAAATATAAGACGATAGTTATTAACAGATGAAACTATATCAATTTTTATATCGCCACTACGAGAACTATCCCATACCAATGTAGTAATTGCTTCTGCTCCGATTCGCATATCTAAGCAAAAAAAGTAAAAAACAGCCACGGTTGCAGCGGTAATTAAGGGAGCCGCAATTCTATCTAATCTATGCTTAAACCTTATAAGAGATAAAATTCCTATAAAAAGCAAATAAGAAACCGTATTAACCAGCATATTTATCCACCAAAAAATTTAAGGGCTCGATAGCCCTTAAAACAACGTATAAACTAAATTTTACATAAATGCTTTAACATCTTTAACGATTCGCACGGGAACTTTATATTCTCTAACAACATCATCGTCATTAATTTCCACCACCCAAACTTCTGATACAGATTTCAATGGGTTACGTGCACCTTCTGCGATATCATCAAAATATACAGCATTTTCTTTGCAACGATATAACAAAGCATATTCTGTTCCATCATAAACAAACAAAGGATTCTCAGGGCCGCCATTGCGTTGTTGAATAATCATCATTATTTGACCTTTGTCATTTTGTAAAATATCATACCTGCTCTTTTTACCGGTTGATTGAGTATTTTCAGCCATATTATACCTCTACATAAGATAATTTTATTAATTCATTGAGGAACAATAACACATAATTATTAATAAATAAACACTATTTTCATTTTTTTTAACTTTTTTTATTTTTTTAGTTGACATGTAATTTTTTATACTCTATATATCACGTCATTGAGTGAGGGCTCGTAGCTCAGTCGGTAGAGCATTTGACTTTTAATCAAAGGGTCATGGGTTCGAATCCCGTCGGGCTCACCAATAAAGTAAGAGGAAGTTTATACTTCCTCTTTTTTTGATTTATACCATTTCTCTAAAGCCTATAAAATATATACTTTAGAGAATATCTTGTATTTTAATAATGGTGATTAAACATTTTAAGATTTTATGTATTTTTCTCTTTTTTTTGCTCAAATCTATACTTTTTACCATAATTATTTACTATAAAGGTCTCTTTAAAGTATCAAAAAAATAATAACTTATTATTTATTTTTAAATAAAAAAGAGTTGTAAAATAAAATACAAAGAATATTATTGAATAATACAAAATATACAAAATGAGAATAGCATGAAAGTACTTTATATTGATTCCTGCATACGAGAACACTCACGAACAAAAACATTAGCTGATTATTTAGTTAACAAAATCGGTGGTGATGTTAAAGAGATAGTATTGAGTAAAGAAAAAATATCACCGGTTGACAATGCTTTTTTGCAAAAAAGAGATAAGTTAATATCGGAGAGCAATTTTAATGATGAAATGTTTTCATACGCCAAAGATTTTGCAGAAGCTGATGTTATTGTTGTTGCTGCGCCTTACTGGGATTTATCTTTTCCATCAATATTAAAAGTATTTTTTGAGCAAATTAATGTATTAAAATTGGTGTTTGATTATTCTGATAAAGGTGAAATAGTTTCATTATGCAAAGCTAAAAAGCTTTATTATGTAACAACCAAAGGTGGATATTCTACAGATGATTTTGGGTTTAAGTATATTGAAGCTTTGAGTAAAACATTTTATGCCATAAAAGATGTTGTTTTAATTAATGCTGAAGGTTTAGATGTTTATGGTAATAATGTTGAAGATATTTTAAAAAAAGCAAAAGAAAACATAGATAATTTGCTATAATTAAAAACAAGTAATTATTTAATAAAATCAAAAATAGCTTGATATAACTCGTTTTGATTTTTCTTTGTTGTAAAATTATGTGTGCTTTGCGCAATTTTTACAATTCTTGCATTCATTATATCAGCAACTCTTTGAATATCTTTTTCTTCAATCACCCTATCTTTTTCTGCAATAACAAACAATGTAGGCGCTTTAATATTGTGCGCTAGTTCCAATGCATTGTACGATTTTGCCTCATCTACAATCGTATAAAAAATATTTACGGATTTTTCATCTTGTTTATATTCATAATAGCCCTTTTCTTTCCATTGTTTACAAAAATCAGGCATTTTTTTCATACACGTATTTTCCCATTGTTTTCCACCAACAACCGGTGCAATAGGAATTAGTAAACTTATATTATCATTACTATATGAATACAAAATAGTTGTAGCTGCACCCAGTGAATGTCCAGCAATAGCGAACGGTTCTTGATAAAAAGCTTGCTTTTTTGCCCAGTTCACAACAGTTTCTAAATCTTCTAAAAATGTATTTAAGGAAACATTAGACACGTTGCCATAGCTTTTTCCTAAAGAATATCTGGCATCAAAAGTAACAACAGTGTATCCATTGTCCAAAAAAGCTTTTTTAGCCGATTGTACAACTTGATGATTCATATCAGAAGCTAAGCCATGTAAAATAAAAGCTAATTTGTTACCAGATTCATTGTATATTTTTACATGTATAGACTGTCCTAGATTGTTTTTTAATATAATATTATGCTCATTGCTTAAGAATGAACAACTAACAAGCACAAATATTAAAACAAGTAAAAGAATTTTTTTCATATTATACTGTTGCTGGATAAGTATTTTAATAGTAAACACTTATCGGAAATATCATAAAAATTGGAAAGTATCAAGTTATTTATTGACTTTAGCTATTATCTGATACGAATATAGATACCAAAAGTATTTTAGGAGCACTCTAATATTTATTATTTCTTATCAACAAAAGGATTATTTATGAAAAAAATTATTTATTTGTTAGGTGGTATCATTTGCTTATTTGTTTTATATTTAGCAACATTGTTTCTAATGCAAGATAAGTTGCTATTCAAGCCAGATAATAACTATATTTCGCCACAAAAAGCCAATTTAAGTGATGTTAGCGAAAATGTGTTAACTATGTCTGATGGAACAAAAATTATGACATGGATAAAAGATGGCAATAAGAATTTACCTGCCATATTGTTTTTTCACGGAAATCGCGGACAAATTGCAGAATTTGCTCCTCAAATAATGCGTTTTAATAAAGACGGATATGGAATTTTTTTAGCTGAATACAGGGGATATGGCAATTCAGGAGGAAAAATAAATCAAGATAAAATGTTTTCTGATGGGGCTGAAGTATATGATTGGATAAAACAGAGAGGTTATTCTAAAATCATTGTTATAGGATATTCACTTGGTTGTGCAGCATCAATCGGTTTGGCAAGCAAAAAAAATGTTGATGGATTGGCGCTAATTTCACCTTTCGCTTCGTTATCCCGATTGGTCGCAGAAAAATATCCATTTTCTAATTGGATATTAAAAGATGACTATCCATCCGAGAAAACTATCCAAAAGTTAACCGCTCCAATTATAATCATTCATGGAACAGCAGATACTTTAGTTCCAGTTCATCATGCAAAAATATTATATGAACAAAGAAAAAATAATGCAGAGTTACATTTATTGGATGAAAAAGAACATCGAGAAGTATTTTGGGCTGAAGAAACTCCAGTCTTAATCTTTAATTGGTTAAAACGCTTGTAATTAAAAAAGAAACAATAAAACGGGATTCAAGCATTGCTTATTTAAACAAATATAAAATTCGTACAATAATATTCAAAACGAGTATGACAAGAAAGAGTGCAACATGCCTGAATAGCTTCAAGGAATGAGACTTTTAGAGTAAACCTAAATCTATGAGAGAAACTACAAAGTTTCTCTCTTTTTATTTTATCTTATAAAAGTATATGTTTCAGCATAGATGACCAACTTGCCTCATCACAAAAAAACACAATTTGTGGTGTTTTTTTGTTGTTAGACTAACTAGGAGAAACGCCATCAGGTTCGGAGTGGATAGTTGGTGAAAACAAATTATAATAATACACATAAACAAGTTATTATCGGTATAAGTGACGATTTTTTATGGAAAAGCTATATAGTTAAACGTTTGCAAACACAAAGGGTTGCGGGTTATAGTACTTATGCTGAAACAACAGCAAAAATTCGAGCTCTGTTATATGAAACTAATAGAATAGTTTTACCTCCGATACGAATTTTAGCAGCTAGCGAACATTGCTGCTATCTCACAGACCGTTTCTTGTGTTAAAGAAATGAATAAAGTATGGTGTAAGCACCTCTTTTCATATAATTTTCAGTTATAAAAAAAGAGCTATCATTGAGATAGCTCCTTTTTTTAGAATAAAGGTTCTTTAGATACCCGTGGGAGTATATAGTCCGGGGTAACTCCTTCTTTTAGTATATATTCTGACAAAGAAAGATTATCTCTATTCATTTCATACTCTGTAACACCGCCTTCTATTACCAAACATCCCTTGATACCGGCTAGTTGTGCACCTTTGATGTCAGTACGAAGTGTATCACCAATCATTAAGATTTTATCCCTTGGTACATCAGGACAGTATCTTGCAATTAATGCATTGAACACTCTCGGATCCGGTTTTCCGTACATGATAACATGACCATTACGCTCAGCCCAAAGCTTAGCGATAGTTCCCTGACGGACAACAAATCTTCCACCTTCATTTGCTACCATATCCGGATTAGCGCAGATTAGAGATAAACCGGTCCTAACAAGTTCTTCGACCTGAGCAGTAAAATCACTTATCTCTGTGCTGTCATACAGACAACCTTCATTGTCTAACAACTGGGGAATGCCACAGTAAATAAAATCTGCCTCATTTACATTGCTTACCAACGCATACAGCGAATTAGCAAACATTGGAGGTATCGGATCAGGTTGCTTGAAGTTTGCCGTACCATAGACATAATAATTACGTCCTTTAAGCGGCAAATTTCCTGACAGGATATCTTCATTAGCAAATTGGCCTGATGTCAAAAGATCGGTGTAATGAACACCTTTTATAACTCCTTTAGCACCATAACTTTTGATAGTTCCCTCATTACTATCCGTGGTATTGCTCAGAATATAAACCTGTTTATTCTGATTAATCCAGCTTTTAAATGTTTCAATCACTGCTTTAGAAACACCTTGTCCAAAGTTGAAAACGCCATAGGCGTCAACAACAATAACATCATAATTGTTTATCATCAATTGAACCGTTCCTTACCTCCTTTCGGATCTCGAAACGATTTGTTTTAGACAACAACAAATCCCTAGGAGTTTTTACTCTTACATACTTGTTGTTTTGGTTAATATAATTATAGGAATAATGTTCATAGATTTTTGCAAATATACTATTTTTTAAATAACCAGTCAATATTTTTTATATTATACAATATATTCATATTTTGATTTTCAAGCTGACTATCAGAATAAGTTTTACAAAATCTCTAGCTTATACATTGCATTGACAATAGTATTTTTATTGGTTATAAAAAAAGAAAACATAGAACAAAATCCAATTTTGTAACCAAAGCCTTATATCAAAGCATATAACATCGAAAGCCGAGGACTGATTACAATAAATAAAGGAATAAAATTGTGAATATTAAACCATTTCCGAAAACAGCTTTCAAATATTTACTTCATGAATGCATTCTGCCTTATAAATGGGTTTTTATTATCTGTATGTTGCTGGTATTTGCTGAAACAAGCGTATCGAACTTTATAAACTGGTTGTTGGCTCAATTTGTAGAAAACATTAAATCAGGCGCAAATCTTGAAACATTAAATCAAGCATTATTTATTATAGGAACCATTGTTGTATGTAACATCATCAACATCTTTTTACCCAAACAAGTTTTAATGTATCGGCAAAAACACCTATATTTTCCCATAGAGGAAAGAATATATTCTCGTGCCCTGGAGTATATTTTCGGACACTCGATAAATTATATTATCAATAAACAAACCGGAAACCTACTTGCAAAAACCTGTCAAATTAACTCATTACAACCTACATTTTCAGTTATAATCACACAATTTTGGTGGTTAATCAGTGATATTGGCATAAAAATTTTTTTACTATCTGTTATCAATATTTGGCTTGGTATTTTATTTGTTATCTGCGCTGCAATAGTTGCTTTGGTAAATTACTATGCCAATAAGCAAAGTGATAGACTTAATCAAATGCAAAGCAAAGCTGAAGCTTTATATTCTGGTTGGTTAGTTGATGCAATTTCAAATATTCGTTTGGTTAAACAGTTTAATCGCATAGAATATGAGAAAAAACGCTTATCTACCCTTTTACAACAATATATAAAAATCAAAGCAAAAAACATGCTGATTTGGTTTGCTTCTTACACAAAAGTTGGATGTTTTATACATTTATGTTCTGTTATAATGCTAACATTTTCTGTTTATTTATGGAGCAAATCCTTAATAAAAATCGGAGATATTGTCTTTGTTCTCTTAACCTTAAACAGTGGCTTTATGTGGATGATGGAATTATGTATACACTATCGCAGACTTCAAAATAGTTTGGCATATATACAATCAGGTTTAGAACCGTTTATAGAAAAGCACGAAATTGAGGACTTACCTGATGCTAAAACACTAAAAATAAAAAAAGGCACAATAGAATTTAAAAATATCAGTTTTGCTTATTCAGAACAAAGCAGAATTTTTGATGGTTTCAATTTAAGTATCAAAGCCAAAGAAAAAGTCGGAATTGTAGGTTTATCAGGCAACGGCAAAACAACGCTGATAAATCTTTTGCAACGAGCTTATGATATACAAGAAGGACAAATTTTAATTGACGGACAAGATATTAAAACCGTTACTCAAACAAGTTTACATCAAAACTTGGCAATAATACCGCAAGAAACTATATTATTTCATCGCAGCTTAAAAGAAAACATTGGATACGGAATTAAAACAACAGATAAAAAAATAAAACAAGCGGCCAAAATTGCTTGTGCAGATGACTTTATCAAAGCCCTGCCCGATGGTTATAATTCGATAGTTGGCGACAGAGGTTGCAAACTATCCGGTGGCGAACGCCAACGAATTGCAATTGCAAGAGCCGTCCTTAGAAACTCTCCGATATTGATTTTAGATGAAGCAACATCATCTCTTGACAGCCAATCTGAAAGTATTGTTGCCGAAGCCATCAACAACTTGCTTAGAAACCAAACAGTTATAGCAATTGCACACCGACTTTCAACATTAAAAAAAATGGATAGAATAGTATATTTAGAACAAGGCAAAATAACAGAAGCAGGCACATTTGATGAACTGGCAAAAAAGAAAAACGGTAAATTTGCCAAGCTATGGAAAATGCAACAGTTAGAACAAGAGGATTAAGCCATGAAGTTATTTAAAAATATGCTTAATATACGCAAAGTTGAAGCTCATCCTCTGTTGTTTATTTGGGAAACTTTGTATGGTGTGAGAAAGTGGCTTATTATCTGTATGACTTTAGCTTTTTGCTTACAGTTAATGAAAATTTACGTTCCTGTATTTTTTTCAGATATGATTAATTATTTTGCTAAAATAACACCGCAAGAGTTTGCTTGGAGTAAAATGTGGTATTTTCTGGCTCTGATTTTTGCTTCTTATGTTGGACAGTCGGTATTTAGAATGATACGAGAATTACTTGAGGAAAATGCTGTACGTAATGTTATGGATGCAAAAATAAAATTGTTTGCAGTAGATTATTTAGCTAAACATTCGGAAAATTATTTTTCATCGCAAAAAGCCGGTCAACTGGCACAAAAAGTAACAACCTGTGCAGAGAAAGCCATTCGTGTACAAGGAATCCTTTCAAGACTCTACAGCAACTTTTTTCTTGTTATAATAAATTTCTATTTTATTGGCTGTGTCAGTTTATGGTTTTTGTTCTTAGTGGTTATTCTCGGCTCAATTTCAGCGTTTACTTCTTATAAATCAAGTTTTAAATTGCGTGATTTAAACAAAAAAACTGACGATATGCTTGATAATTTTAAAGGTGTTTTAGCAGATAGCATTGGTAATGCATTAAACATAAAGGCAGGAGGCTGTGAAAATTTTGAAATTTCTTTTGTGAAAAATATTTTTAATAAATATAAACTTGCTCGTTTTGCAGCTATGAATAAATTTCAAAACAACATTCGTCTTCAGCAAACAATGGTATGCTTATTTGAAATTTGCGCAATGCTATTATTAATCAAACAATGGTATTATAGCGAAATCAGTATTGGCGAAGTAACATTAGTTTTAGTATTAATGAATTCTGTTTTATCTGCATTTTCAGCCGTTTTTAATAATTTAAGCGAATTAAACACCTGCTTGGGAGCTTTGCAGTCAGCAATGTCTCCATTCATCATTAAACACGAAATTACCGACACTCCAAATGCTAAACCGCTCAAAATTAATGGTGGTGAAATAGAATTTAAAGACGTAAAATTTAGTTATGAGAATAAAAAAGTTTTCAGTAAGCTGTCATTTAAAATTAAGGCAGGAGAAAAAGTCGGTATTGTTGGAGCTTCCGGCAGCGGTAAATCGACACTTATCAATCTGTTACAACGCTCATATGAATTGAAAAAAGGTAACATTTTAATAGATGGGCAAAATATTGCCGATGTTAAACAAAGCAGCCTTCATGAAGCAATTGCACTCATTCCGCAAGATACATCTTTATTCCATCGAACGGTAAGCCAAAACATTTCCTATGGAAATCTTAAAGCTAAACAAAGTGAAATTGAGTATGCCGCAAAACAAGCTTATGCTAACGATTTTATTAAAAAATTACCCAAGGGTTATCAAACCCAAGTAGGCGAAAAAGGTGTTAAACTTTCGGGCGGACAACGTCAACGCATAGCCATTGCTCGTGCTATTTTGAAAAACTCTCCTATATTATTGCTTGATGAAGCTACATCGGCATTAGATAGCAAATCTGAAAAATACATTCAAAAAGCCATGAACCAATTAATGAAAAACAAAACGGTAATTGCAATTGCACATCGATTATCAACATTAAAAGAGATGGATAGAATTATTGTTTTAGATAACGGTAAAATAGTTGAGCAAGGTAAAATAGAAGAACTGCTTAAATCTGGCGGTCATTTTCAACATTTATGGGAAATACAAAATAAAAATTAAAATTATGCAATTTAAGCAGATGCTTTGGAATAAAACAATTTGATTGCTTTAGACTAATCTGACAAACTTTTATATTGAAAATATCCGATTTTATGATATAATTTAACCCTCAAATGAATTATTATTTAGGGTTTATGTATATCTATCATTATTTAACAGTCTAAACCAGACTTTTCACATATCGTACCTGATTAATGATTCGCCAGTGTGATTTTTATTAACTATTAATACATATCTAAATGGAAAAATTTATGGCAGCGGCTGAGGTAATAAACCAAGCCTACAATGTGGAGTCAACATTTGACGAAACAAAACATTACGATTACATGGTTGTATACGATGACGACATCACAGCCATTCTGAAATCTATCGGTGCGTACAAGAAAGTCAAAGCTAACAACCCTGCCGCTAAATTAGTGGTAGTTGGTGGTGAAGGTCTTCTTGCTACTGCGTTTGCAGTTATGAGATTTTCACTTAAAGTTAGAGGTAAAAAATCTTATGACTTGAAAAAGGAGAGTGAAGCAGGACGTCTTAAGCGAGTTGCTATGTCACTTGGTGTCCCTGAAGATGAAATCATTGTTCTCGACAAGGGGCGTAACACAACAGAGAACTTGCAAGCAATTTCCGAGTTATGCCAGAACAAAATGGCTTTGGTTGTTTCAACTCAGAGACTAGCTATGGTCTTCCGTCAAAGTGCTGATTTTCAGTGCAATGAAGAACCGTACAAACATGGTTGCTTCCACCTTGATTATGACATGTTCGTAATTAAGGAAACAGTTGCAGAAACTCTGCACTGGTACAATTTTCAAGCCGCCGGCAACGGTCGTGTAGCCTTGCATTTGTATGCTTCATTGGTTCGTCGTTTTGACGTTTACGACGGTAAATTCTTACGCAAACCGTTTGAAGCTGATGAAGCAACTAAGAAAGCTGATGCAATCTTGCGTAATCGCTTCTTGATTAAGCAAAGAGTTACCGGTTTTAAAAAGATTCGTGCAATGCTACAGTACTTGCCAATTGTTTGGGATATCTTCTGGCATGCAGAAGACTACTTAAATGATGAGTTCTGTGCAATACTCGATGCCGAACACGTTTAGACAACAAAATGCCGTGATTAATTCATGACATTAAAGATGCTGATTTTGCTCACAATTGCAAAATAAGCATCTACCTTTCAAGCGACAGATTTCAAATCTGTCGTTTTTTTTATTTTGTATTCTAATTTAATATTGTATTTTCTTCAATTTCGTATTATAATTAAAGGGCTTAATAATTATTAAGATATATTGTGTAGTTTTCATTGATGTGTGGTTTTACCATATATTGAAAACATTACACTTAGTAACGATACTATGGTTAAACTTTAATATATCACTACAATGAGAAAAACTATTGAGAAGGTCCTCATGGACAATGGCTATGGTTGCAATGCTACAATCAGAGAGACAGTAGCAATGGAAGTTTTAAATCAGTTCGGTTCTCTTCCTCAGCCTCACAAACTAAATTTGAAGGAATGGTCTAAAGTTATAAGCTATGCAATCGAAGTAGGCGGTTGTCAGCACGGTACAGAATTTTCGTATCAAAATGCTCAAGGAACGCTCTCTGTTGCAAAGGTTTTTGATTTGTATCAAATCCCTAAGGGCTTAGTTAATCCTTTCCTTGTTTGCTTTTCCGGTTACATGCCGGCAGCAATCTACACTATGGAAGCTTTAAGAGCTTATCACACAAAGTTCAACGAAAAGCTTCCGGTATTTGCCACAGGCAAAGGAGGTAATAAAGGGCTTTTTGCTAACGTATTCAACAGAGAAGCCGGTGTTATGATTAAAACAGAAGCAGAAGCATACATGCGCATTATGTCGCAGATTGAACCTGCAGATGAAATTTGTAAATACCAACGACAGGTTGAAGATACTGATACACAAGGTAATTTTGCCGAGATGTATCAGTTAGCAAAAGCACAGAACCTTAGTGAAGTAACTTTCATTATGTGTACAGGTCAGCCTTGGTATACCAAGCGTCTCTTGGCTGAAGGAATGCTAGAGTTCGGCAAACCGGAATACTCTGACATTAAGGTCAATTTGGTAGTTCTCGATTGCCCTTTGACACTAGACAGCTTGACACCTGAAGGTCATTTAAGCGAGTTGATGCTCGGCTACATTGCCGCATCTTTGGGTCCATTATTAAAAGACACATGTCCGCTTGATGAACCAGACTTCACAAAAGAAAGATACTTACTTCCAGGCGTAGCTGAGGCCGATTGGAGTATTTTTGAAAAGCTTATCACATTCTACTCAAACATGGGTTGGAATAACTATCAGGAGTTGCTTTATGGCGTTGACCATGAGACAGCCGTGTACAATGTCATAATGGCAGATTTACGTGCACGCGCATCGTTTACACCTGAGATGTATGAAGAGTCTATCAAACACGACATCGACAAGTATTTACGCTTCCCAAGAGCAAATCGGCAGAAGTTATTTTGCAGAAGGGTCTACCTAAAGATGAGATGTATTGAAAACCATCGTAGCCACACAAAGTACGGTGACGTTTCGTACCTGATATACAAATCCTTTCCGGAGGAGTATTGTGGTTGGGAGACAAGTGGTTGGAATGACACAGAAAATCATTTTTAGTTGCAAACACAGTCAATAAAAAAAACAGTGCTCCGCAAGGGCACTGTTTTTTTGTTACATAAAAAGCTACCAAGTGATTGGTAGCTTTTAAAAATCAAACTCTTCAAGGTTAGCCAAATCAGTAAGATTTGGGTCATCCACATTGAAGACATCTCCAGAGTACTTATCGGCCAAATAAGTCTCATTTATCACAAAACCAGCAAGAGGTAAAATATTCTTTCCGGAAATGATATAGAGAGCAGTGGCAGGATAAATACTTTCAAGCTTAACCTGTTTAGAAGTTAATACTATCTGTATTAGTTCTTCCTTTGTGTAAATCTTTTTCATCGTAGTACCTTAATAATTAGTTTGTACCTTAAATGCTATTTGATTTTCCCCTCATTGTCAAGCGATTTTGTTCTAAAAGAGCTACTTGGACTTTTTCAGGTTCTGTATAAGATGTTCCTCTGGCATCTTGAACTTTTTTCATCATATTTTGTATGCTTATTAATAACAATGCATGATCTTTTACAGCTCTTGCTTTTCTTTTTGAAGTTTTAAGTATGCCACCACGCAAAGATACTTCATGTATAGTTCCGTCAGGAAGAGATACCGAATATCCATCTACTCCACGTTCTTCAAGCTTACTCACACAATGAGATGCCAACATATCTTTTTCGTTAACTGTAAAATAGTATCGACCATTGATGGTATGACTTTCATTTGTCATATTTGCCCCGATACTTTCTTGCAATTTACGAGATCCTTCGTTTAATTGGTTGCACTTAACTACAACATGTTTTCCTTTATCTCCTTCAGAGAGTAAGAAATTATATAATGCACTAAGTGTTACGGCATAAATTTCACTACCACGTCCCTTACCCTGACAAGATGTATCAATAAACAACCCCGGATCTCCAACGCAAACTTGAGTAATAGGTTGTCCCTTATCATCATAATCCACAACAAATTCTGTTGCTTTAGTTGAAATTCGAGATATTCCTACAACTTGTTGCGTCTCTTTGTCAGTAATTTTAAAATATAAAGTACCACTATCCTCATCTTCATTAGCAGAAACACCGGTTTGTACATACCTTTGCACCGGATCAAACCATAACTGCTCTTCAGGCACCTGCCCGATTTTTGACATATCAGGTTTTAAAAATTGAATATTATAATGCCAATCATCTATAGGTATCGGAGGTTTCAAATTTTCATTTTGAATTTGTGTTAAGTCTATATCTTTAAGTTTTTGCAAAGCATCTTTATCATTTTCAAAGTCAACACCTAATTTAGTTTTGCATTCTTGTATAATTTGCTGTCTGTATTTTTGTGCTCTAATTTTGCTTGCTTCAAGAAAATGCTCAAGTATTTGTTCTTGAGTGGCATCTTTTAACTGTGTATCGATTTTTTGAGAACCTGAAGCATTTGCCTTTATTTGCTCTTGTTTTGCAAGAAAAAGCTCCATATCTTTTTTAGCAATATTTCTGATATAAACTTCTAGTTTCTTTTCATTTAATAAAAGCTCTACAGTATCTTTCCAAGTCATACGCCTACTAATCTGAGCGAAGCATTTTACATCATCCTCAGCTGTAATCTTTTCCATTATAAAACGACTTGTTTCAATTTTCATATAAATCCCTTCAATAAATCCATATTTGTACAATTATAGCACAAAAAGATATTTTGTCAACATTTATCAAAAGAAATAGAGGGGTTTTATATCCCCTCTAAATCTTCATCGCACTCATCGTCATATTCATCCTCATTAGCATCCGCTATAATTACCGGATCATAAGCATTTTCTTTTACACGGTTATGAGTAGCCCAAGCATATAAAATAATTACTAAAATAAAGATAATTGTAAAATTTATTGAAGCACTGCCATTGTCACCCTTAAAATATGTTTTTTTAATTTCTGAGGAAGATGCATTTCCTCTATAAAAAAAGACCTTATCGGCAGCATCAAATGAAAAAACAGTAACTGTTTCACCTTCAAGCGGTTTTTCAAATTGTTTTACGCCATCTTTTAAGGTAAGCACACTATCAACAACATATGTTACTTTAGAATCAACCGAGCAAATATATTGCCCTTGAGTATCAACTTCAATCTCTGATTGACCGAGAACAACCGGATCAGCATACCAATCACATGATGTTAGTGAAAACACCACAACCAACAATAATAACATTTTTTTCATAATTTTTAGATATTTTAATGATACAATAATTTTTAATTGTATCAAGTATATATATTCTCGTTCAAAAATGCAATATGTAATTTTGCTTGAAATTTACTTGAATTTATTTATTCTCTAATTACAAAAGAAAACGGTCTAGAAAACACTAATATATTTTTATGTACGATGATGATGTTGAAGAAGTAAAATTAAGGGTTTACAATATAAACTACCTTGCTTATCATTTTACAAAAATACGGTTTACTCCGTTAGAACAAAATAACAGTTAAAACAAAAAATAACATGAGGCTAAAATGACTTTTGATATTTCTAAATTTATAAAAATAAACAGAGCATACTTTATTTGGGCAACATTTATGGGGTTGCTATATCTGTTTAGAGATATGTTTGGTCTGGTTTTTATAACTTTTATTATGTGTTTTATTGTTTCAGGCATTACACATTACATTCGTCAAAAATTTCGTATCAATCGTAGAGCTGTTGTAATTGTAATTTATATTGTATTTTTAATTGGTGTAATCACTTTTCTTAGTATAATCCCGTCTCGTTTGCTTGCCGAAGCTATGTCATTTACCGAACAACTTCCAAACAGCATCAAATCGACCAAAGAGTGGTTAAACACTAATTTTGCCGACAATGAAATGATAGCTCCTTTATTGCCTCAAATTAAAGAAGCCTTATTCCCTGACAATACGGTTGTAAGCGTTTGGAACATAGTCAGAGGTATTTTAGAGAAAGGATTACATTATTTCGGTTGGTTTTTCTTGGCTATGTTATTCAGTTTTTTAATCATGTTCGATTTGCCTCGCTTATCAAAAGGTGTTCGCAATTTAAGGTTTACAAAATTAGCAGAATCTTACCGAGAAACAGCCGGAAGTATCATGCTTTTTGCTAAAGTTGTAGGAGAAAATTTCAGAGCACAACTGCTTATATCTGCCATTAATACATTTCTGACAGCCATTTGCCTTTATGCTTTAAACATTAAAGCCATCGCTCTTTTATGCACCATAGTGTTTATGTGTGGCTTAATACCTGTTTTAGGCATGATTATATCTTCTGTTCCTATTGTTTTAATGGCTGTAAATACAGGCGGTATGGAACTCGGATTTTGGGCCATTCTCATAATTATAGCCATTCATATGCTGGAAACATACGTGCTAAATCCTCGTATTGTCTCTTCAATAATGAGAATCAACCCTGTAATGACACTTATCATTTTATACATTGCTCATAGCGTTATCGGAATGTGGGGTATGCTTTTAGGTGTACCGATTGCAGTATACATATATCGAAAAATCAGTTTACCTAAAAACAAAAAGACATTTCGCAAATTTTTACAAAAGCAGGATATCTAAAATTAATGATCCCGAAAATGTAAAAGTAATTACCCTAATCTTTATGTGTTGACACAAACGACAAAAACGTTTATACTGACAGAATAAGGGTGGTAAAGCGAATGCAAATAACAACAGATAAAAAAAAGTGGAATGAATTAACCTATACTGAAAAGCACAGTCGTTGCAATCGGATCAGAGCCATATGCGCAATGGGAGATATTGAGGCTCTAAAAAAACTCATTCCGACCACTGAAGAACTACTTGCTTACGTTGATATGAACAACGGAGGCTCATTTTTACATACATTAATGTACTCTGGCGAATCTAAAACCAATACTCCAGATCAAGTAGAATTTCTAAAACAAGTATTTAAAGAATATGGGCTTGATGAAAATGAGGAAGCGAGAAGAAAACTTTTATTAAGAAAGAATGCCAGAGGAAAGTATGCAGCAGATTTTACCTATGCTTTGAATTTTACCAGTCATAGCATTAAAGCTACTTTTGATGAACTTGTCGGCAAAACTGTGCCAACGCAACTTGAACCTGATACAAGAACTGATTTTGAAAAAAATAAAGTTACCTTGTATACCATATTAAAAGCCGAAATAATCAAAGTCAGACCTCCTGCTCAAAAATCTGATATTCATAAAATTGGGCATGACTATACCCCTCACGAACAGCACAGTACAGAAAAATCAGGAACACCTACAACGGGTGGAATGTATATACCTGATAAAGATGGCAACCCTGCATTATACATACTTGGTTCAATAAGAGAAACCTACCCGGTAATAAAATTACGAAACATTGATGAATATGGCGACGATGTTGCAATCATTGAAAATTTAGATCCCAATAGCCCGAAAGGCTTAAGAGAACAAGCGCTTGCAAAAATAGATTTTCCTGAAGACTTTATACATCATTTTAAAGCATTAGAAGAGTTTGAACAAACTTACCAAAACATGCGCGACGACCCTGACCAATTTGCATATATGAGAAACTTTGTTCAACAACGAGGATCTTTAATTTTTGAAGACCAAAGAGATCCTGATGTTAATGGAAACACTAAATCAGGATACGATTACGGTGGATATGCCTGCGAGAAAATTGTTAACGGAGAAAAGTTTCCTTGCATTGTTGTTAGAAGCGATTATGCAAGCACCGCAAAATCAGATTGGAAAAGTAAAACATCAACATTATTACATGAATTATATCATAGGGTTGATTTAAGTAAAGACATCAAACTATCTCAATTGCCTATAACACAATATGTCTTGATGTTAAGTGAGCAAAACCCTAACACCCCTATAAAGGACGCTCATAAAATTGTTAATGAGGCATATCCACCAACTGAATATGAAAAAGAAGTAATTGCTCAATTAATGAGTATTACAGATAAAGACACGCTTGGTTCAAGCCCTTTATTGAGAAATTTTTATGCACTTGGAAAATATTTTGCAACTGCCAAAGCTGATAAATGCCCTGCTCTAATGCATAGAATTGCTCATGCGCACGAAATATTACCTGAAGAAACTTTAATACAGCTTCACTCAGAATATTTAGATTTTAAAAAAGCAAAAGAAAGACAATATACTGATGAAGAAAATATAAGCAAATTGTTTCCTGAAGATGAACACGAATGCAACAGACAAATAAAGGCTTCACGAAATAGATTTACCATTGAATTTCAACAAAAAAACCAAGAAAAAGATGCACAAAGAAAACTTCAGGAAACGAGGTTGCTTAATTGTATTATAAGCATTGCTAGATATGCACAAATTTTACAAGAAAACCCTAAATTGGGGGAAATCATTATGCCTCCAATTGCATATAAACTAACGGCATCAAGCCCGAGACCTATTGAAGAAGCAATTGCTCCATATTACAAGTCTAAAATTCATCCTCAAATGATTGAACATCGCATAAAAACAATTTCAGTATATGGCAAACTGCAAAAAGGTGAAGAAATAAACTCAATATACGCAACAGAATTGATAAAAACCGCATATATGTGTGAACAATTATTTAAACAAAAGTTTCCAAAATCAACTCTACCCGAGCAATTACCATCTTTTAGTTGCATGACAAAGAAAACTTTTGAGCATTCTCCAGAACAATATGCAAAATCAATGCAACTATTCACTGAAGCTATTAAAAATAATGCTAGCGAATTTCAACTCAGGGCATCATTATATTGCAACAAGCCTATCAATCATCTTACAAACGAAGATTATTTAATGTTCAATATAGAAGATGCTAACAATAGATGTAGATATCAAAATAAATCAAGCATGTTTAGATACCCGGAGCAAATAAAAGACGATATCCAACAATGTTTAAACATTGAATTTGAAAAAGCTGGTTACAAAAAAGAAGATATACCAGACTTTTTTGCCATATCTGAAGAAAATGGTAAAAACCCGCCATATTATAAAAATATTGCAGCTGTTGTCCCTTATATTAAACAGGGATACACCCCTGAATTATTAAAAGAAATATTCACAATTGCAGCAACATCACCTAAAAATGTTGAACAAACAATTCAAAAATACACAAATAATGTACCTATGCAAGACAGATTTAAAGAAGGTACAACCCCCTATCGGCGTATTCCGCAATTATTAGCCAGACAAGAAATCTGATGCACAATTTAAATAATTTTCTTATTGACAACTCAATTTTTTTACATATATACTTAAAAAGTTGAATGAAAAATAGGAATAAAATGTTTAATGTAAGTCAAAATATATCTACTTTATATACTGCTGCAAACAGCAGCATATTGGCTTGCCTTATTTTATTCTCTCTTATTTTAAACATTCTCTTAATTATCAGCCTCTGAGCATTTTTACCAACGTGCTAATAAAGTGTGGGTGCTCAGGGGGAACAAAGCAACACACTTTAATTTTTTGTGGTAATTTTAATGATAATTGAGGGAAAACATGACTAATATAGAAAATACAATACAAGAAACTAAAAATGCTTTTGCTGACTATTTTGACATGGTCGGAAAGAAAAACTTCAAACAATTTTATTACGATTGGCACGTTGATAACATGTTGGCCCCTTTTGCCAATATGGTATATTATTTCGATGTTAACTATGGAGATCAAGCTAAAGATAAATTTCATGCTTTTGTAGAAGATGTTACTTTATGTGTATCTCACTTTGATGTAGATAAACCTCAAATCAGTCCATTAACTACACAAAAACACTCTAATACAACAGATGGCAAACTTACAGAAATGATAAACGGAATGAGAACTTTCGGTTTTGAATTTCGTCAGTTTATATATAGCTTTGCATCTAAACAAGACCATATGGATGAGTTTGGTTATTGGCCGATAAAAACCAATATGCCTTATGCTTGCAAACACGGATTAATGGTTGCAAACGATATCTTACGTTATTTAGATGCAAATTTTGAAAAAATACGCTCGGAAGACAATGTATATAACAGAGCTTTATACGCTGCAGATACTTATTTACGCAAAAACATTGTTAAAGAATATCAATATAAACCAGGTTATACATTTGCCGACAGAAAAGAACATATACGCAGACTTCACAGCTTACGCAATCAATTAAGTAAAGAGTTTGAAGCAATGCCTAAAACAAATGCCAAATTAAATGATATGTTCCAAGTTGAAAATAATTTAGCAAGACCTGTACAAAGTCATTCATATTGGCCATCAGGATTTGAATTAGAATTTTATGTACCTGAAGAATATGGCGATTATGGTGTTCTCATAGACTACTTAAAACAAAAAAACGGATGGGAAAAATTATACTCAACAAATAAAGATGCTTCCGTATATCATGATCCTAAATCTGCCGGCGTAATAATGCGTGATGAAAGTCTGGCTCCATATAACAGCTTAGCTCCTGTTGAATTTGCAAGCCGTATCATGCGTAGCAAAGAAGATGAAGATTATTGTTTAAAAATATTAGATTCTTTTGATCAAGGACATGTAAATAAGCATTGCTCATTACACCAACATTTATCAACTCAGGATTTTACAATGGAAACATATAGACGTTTGGTAAAAAGAATGATGCAACACGAAGATGAAATAGTTGGAGCTTTTGCTGCACCTGAGCGTGGAAACAACAATTTGTTGTATGCAACATATATCAGCCGCAATTTAAGCGAAAATAACAAAAGAGATTATCCGTTTTTAAGCATAATGGTAGATTTATGTGAAACAAAACAAGAGTTAGAAGAAATGTCTGCGTTTGGAAACAAATATAAAACATTAAACGTTCTTCCTTCTCATACTGTTGAAATGCGTGCGATGAATGCAAATTTCAATAAACGTTTTGTAGAAGCATATTTACAGTTTAATCGTGAGTTTGTTGCCGCAGCAGTAGAAAATAATCCTCATCATGTAAATAGATTCTTGCTTAATAAATATACATGGCATAACAATCAATCAACAGATACAAAAACTGTTATGCACGATTTGGCATACGGATATGACTTTGTTCCTCACGACTCATATCGTCCTATGAAAAAAACAGTTTCATCAAAAACTGTACAAGATGAACAAGTATATGCTAGAATGGTGATGCAAGCCTTAACCACAACCGGTAAATTAGGATATTTAAATCCTAGTCATCAAAAAAGATTAAAGGAAACAATATATCATGGAAAATAATGTTTTTACAGTTCTAAACCCAGATTCTGAATTTGAACTAATTTTAACTGCTGAGCATGCCAACGCTCAAATTCCGGAAGAATATAACAATCTTGGCTTAGATAAAGCAAAATTAGATACTCATATTGCAAGAGATAAAGGAGCTAAACGCATAACAGAAATGTTAGCACAAAAACTAAACTGCTTTGCAATAATGGGAAACTATTCTCGTTTACTGATTGACCTAAACCGCAAAGAAAATGAAGCAGAATTAATAGTAAGCACAAGTGATAAAGTTGTTGTTCCTCAAAATCAAAACATATCTGAAGAAGAAAAAAAATTCAGAGTGAAAAAATATTATCAGCCATATTATCAAGCATTAGAAGAAAAAATTATGCAATTACAAAAAAATGGGAAAACACCTATTATTTTTTCAGTTCATAGTTACACTCCTCAATTGCAAGATGGAGCATATCGTCCTTGGCATGCCGGAATATTGTATAATCAAAAAACCAATTTGGCCGATTTCTTATTCAAAGAGTTGAGCCAAACAGATAAAACCATTGGAGAAAATGTTCCTTACGATTTAAGAAAATATAACACCGGAACCGTTATTATTTGCGGACAAGATAAAGGCCTCGATTATGCTCTTATTGAAATCAGAGATGACGAATTTGATAATTTGGAACAAGGCGCACAATTTTGGACCGATGCATTGGAAAAAGCCTTATTAAAATATTTCAATAAAAAAACTCTTAAAGAATAATCTTTAAGAGTTTTTTACAAACATACAAATTAAGAATTATCCTTGCGTAGAGCAAGAATACTAACCCAAAACGGTAAACTCACAAACAGCAACACATTAGTTGCAAACTCAAACATTTTAATTAAAGTTCTCTTCATAGTTTTACTTGTTTTTTTTAAAAAGCCACCAAAAAAATGGAGTAAACCAGTTTCTCCAACAATAAATCTTTTTGTATTTCTTACCGTCCATTTCAAACGTAACGCAAGCACGATTATTTTCATAATGGAAACTCAAGTTCTCAATATCACAGTAAGTATCAAGCCCCAAACCTAGCAATGAAAGCTGTTTAGTTTCAGAGTTGTAAAAAGCATTATCCACTAGCTGTGTTCCAAGATTTTCAACCTTAGCACAATCTAACAGATACCATGTATTGTCTTTAGATAACAACAGACTCTTTTCAACAAAACCACTTTCCGGTTGTATATAATTGAAATATAAAATCTGATAGCTATCAAAAACCTCATCAACCAAATATATATCGTCATCCGATAAATAATAAACCATCATTTGATTTGCTCCATTTATCATAACGATATAATTCTGAGATGTAATCATATTAAAGACACATTCTTTTGTATATTCATACACACAAATGCTCTTTGTTATAACTCCATCAACAATTTGGTGATCAGATTCGGACGGTTCTCTAATTTTCAACTTAAAAAAAGACTTTGTCTTTTCAGACACTTCCTTAATTCCACCTTGCAAAACCAAAGAAGATAAACTTAATTTAATTACCTTTATCATAATTTTCTAATTATTAGTTTCTGGACCAAAAGTAACATATTAAGCTATATTTGTCAAATAAAAAAGCACCTCTATTGAGGTGCTTTAAGCAAGATATTTTAATTTACCTTAATCTTCATATTTTTTCAAAACGATTGAAGAGTTTGTTCCACCAAAGCCAAATGAGTTTGACATTGCTGCCTTAATTTCTTTTTTCTTTGGTTTTAATGGAACTAAGTCAATATCAGCCACTTCATCTTCAACATCTTCTAAGTTAAGTGTTGGAGGACAAATTTGATCACGAATAGCAAGTGTTGTATAAACAGCTTCAACCGCACCTGCAGCACCAAGTAAGTGACCGATAGCAGATTTTGTAGATGACATAGAAACTGTTTGCATATTTTCACCAAACAAACGTTTAACAGCTTTAGCTTCTCCAACGTCACCTGCAGGAGTAGATGTTCCGTGAGCATTGATATAATGAATATCTTTTAATTCAATACCATGTTCTTTAGCATGATCTGTAGCCATCTTCATTGCGCGATATGCACCATCACCTGAAGGAGCTGTAATGTGATAAGCATCACCACTCATACCATAGCCTACAACTTCAGCATAGATTTTTGCACCACGTGCTTTTGCATGTTCTAATTCTTCCAAAACAACAGCACCGGCACCCTCACCCATAACGAAACCGCTTCTGTTTTTATCCCATGGACGAGAAGCTTTTTCCGGATTGTCATTAAATTCTGCGGTAATAGCCTTCATACGAGCAAAACCTGCCAAACCTAACACATTAACAGCAGCTTCTGCACCACCTGCAACCATAGCATCGGCATCACCCATCGCAATCATTTTTGCGGCATCACCAATTGCATGAGTACCTGTTGAACAAGCTGTAACACATGCATGGTTTGGTCCTTTAAGACCAAACATAATAGACAGGTTACCTGAAATAAGGTTAATTAAACAAGATGGAATAAAAAATGGAGAAATGCGCTTTATACCAGATTCATTAAAAGATATAGCATTTTCATAAATTGCATTCAAACCACCGATACCAGCGCCCATCATCACACCAAAACGATATTGTTCTTCTTCAGTTTGAGGAATATAGCCACTATCTCTAATTGCATCTGCACCAGCAGCCAAACCAAACAATATGAACTTATCATTTTTCTTTTGATCCTTTGGCGGTAAAACATCATCAGGATTAAATTCACCTTCACCATCACCGTAAGGAACACGACCTGCAATTTGAACCGGAATATCTTTTAAATCGATATCAGTAATTTTTACCACCCCCGATTCTGAATTTAACAAACGTTTCCAATTGTGCTCTGCACCACGTCCTAAAGGAGAAACAACGCCCAAACCGGTAATTACAACTCTTCTCATAAAACAAACCTCTTTTTTAATTCATTATATTCTACGATACGAAAAAACTCGCCTGATAGCAGCGAGTTCTTACACTTATTTTAAGCCACAAGACTTACGCATTCTTTGAAAGATAGTCAATAGCATCTTTAACTGTGAGAATTTTTTCAGCAGCGTCATCTGGAATTTCGCAACCAAATTCTTCTTCGAATGCCATAACTAATTCAACAGTATCTAAGCTGTCTGCACCTAAATCGTCAATGAAGCTAGCGCTTTCAGTAACTTTAGATTCTTCAACACCTAAGTGTTCAGCAACGATCTTTTTAACGCGATTAGCGGTATCAGTCATGTATTTAAACCTCAAAAAATATTAAAACAAATTTCAGACTAACAATTAGTCTTGATTGAGTAGTTAGCATACATTTATACCTTTTGACAAGCTTTTTTTTCACTTTACCTGCAAAAAAAATAACTCACACAGCATAACCATTTGATTATACATATTTTTAGATTGAAATAATTTGTCACAAATAGTGCATAATCACCTTGATTTTTTATTTTTTGCTCATACATCATAGGTAAAATTAACAAGATAAGGATTAAATATGAAAATAGGTATAATTGGGGCCGGAAATGTCGGAAGCTCAACTGCTTTTTCTCTTATAATACAAGGAATAGCCAAAGAAATTATTTTAATTGACAGCAATGAAAACAAAGCAAATGCAGAAGCTTTGGATATATCGCATGCAATACCTTTTGCATATGCAGCTAAAATAAAAAGCGGAAACTACTCAAATTTAACCGGCTCTGATATTGTAATTATTTGCGCAGGAGCAAATCAAAAAAACGGAGAAACCAGACTTGCTCTGATGCAAAAAAATGTAGAGATTCTAAAATCTATTATATATCAAATTATACTTTTTGCACCGGAAACCATAATTTTAGTTGCATCTAATCCGGTAGATATCATGACTTATTATACCTTAAAAATTTCAGGCTTACCTAAAAACAGAGTTTTGGGCAGCGGCACCATCTTAGATACATCTCGATTCAGAACTTTGTTAGGCCGACATTTAGAAATTTCACCTAAATCGATTCATGCAAATGTGTTAGGAGAACATGGTGATAGCGAAGTATTGATATGGTCAAACGCAAGTGCCGGCACTATTCCATTGGAAACACTTGGAAAAAAGCTCAATAGTAAACTTGATTTAGAAATAAAAGCATCAATTGATAACAATGTCAGAAACGCAGCTTATAAAATTATTGAAGGCAAAGGAGCAACATATTATGGGATAGCAGCCGGATTAAGCAGAATATGCCAAGCCATTTCCAATAACGAGAATGCCATATTAACTGTATCATCTTTTCATAAAGATATTGAAGGCATCAGCGATGTTTGCCTTTCATTGCCAACAGTTATTAATAAAAACGGCATTGAAAAAGTATTATATCCGAAAATTTCGCCTGAAGAACATATCTTGTTAAAAGCCAGTGCCGAAAAATTAAAATCTTATATGCAACTATAATTATTGTGTTATCGTAATTGTATTCCTTTATAACAAAAGAGCGGAAGCTATTCCCGCTCTTTTGTTGTTTCTGGAATATAACAATTTTCTTTTTCATTAAATACCGAATCTGCAATATCTGGAAATTGCTGTTGAACGAATGATTTCATTTTTTCCATATCTTCGCCTTGATTAGCAAATGATTTTACTAATTTACTCAAAATAATCTTATGTTTATCATGATTCTCAAAATGATAATACGATCCACCGTTAAACAAAGTTACTGCAGATTCACAAAAAGCATATTCACGCCTATTATTTGATTTGCTCTTTCCTATATCTATAAAAGAAATACATTCTGGAGTATAAAAAAAGTTAGAAGATTTTGATGGGTCAATTTGTAAACCACTTTCACAAATTTTTATCCAATCAGAAACAAACTTATCGAAAAACTCTTGTGGTCTTGTTGAAAGTTCATCAATTCTACTATAATATTCTTCTTCAGATTGTCTAAAATATGGTTCTTTATAAAGCTCTTCACCTTTTGCTCTTCTTTGTAAAACATAGCCCAAAAACATATTTTGATAATCTGTTAAATCTTTAGTTTTGCTATATTCAATAGTTGGTACTACAGCTACACCTTCAGCACTTAATTGCTTGGTTTTAGCAATTATAAAATCTAATTCAGAAGAATTAAAAGCTCCTTTAAGTAAAGCATATTGTCCAAATAAGTAACAACTATGGTTTCCTCCTCGCCTGTCCTCTTTTGTATCTGGTTGAATTTGAGATATAAAACTATCAATTAGTGACATATATATTCCCTCCTATTTAAAAATTAATCCGACATTTAAAAAATGTCAAATAAAAAAGCGAGAGCTAAAACTCTCGCTTTTTTAATTAATGTGTAAAGAGCATCGATACAACAAATGCCACCAAAGCTAGTAAGACGATTACAACAAAAGTTATTACTCCATCATAATCTGATCTAAACTCAAACACATCTTGATTAGATTTTTGCAAGTAAAGACCTAACTTCTTATATTTATGCATAGTTTTTAGCATATCTTCATACACCACTATGTTAGAAAGAAGTCCATCAAGTTTTTCCAAAAATCTTAATAGCTCATATCCTTCATAGCAACATACAATTTCGCTTAAACAAGCACGCATTTCATCTTGATCTTCAGGCTTAAAATACTGACAAATTTTAACCTGAAGATTTTTAATCTCCTTATCCATACTTTTTTAATCTGTTAGTTTAAGTAGCTTAAAATCATCATCATAGAGAACAGTTCCACCATCATCTAGATATGGTTGATAGTTACCCATCACTGTCTGAACAATGTACTTATAACCATTAGCTTCCATATTAAACAGAAGGGTTGGTTCATCCATCTTAGCAATATCATCGTGCGTAAAAACTTTTTTAGCAATCAAATGATATACAATTGGTTTTGACTTACATTTTTCTGGCCTGTAACGTTTACCTTTATAAATTATGTACTCATGCTCAGTAAAGTAAAAACCATAAAAGCGATGCTTTTGAAACTTTTCTTTTGCTGTTTCAATGCCTTCTGCTATACTTTTTACTACAAAAGCCTCTTCTTCAGGAAAAAAAGCTCCTAGATAAAGCAGGTTCAATCTAATTTCTTTAAATACTTTCATAATTAATAATTTTAAAGTTTTTGCATTGCTATTAAAAACACTTTACTCCCAATGATTTATAATAAAATCAAGTATTTCATCCCATACTTCTTGCTTGCCGATTTCATTTAGAACCTCGTGTCGCATATTTGGATATATTGAGGACCATACTTTTTCATAACCAATTTTATTCATAAACTTGGTTGTCTCTCGAAATTTTATTTTAGAAATCATACAAGGATCATTAGCTCCTGAAATAAACAATATAGGCATTGTTGGATGAGTAACATTCCAACCTTTGAGGCTGTAAGTTTCTTCCATCATCTTCATCAGATTATATGCACCATTTATTGTAAATCTAAAATTGCACCGAGGATTTTCTCTTACTCTTTTTCGACTTTCAGGATCGGAACAAGTCCATGCTAGAGGTCCCTCTGAGGCAAATTTTTTATTATAGGATACAGATGTAAGCTTATGAAAAAACTTAGGACGTTTACGCTCAAAACCAAGTTTACAAAGCATTCCCATCAAAATTTTTCCACCAATAGACAATAGATTCCAACTAGGACTTCCACACAGTATCACCCCAGATAAATCCATGTCATCTTGCTTAATATACATTCTTGCCGCCAACGAACCCATACTGTGACCAAGAAGATAGTACGGAAGATTAGGAAATTCTTTTCGTCCCCACTTAGTTACAATCCTTAAATCATCAATTAGGGCTTTATACCCTCCTGAATAGAAATAACCAAGATCGTTAATATCCTTAACACTTTCTCCATGCCCTCTAAGATCTGAGGCAATACAGACAATACCATAATTTGAAAAAAACTCCATCAATGGTATAAAGCGTTCTTTACATCCACACATACCATGTACAAGTTGAATAACAGCTTTGGGTTGGTTCTTGGGTCTTTTTACAGCAACTGCTATATTCAGGTCATCATAACCTGATTTAAATATAAACTTTTCCATAAAAACGATTAAATGAACAAATAATTTTTAACTAATGCAAAAGTGAAAACAATATATCATTACTAAAAATTATGTCAATAAAAAACTGCCGATTCTATCGGCAGTTATTCCTTATTAAAGCTTTTCAATTGCTTGCTTTATACGTTTTATAGTCTCATCTTTACCTAAAACAATTGCTAATTCAGTTGCGCCTCCAGGAGTTGTTTCTTTTCCAGATAAAGCTATTCTAATTGGATATAGTACTTGTCCGTTTTTAAGGCCATTATTTTCTGCCACGCCTTTAAGTAATTCGAAGAGATTTTCATTTGTCCACACGCTTTCTTTTTCAAGAACTTCTATCGCCAACGCCAATGATATTTTTGCAACTTGCTCATCTGTTTTCATTTTTTTATTTTGATATAATGCAACATCATAATCTGGCATATCTTCAATAAAATCAATTTGAGGAGAAATTTCTGCTAATGTCTCAACACGTTTTTGTAAAATAGAGCTTAAAAATTCTAAATTAACATTGCGAGTTAAACATTTTTTATAATAAGGCATAGCCAATTCATGGAAATTTTTAGCATCTAAATTACGAATATAACAGCCATTCATCCATGTAAGTTTTGCAATATCAAAAATAGCTGGAGACTTATTTAATCTTTCTGCTGTAAACACTTTTTTCAATTCTTCAAGTGAAAATATTTCTTGTTCTGTGCCCGGGTTCCAACCTAAAAGAGCAATATAATTTAAGATTGCATCAGGCAAATACCCTTTAGCCACTAAATCTTGGAAAGAAGCATCGCCGTTTCTTTTACTCAATTTATGTTGTGCATCTTTCATAACTTGTGGCACGTGAACATATACAGGAGGTGTCCAACCAAAATCTTCATATATTAAATTATACTTAGGTGTTGAAGAAATATATTCGTTTCCTCTAACAACATGTGTAATTTCCATCAAGTGATCATCTACCACATTGGCAAAATTATAAGTAGGAAAACCATCAGATTTTAATAAAACTCCCTCATCAAGCTCATCATAATCAATTTCAATCTCGCCATAAACAACATCTTTAAATATTGATGTACCTTTTTTATTTACGGTTTGACGAATAACATATGGTTCACCATTTTCAATACGTTTTCTAGCTTCTTCCAATGTAAGTTTTTTACAAGGATCTTCAAATTTTGTATTACTTTGCTCATCCTTTTGTTCTTCTGCTTCATCAACTGTACAAAAACAATAGTGAGCACCACCGAGTTCAACCAATTTATGTGCATATTTTGCATATAAAGGCTTACGCTCAGATTGAACATATGGTCCAAAATTTCCACCGATATCTGGCCCCTCATCCCAATTCATACCAACAATTTTTAAGGTAGAATATATAATATCAGTTGCTCCTTCGACATATCGCTTTTGATCGGTATCTTCGATTCTCAAAATAAAGTCACCACCATTAGCTTTAGCAATTAAATATTCATACAAAGCTGTTCTTAAATTGCCGATATGCATATATCCGGTAGGGCTTGGTGCAAATCTTGTTCTTATTTTCATTTTTTCCTCACAACAAATTACTTTTTTTACAAAAATAAAGCAAAATAATTACAATGCAAGAACTTTTTATCAGGAAATCAAAGTTTCAGATAAGATACGACCTCAGAGTTTCTGTAAAGCCTGTAAAAAAACAAATATAACTTTAGTTATAAAAGTAAAAATACAAATACAGAAAATAATATATATTTTTACAAAAAAACATCATTTTTTGGAGTGTAGTACTTGACATTTAAGTTAAGAATAATTAAAAGATATCTGCTAGCAACTTTTAGGGTTTAGAGATAAGCCCCGTTAAGATTTTAAGGAACGACATGTCTGAAAAACAAAATCATGACTTATACGAGGGAACAAATGTTGATTCCCCTTTAATTGACTCGCTCGGAAGCGCAGTCAAAAAACTTATCGAAAAAGGTAAAGAACACGGATATATAACTGTCGAGGAGTTAAATAAAGCACTCCCTTCAGAAAAAGAATCTTCCGAACAAATTGAAGATATAATGTTAAGCATCTCAGATATGGGAATTAGTATCATTTCCGAATCTGAAGCAGATAACATGGAAAACGATTCAAATGACGAAGAAGAAGATTATGATGATGAAAGCGGTAACTTTGATGAAAAAGAGTTAGGCCGCTCTGACGATCCCGTTAGAATGTATTTAAAAGAAATGGGAACAGTTGAGTTATTATCACGAGAAGGTGAAATAGCTATTGCTAAACGCATCGAAGCCGGAAAAACTGTTATGATAAGCGGCTTATGTGAAAGTCCAATGACATTAAAAGCAATAGCTCAATGGCGTGATGAACTCGTCAATGGAACCATGCAACTTCGTGACATCATTGACCTTGAAATGATGTATGGCGATGATACCGAAGCAATGGTATATGACGAAGAAGAAACTCAAGTTGTTGACTTAGATAAAGTAACAAAAGAATTATCTGAAAAAAATCTTGATGAAATTGATGACGATTTAGAAACAGATATCGAACTAGGTGATGCCGTTAATGAAGATGACATTGATGACATAGAAGATATGGACGATAATGATTCATCTAATTCTTCCGAGCTCAATAATGACGAAACTATGAAATCATCAGATGAAATATCTGATGATGAAGGCGGTATCGGACACAACTCAACATCAATTTCTGCTATGGAAACAGCCCTTTTAGAACCTGTTTTAGATATCTTAACCAAAATTTCAGGCTACTATGATGATTTGAAAAAAATTCAATCACAACGCATGGGCGCCATTATGTCCGGTAGAAAAGTAGCTTCTAATGTAGAAAAGAAATACATTAAAGTTAAGAAAGAATTGATTGAGTTGATGAGTTCAATTCATCTTAATTCATCAAGAGTTGAACAATTGGTTGAACAACTCAATGAATTAAACAAACGTTTAATAAGCATGGAAGGTAAACTCTTACGTTATGCTATGAGTTGTAAAATTAAACGTGAAGACTTCTTAGAAAGCTACCAAAAATCTGAACTTGATCCTAATTGGTTAGAGGAAATCTCTCAAATCAAAGATAAATATTGGCAAATTTTTGTTGAACGTTATGGCAAAGAAATTGCAGAATTAAGAGATGGCATTGCTCAAATGTCACAAGAATGCGGTTTGCCTATTTCTGAATATCGTAAAATGGTAGACACCATTAAACGTGGTGAAAGAGAAGCAGAACGCGCTAAAAAAGAAATGATTGAAGCAAACTTGCGTTTAGTTATTTCTATTGCTAAAAAATATACCAATCGTGGTATGCAATTTCTTGATTTAATTCAAGAAGGAAATATCGGCTTAATGAAAGCAGTTGATAAATTTGAATATCGCCGCGGATACAAGTTTTCAACTTATGCTACATGGTGGATACGTCAAGCAATTACTCGTTCAATTGCTGATCAAGCCCGTACAATTCGTATTCCTGTACACATGATTGAAACAATTAATAAGCTTGTTCGTACATCTCGTCAAATGCTTGCAGAAATGGGTAGAGAACCTGTACCTGAAGAATTGGCAAAACGCTTATCTATGCCTTTAGAAAAAATTCGTAAAGTTATGAAAATTGCTAAAGAACCTGTAAGCTTAGAAGCTCCTGTTGGAGATGAAGAAGATTCATCTTTAGGTGATTTTATTGCTGATGAAAGCGCTTTACAACCACTTGATAGCGCAATTCATTCAAACTTAAAAGAAACATGCACAAAAATATTATCTTCTCTTACACCAAGAGAAGAGCGTGTTCTACGCATGCGTTTTGGAATCGGTATGCCAACAGATCATACATTAGAAGAAGTTGGTCAACAATTTAATGTTACAAGAGAACGTATTCGTCAGATTGAAGCAAAGGCTTTAAGAAAGTTAAAGCACCCTAGCCGCTCAAGAAGACTGCGTTCATTCTTGGATCAATAATATAAAGCCCCTTTTGGGGCTTTTTTTACAGAGAAATAACATGACTACATATAATCAAACAGATAAACAAATTATGATACACACTTTTAATTCTCGCGACAAATCTCGTTTGCAAGAATTAATTAACTTTGCAAAAGAAAGCGGATTTAAAAAAATAGGTATAGCTAACTGCAAAGCCGTTCAACCATATGCCGAAAAACTAAAAGAGCTTTTAGAAGATGCCGGTTTCGAAGTTTTATCCATTAATTGCAAAGATAGTGGATTAAACGGAAGATGTATATCTGATGAAATATCCGGACCAAGTTGCGACCCGATATTTCAGGCTGAGTATTTAAACCAACAAGAAACCGAGCTAAATATTAATGTCGGATTATGCTTAGGTCATGGTATAATTTTTGCAAAATACAGCATTGCTCCGGTAACAACCTTTATAGTTAAAGACTTTAACTATAATCACAATCCTCTTGAATATCTAAAATAAAAAAAATCCTCCGATTTATCGGAGGATTTTTTATACTTAAAGAAATTAATTAAGCAACAGTTTTCTTTAAAGCTTCGCCTAAAGCATCACCTAAAGATGTACCACTAGCATTAGAAGCTGAATATTCTTCTAATGTTTTCTTTTCTTCTTCAATTTCTAAAGCTTTTACAGATACGCCAAGTTTGCCGTTCTTTTTATCAACAGATGTAAGTTTTGCCTCCAAAACATCACCTTCATGATAATTTTCAGGATTTTGACCATCTTTATCTTTAGATAAATCAGCTTTTTTAATTGTTGCAGCAATACCTTCAACTTCAACATTAACGCCTTTGTCATCAGTGCTTACAACAATAGCTTTAACAACGTCACCTTTTTTGAGGTTCTCTAATGCTAAAGCAGCATTGTTTTCATCTAATTGCTTAATACCGAGGCTGATACGTTCTTTTTCAACGTCAACATCAATAATTTTAGCAGTAATGTCTTGACCTTTAACATAGTCTTTAACAGCTTCTTCGCCTGATTTACCCCAAGCGATATCTGAAAGGTGAATCATACCATCGATTTCATCAGTTAAACCAACGAACAAACCGAATTCAGTAATGTTTTTGATTTTACCTTCAATTACAGAACCTGCTGGGTGTTCTTCAATGTAAGCAGCCCATGGGTTTGGCATACATTGTTTAATACCCAAGCTAATTCTTCTTTTATCTGCATCAACTTCAAGAACTTTAACTTGAACTTCTTCAGAAGTAGAAACGATTTTTCCTGGGTGAACGTTTTTACGTGTCCAGCTCATTTCAGAAACATGAACAAGACCTTCAATACCATCTTCTAATTCAACGAATGCACCGTAATCTGTAATGTTAGTAACTTTACCTGTGTAAACTTCACCAACAGCATATTTATCAGCTACAGCTTGCCATGGATCACTTTCAAGTTGTTTCATACCCAAGCTAATGCGTTGTGTATCTTCATTAAATTTGATAACTTGAACTTTAATAGTTTGACCAACAGATAAAAGTTCTGCAGGATGATTAATTCTTTTCCAAGAAATATCTGTAACGTGCAATAAGCCGTCAACACCACCCAAGTCAATGAATGCACCGTAATCTGTAATGTTTTTAACAACACCGTCTAAAATAGCGCCTTCTTTAATTGTATCGATGAGTTCAGCTCTAGCTTCTGCTCTTGTTTCTTCTAATACAACACGACGAGAAACTACGATATTACCTCTAACTCTATCCATTTTCAAAATTTGGAATGGTTGAGAAATACCCATTAAAGGAGTAATATCTCTAATTGGGCGAATATCAATTTGAGATCCTGGTAAGAATGCAATAGCACCGCTTAAATCAACTGTAAAGCCGCCTTTAACACGACCAAAGATAACACCGTTAACGCGTTCACCTGCATTCATTGATTTTTCTAATTCAGCCCAAGCTTCTTCACGACGAGCTTTTTCACGAGAAAGAACTATGTTTCCATCTCTATCTTCATATCTGTCAACCAAAACTTCAATTTGGTCACCGATTTTGAGTTCAGGATTTTGACCAAATTCGCGTAAAGGAATACGACCTTCAGATTTTAAGCCTACATCTACAGTAGCAAAATCGTCGCTTAAACGAATGATTGTACCTTTAACAACAGAACCTACGATACCTTTATCGCCAAATTGTTCATTTAAGAGTTCTTCAAAGCTTTCTGTTGTTTCAGGAATTTTAAATTCAGTATTTGTCATAAAATAAATTTTCATAAAAAATGCCAGACCTTATAAAAAAGCGGACTTGTGCGAAGTTAAAACTTAAAATCTAGCGCACCCTATAATTTTAAGATTGATTGATTTATACATTTAAATAATTATATTTCAAGTGTTTTTTTATATATAAGCAAAAAAACTTTATTGACTTAAAACATTTTTTTGTTAAATTCATAAAATAATTCTATTAACTTAAAAGTAAAACACCATGAATATAAAAAAATACCTTACAATTTCTATCTGTATTGTGACTTTATTTGTAACAAGTATTATCTCATATAATGTATATTTTAATAAACCACTAGTATCAGTAATTTTACTTACATATAACAGAGCTGATATGCTTCCAAGAGCAATAGATTCTATTTTAGCGCAAACTTATAAAAATTGGGAACTTATAATCATAAATGATGGTTCTACAGATGGTACTAGTAAGGTTATGAATGAATATGCTCTTAAAGATAAAAGAATTAAAACTTTCGAAAATGATGGAAATAAAAAAATTGTTTATGGCCGTAACAGAGGTCTATCTGAAGCAAAAGGTAAATATATTGCTTGGATAGATGACGATGACAAAGTAGAACCAAACAAATTAGAACAACAGGTTGCATTTATGGAGAAACATAAAGATATAACTATATTAGGCACTGATATATCTTTAATGAATGGTGAAGGTAAGGTTTATTTAGGTGCTGTAGAATATACACCTGAAGAAGCTGAAATTGTTTTCTTGCTCGGTCGTCTACCTGTAATTTTAGCAACGACAATGTGGCGACATGATTTTATAAAAGAACATGATATAAAATTTAATTCTGAAATATCTGTATCTGAAGATTTAGTAATATATGATGAAGTTCTTAAACATGGTGGTAAAATGGTTACACTACCAGAAGCATTATATAAATATCGTGTACATCACTCTAACCCTAAAGAATACTATAGAAAAATCGGTATTTTACAAAAAACTTTTTATAAAACCAGATGGAATAGATTTTATCCGGATGTTGAATATCCTAAAACACAATGTGAGAGATTAAAATATATCCAAAAAAACAACAACCATTTTAATCAATCAATTGTTGATTCTATGGTAAAAAAACATTGTAAAACGCATATTTTTATTCCTTCTGCATTTCCATATTTTATCCCTTTTGAAGATGGTGAAGAGGCTGTTGTAGTTTCTATTCAAGATCGGTCATTTTATTCATATAAAATGAAAAAACATGGACGCATATATAAAATTATGGCTCCCTATGTTGATATATTATGGGCAGGAGAAAAAGAACCTACCAGATATTATAGAAATCTTAGCAAAAATGATAATTAAAATTTTAATTTAATAAACTATTATATCTTATACAAATACTTAAGTTATCTAATTTGGTAAATAAGCTAAAATCATTCTTGACTTAAAAGTTTTCTATGATAGAACGCCTATTATATTTAATTTTTTTCAAGAGGTTTTCTTATGTTACAATCATTTAATTTTAAAGATTTTTTTAGTGCATTTGTTGTTTTATTTGCAATTATAGATATCATTGGCACAACTCCAATTATCATTAATTTACGTAAAAAAGGAAAAATTGTTAGCTCTTCAAGGGCTAGTATAATAGCTTTAATTATGTTTATAGGCTTTTTCTATATTGGCGATGCATTCCTTAAATTATTTGGCTTAGATATTTCATCATTTGCAGTTGCCGGTTCAATAATATTGTTTGTTATGGCACTAGAAATGATTTTAGACATACAAATATTCCACGATAGTCCAGATCTACCTAAAGATGCAACATTTACCCCTGTTGTATTCCCATTAATCGTTGGGGCTGGTTCTATGACCGCTTTATTATCTATTAGATCTGAATATGCTGATATTAATATTTTAGCCGCAATTTTAGCAAATATTGTTATTGTATATTTTGTTTTAAGAATGGCAAAAGAATTTGAACGTTTTATCAACCCTGGTGTTGTTTATATGCTTCAAAAGATTTTTGGTATAATATTGCTTGCAATTTCTGTTAAATTGTTCTTAACTAATTTATCTGTTTTAATAAAATCTGTTTCATAGTAAAAGAGTTATGTAATGAAAAAAGGCTTATTCATATTTTCAACAATAGTTTTATTAGCAAGCTTAACCGCATATAAAATATTTTTTGCCAATCCGCTAGTATCAGTAATTTTACTTACATATAACAGAGCTGATATGCTTCCAAAAGCAATAGATTCTGTTTTAGCTCAAACTTATAAAAATTGGGAACTTATAATCATAAATGATGGTTCTACAGATGGTACTAGTAAGGTTATGAATGAATATGCTCTTAAAGATAAAAGAATTAAAACTTTTGAAAATGACGGAAATAAAAAAATTGTTTATAGCCGTAACAGAGGTCTATCTGAAGCACAAGGTAAATATATTGCTTGGGTAGACGATGATGATATAGCCGAACCAAACAAATTAGAACGACAGGTTGCATTTATGGAGAAACATAAAGATATAACTATATCAGGCACTGATATATCTCTAATAAATGGTAAAGGTAAAGTTTATTTATGGCCTGTAGAATATACACCTAAAGAAGCTGAAATCGTCTTTTTAATAGG
>JAZKXV010000027.1:0-20689 GCA_045611785.1 Alphaproteobacteria bacterium
CATTATACCTTCATTACAACACATAAGTGAATGAGTGTTTGAGTAAAGATTGCAATCTAATAAATCAACACTCTGACAATGAACCGGAAACTCATTATAATCAATAAGCACTGCCGGAAAAACGTTGAAGGGCTCGTTTACATCACGGACAAACTCATGATAATAACGCATTGCGCCACACTCGGTTTCTTCAAACTTTCTGGCATCTTTAATCGGAAAAGCGGTATCTACTCTGTAATTGATGTCATCAATGTGAATTTTACACTCAAATGGTTCCAACACCCAACAATATTCCATTTCTCTGCCGTGCTTTGCAAAATTTTCTTTGCAAAATGCAACAGATGATGCAAGCGGAATTACGGGCTCAAATGTAGTGTTCCTTGTTGCTAAACGGTGTGTGCTATATTTACGCCTCAACCATTGTTCTATCAAGTTTCTTGCCTCTTGACTTGATTTGGCAACACCAATACGCTCAAAAAAAGTAATGACGAAATAATAAGAATAAATATCGGCAGCTAACACAAGGTCAATAAAACCTACACTTTTAGCTGGGTCATCGGTAAGTTTAAGATTTTCATCAACATACCAAAGATTTCTTAATAGTTTTTCTTTTTTGTCTGCATTCATAATGATAAAAAATTTTTAATTTACACAATACTTTAATTTGTAGATTTACTACAATAGATTTTTTTTATAAGTCAAGTATGTGTTGACAAATGATGAAATTTATGTTATGAAAAAAGCATATTTTTGAATTATTAATCTTAAAAATTATACAATTATGAAGCAAAGAGAAATTGTTAAAAATTTCCTAAAGACGATTATTCGTTCTTACGGATTTTCTCGTAAAAAAATGCATGCTTTAGTTGATGCCTCTTTTCAGGATATGCTATTAAGCCAAACCGCACCAGATTTACAAGATGAATATGTTGAGTGCCCAAAAGATCATATGGGACGAGTGTTGATGTGTGTTGATCGCAATTTGAAAATTGTGACAGATTTCAGACAAGCCGTCGCCGCTGTCGCTTTCTTCAAAGAAGATGATAGCGAACTTTGTGACCGAAAAGATCTTGAAGGTCTTAATACCTATCAAAAGTTGGTCAATGTGGCATTTTTTGCTCCCATTGCTAAAGATAAGACTTGGCAGGAAATTCTTAAAATTAAAGAAAAATGGCAAAAAGAACATTATCCGATGTATCATGTAAGCCTGATTTCTCATGTTTTTTGCAACATTGCCAATCTTTGTCTTTTAGATGTATTTACACACTGTTGGACCAGAAGTGCCAAAGATGACGGATATCCGTGTTATCGTCAATATCGTGTTTGTTATCCATATGCTGAATATAGCTATGATGATGCTGTTTCTAATGTTTATGTCTCATTGGTTATGACAGAAGAAGATTTCTTAAAAATCAATCCAGACGTTGTTTGGGAGAATACTGTATCATGGTAATTGCAAGTTGCTTAAATTTTAGAGTGTTTTTTTATTAAATAAAAATATTATGAATAAATTTAATTGTTTTGACGTTATCGTTGTTAAGCCATATGTCGGTGTATGCCTCTATTCTCTTATAAGAGAAATGAAAAGCTTAAGTTCAAAAACAGGTTTACCTGTAAAGGCTAAAATAAATGATGAAGAAATAACGGTTACTGCTCTTAGTAACGTTCATCAAACCGTAGAATCTTTACAAAAAAATAAGTAAACTTGGTTTAATAACCTTTATTAACCCCTCACTTTGTGTGAGGGGTTTTATATTTATATATAGTAAAAGCCTCCTAATGGAGGCTTTTTGTTACAATGCAAAACCAGAAAAATCGGTTTTGATGTTCATGCTCATTTCGCTAAAGCGTAAAACGGAAAGCTCTTGTTCATTTTTTACCTTAAAGGCCATTAAAGGAGCAATAACGCTTTGACCTAAATAATGTCCGACCAAAAACTCTTCATCTTTTTGCGGTTTTCTGAATGGGCCACAAAAATCATGGTTTCCATTCAATTCCTCACAAAAACGGTCTAAAGCACAAGGAAAAACAACAAATTCCTGTCCATCATTTTGAGTCAAAACCCACACAGGTTCATTATAGCTTGTTACTTTTAACTCAATGTTTTTTACATCCTTGACGAAATCTCTGAACGGAAAACCGTTTATAATGTCTTGAGGAGTTAAAAACAAAATTGGACATATAGGTTGATGTTCGTTATAAGAACGATTCCACCAATAATCAGGAAAAATAATCGGATTTTCCTCATCTGTAGTGTTAAAAACAGTTTCCACAGTCTTATTATCAATGTTCCAATGATGAAAGTATGAATTCCACGCCGGAGTATCTGTTAATTTTAAAAACGAAACTGTAATCCAATGCGGATATTTTCTCTGAACAGATAACGAGCAAAACTCATGATCAAATATAAAATATTCAATCTCTTCCTTACCTGGTATTGTTAACGGAACAATCCATTTGGGCGCATCATCAGGAAAAAGATATTCTAATCTGATATCTTTTTCATCACATAGCTTATACTCTAAACCTGCTTTATGAGAGCAGATAAAATTAACTAAGGCTAAAATATCCTTAGCTGTTGTAATGGTTTTGGTTGTTTTCATATGGATATAATTTTAAAATTGTTTAACATCATAATTAACTTTGATGCATTACTGTACAATAACATGTTTTATAAGTCAAACAATATGTATTTATACCATAACAAAAAAACCTCCTAAAAAGGAGGCTTTTTACGTGGTTGGGAGTTACACTTTACTTGTGGAAATTTTTGCAACCTCGAAGGTGCGCTTTCTTGCCGCGATAAGGGTCATAATTGTAACAAACGGCATCCGATACTGAGTATACCTTTCGTACAAATTCTTTTTTGTTAGACCACATATGGCTTGTCCAATACACACCGTCGAGAAAATCATCCGCTTCAACTTCATGAGCTCTAAGGATGGCAAATGTCGATTTAATGAACGGCATACGCTCTCTCACTTGCATCAAGTCACTAACTGAAGGAAAGAACATATCTTTCAATAGATGGCAAGCTTTGAACATGTCAACATTTGCATATTGTCCGGTAAGCGGCCATACAATGTCATTAATCAAAATACCGAACGCCTGCTCCTTTTTCTCTTTGTCCAAATATGGATAAGCCTCTAGGCAACCATTTTCTTTCAAATAGACAATTGGAAGAGGTGTTTCCACATGACACTCTTTTTCTAAGATGTTTACCCACTCTAAAGCTTCTTCTTTGGTAACTTTCAAGTTACGCAATGCGTCAATTTTCTCTTTATTCATAACAGTACAGAATTATAAGTTTGTTCAATCATGCTATCATATTTATTTGTTTTGTCAACAAATAAATATGAAAATAATAAAACTTATAAAACCTATACAGCAACTTTTCCTTTAATAACCCCATAGCTTTCATAACCTACAAGCTCGAAGTCTTCATATTTAAAATCATTTATATTTTTTACTTCAGGATTTATTTTCATTGTCGGTAATTGAAGAGGTGTGTGAGAAAGTTGTTCTTTAACTTGTTCAAAATGGTTATGATAAATATGCGTATCTCCTAACGTATGAACAAACTCTCCAACTTCCAAATTGCAAACTTGGGCAATCATCATTGTTAAAAGTGCGTAAGATGCAATATTAAAAGGCACACCTAAAAACATGTCACAAGAACGCTGGTATAACATACATGACAATTTTCCATTTGCTACGTAAAACTGAAACATCATATGACAAGGAGGTAACTTCATTTCTGGGATTTTGCTGACATTCCATGCAGAAATAATCATTCTTCTATCATTAGGGTTATTTTTTAAGCGTTCAATTACATCTGCTAATTGGTCTACACCCTCACCGTTCCAATTGCGCCACTGAGAACCATAAACAGGACCTAAATCGCCATTTTTATCGGCCCACTCATTCCATATTCTGACACCGTTATCTTGCAAATATTTAATATTAGTATCACCTTTAATAAACCATAACAACTCATGAATAATGCTTTTTAAGTGAACTTTTTTAGTTGTTACAAGCGGAAAACCTTTGCTTAAGTCAAAACGCATTTGGCGTCCGAACACAGATCTGGTACCCACACCTGTTCTATCTGCTTTATCGACTCCGTTATCTAAAATGTCTTGTAACAAATCAAGATATTGTTTCATTTATAATTCTCCATTATTTTCAATTGCATACACTATTCTTTTAAGAACCGATTGTTCAACAAAACCACCTTTTTTAACCCATATGCTAGTAATGATGTTATCTTGTTCATAATCTATTGAAATTTTGAAATATTTTTTATGTAATATTTCAATGCATTCGCTAATATCAATTTTTGGGCCGCTTAAATCAGGATTAAGTTCTCCTTTATACATACTATCTACAACTATATCAGGTAATAGTTTTTCATGCAAAGTCATGAAAAGTTTGTATATTGTAGCTCCTCCGGATATATATAAATCTTCTTCAAATTCTTTGAACTTCTTAATATCAGTAACTACAAAGTGATTTTGTTTATCAGAAACTTCGTAGTTTTCATTAAATGTAAGCACATAAATTTTTCTGTTTGGTAAAGTTCTATTAGGAAAACTTTCATAAGTTTTTTCACCGGCAACCAAGTTTTGCCCTTCCGTAATGCGTCTGAAGCGCTTAAAATCTGACGAAACTCGCCACGGAATTTCAGGACCGATACCGATTATATTGTCATTTTGATGTCGGCACCATACAGCAACTTTTGTCATTTTATACTCCTTTATTTGTTACGAAAATCATAACAACAGGTAATATAAAACTCAATTAGTTTTGATTTTTTAGTAACATGTTTTATTTTATCTCAGATGCTATAAAGTCTATTTCTTCATTACTTACTTCATGATCTAGATTTTCATAAGTAACTGCAATCGCATCAACACCTAATGTTTTGAGCGTGTCCACACTATAATCCATGCACTTATACTGCACTTGTTTATCTTGTTTGCCATGCATTAGGTATACTTTAGGTTTAGATTTTATTTTATCATTTAAATGTACATTTGCTGCAACCAACCCTGAACAAGAAAAACAACCGCCTATTTTGTTTTTTCGAATAAGAGATGTCCATATACCAAGCATTGCTCCTTGTGAGAAGCCGGCTATATATGTTTGCTTGTCGGTAAAATTATATTGTTTTTGAATGTTATCAATAAAATCATTTATTTCGGTTGCTGTTAAAAGCAATTCTTGACCTACTTGATTATATATATCAGCAATTTCTTCAACCGGCGTTTCAGACATTAATCTTTTACCTTCAATGTCAAACCCTGATACTTTCCACCAACTATGCCGTTTATTGTCTTTTGTTGATATCTTTTTACCAACAGGAGCAACAATTGCCAAGTTTTGTGTTTTTAACAACAGCGCATTGTATATATGTAACATTTCTTCATAAGTGTTATTATATCCATGCAAAAAGAATATCCATTTATCAGGAGTTTTACAATTTGATAAATATTGATAAGAAAATTCAGCCACAAACACCTCTCTTAATATAATTTATTTTTGTTTATATTAAGAATATTTAAATTTCATTAAAAAAAAGGAGGTAGAACCTCCTTTTTTAATTCATAAATTCCGAAAAAGTAAGGAAATCTCCCCTACCCTCAGATACATAGCGATTAAGTGCCACTTCTGCGACGTCAACCATCGTAAGCTCAACATCATTCTTTTTCAGGTTACTACAAGTATTCATTGCTTCCTTAATGTGTAACAGCATATAAGTAACACCCTTTCTTCTTAGTGTTTCATGCTGTGCTTTTGCTTGGGCATACTTTTCAAGACTTTCATTCCAATTCTGAATTTTATCAGACTTGTATGACATAAGTCGGAAAATTTCTGCGTAGTAATTTTCGTAAAGAGCCTGTGTCAAATCATCTATTGACATCTTACAATAATTTTCAGGTTCATCATCGCATGCAACCAACATAAGGCAATTGTATTTGCAGTAGGTTCGTACGATATGCTTAAACCATTTTTTAAATCGGTACAGCCATTCCTCATTTGTTAACGACATGATATCAGTAAATTCATCTAATTCACTGATGTTTAATTTGATACTTTCCATAAGACTTGTATTAATTAATAATTTGATTGTGTGAATATGATAACACAATCGCACATTTTGTCAACTTATTTTTTATATCTGATTTAACCAATCTGAGATTTTGCTATCAACTGCGTTGTTATACTTTTTGCCAACATTATTAAATTGGTTACCTTCAAGAATGTTTGCATTTTTTGCCATTTTCTTAAAATCTTCAAAAAATGAGCCATAATTGCTGCCTTGAGTTGAAAAAGGAACAACGTTTTTGTTTCTAAAATCGGCTTTTTGTAAAAACGACAACCCTGGAGTTGCCATTGTATACCACCAAACCGGAAAACCCACAAATATGGTGTCATATTTTAAAAAGTCCGGCATCTTATTTTCAATTTTAGGATATTTTTTTGTATTTAGCTGTTTTTTTATTTCAATGTAAAACGATAATCCTAATTTTGCTTGTTCAAATGTTTTAATTTCAAATAAATCGGCATTTGTTTTTTTTGCAATATTCTCAGCAATTTGTTTTGTATTTCCGCTTAAAGAATAATATACAACCAACACCTTTCCTAAGTCGTTTTTATAAACAATATTATCAGTTGCATATGGTTTTAATTCTTTTTTATTTCTTTTTGATACACGATATAAATGGAAAGATCCTATAAATAAGCTAACTATAAAAACTATCAAAGTAAAATTAACAATGTAGCTAAACATGATATCTCCTGTTATAAAAAACTCTCCCTTAAATGTACAAAATTTTAAGGGAGAGCATTGTTGTTAAAATAAATTATTTAACTTCTTCGTAATCAGCATCTACAACTTTTTCATCAGTTCCGGTTGTGTTTGCTCCAGAAGTTGCATCTGCGCCTGCATCAGCAGCTTGAGCCTTATACATAGCCTCACCTAATTTTAATGAAGCTTGCATTAAAGCATCGCTTTTTTCTTTGATAGCTGCAGTATCTGAACCATCTAATGCTGTTTTCAATGCTTCAATAGCATTTTCAATTGCAGATTTATCAGCGGCAGAAATCTTATCAGAATTTTCTTTTAATGTTTTTTCAGTTGAGTGCATCAATGCTTCTGCCTGATTTCTGGTTTCAACTTCTTCTTTTTTCTTCTTATCTGCTTCTGCATTTGCTTCAGCATCTTTAACCATCTTTTCGATATCAGCATCTGACAAACCACCTGAAGCTTGAATTCTGATTACTTGTTCTTTATTTGTTGCTTTATCTTTTGCAGAAACGTTTACAATACCGTTAGCATCAATATCAAAAGCAACTTCAATTTGAGGCATACCACGTGGTGCCGGTGGAATACCAACTAAGTCAAATTGTCCTAAAAGTTTGTTGTGAGCAGCAATTTCACGTTCACCTTGGAACACCCTGATTGTAACAGCTGTTTGGCCATCTTCAGCTGTTGAGAATACTTGTGATTTACGAGTAGGAATTGTTGTATTTCTATCAATCAAACGAGTAAACACACCACCTAATGTTTCAATACCTAAAGAAAGTGGTGTAACGTCTAACAACAACACATCTTTAACATCACCCATTAAAACACCACCTTGAATTGCGGCACCTACGGCAACAACTTCATCAGGGTTAACACCTTTGTGTGGTTCTTTTCCAAAAATTTCTTTAACTTTTTCTTGTACTTTTGGCATACGTGTCATACCGCCAACCAAAATAACTTCGCTAATTTCACTTGCGCTTAATCCTGCATCAGATAATGCTTTACGGCAAGGTTCAACAGTGCGGTCAATTAAATCATCAACCAAAGATTCTAATTTTGCACGTGTCATTTTAATATTTAAGTGTTTAGGACCTGTAGCATCAGCTGTAATGAATGGCAAGTTAACATCAGTTTGAGTTGCTGATGACAATTCGATTTTTGCTTTTTCAGCGGCTTCTTTTAAGCGTTGTAAAGCTAATCTGTCATTTTTCAAATCAATGCCGGATTCTTTTTTAAATTCATCTGCTAAAAAGTTAACTATTCTTTGGTCAAAGTCTTCACCACCTAAGAATGTATCACCGTTTGTAGATTTCACTTCAAATACACCATCACCAATTTCCAATATAGAAATATCGAATGTACCACCACCAAGGTCATATACAGCAATTGTGCCTGATGCTTTTTTATCCATACCATAAGCAAGTGCAGCAGCTGTTGGCTCATTGATAATACGTAACACGACTAAACCGGCAATTTTACCGGCATCTTTTGTAGCTTAACGTTGAGAATCGTTAAAGTATGCAGGAACAGTAATAACAGCTTTTTCAACTTTTTCACCTAAATAGCTTTCTGCATATTCTTTGATTTTTTGCAATACAATTGCTGAAACTTGTGATGGAGCATATTTTTCTCCTTTAACTTCAACCCAAGCATCACCATTATCACCTTGAATAATTTTAAAAGGTGCTGTTGCTTTATCTTTTTGAACTTCAGCAGAGTCAAAACGACGACCGATTAAACGTTTAATTGCAAACAATGTGTTTTCAGGGTTTGTAACAGCTTGACGTTTTGCTGCTGCACCAACTAAGCGTTCAGCATCTGTAAAAGCAATCATGGAAGGAGTTGTACGTGCACCTTCAGAGTTTTCTAAAACTTTAGCTTCACCACCATCCATTACTGCAAAACAAGAGTTTGTTGTTCCTAAGTCAATACCAATAACTTTATTACTCATTATATTAAATCCTTATTTTTTTAATATTTAAACCTTTTCTAAAAAGTTATATAGGTAGCAGTTTTTATTTAAGCAAGAGGTAAAAGCATTTTTTTGAAAAATATTTACAAAAAAATCCCTGTTATGTGTTAACAGGGATTTTTGATTTTAGAAATCATAAAGTTTTCCGCCAACTTCTTGACACAACGGAAAATAATAAAAATATGCACTTAAAATTAATAAAGCGGCTACAGGAACAAACACTTTTTCAAAAGGAAAATGTGCGTGTCCGCCATTTTTTCTTTTCATCCATTGATAAAAATCTGATGAAAAAACCAACACAAGAGCACCAGATATTGTGCTAAATAAAAATGGATCTAAATATAAAAATCCAATTACTTCCGCATGATATTCTAATTTATTGATATACATAAACCCAATCATAGCAACGGATGCTACCAATATGATAAAATCACGGCCCTTAAAGTGCCAATTTTTCTTATCAAACCATTTAATAGTCCAATATCCTAAAAGAACTAAAAAAGCACCTGCCCAAACACCTACAACACTATCATCAACACCTAATTTACGTGCAAGTTCTAAAGATGCACCTACAGCAATTGTACAAACGGCACAAGCCGGATTTGCTAAGGCTGATTTGATAAATGCTAAACTTAAAAGTATAACCAAGCTAAATAACATTATTGTTTCCTTTACATATGTGAATCTATGCTCAATTATGTTTATTATAAAATGAAAATCAATAAATTATTTTAACTTATTGGATAATATTATTAATTAAAAATTGTATAGGTAGCACTTTTCAGGATCCAAAATTATAGCTGTTGCTTTCCAATACCATTCGATACCATTGCCTTTAAATGTTTCATTTATCTAATGTCTGTCTTCATAAATTGCACCAAAGGCTGCTTTACCATCATCCAAAACTTTCATTTGTATATGAATTAAGTCATTTTAAGCCAAAAGAGATCCATCAGGTCTATATTCTGTATATTCATGCCCTTTATAATCAATAGCGCTACACATTTTGACAAAGCTCTGCGTTGTAGTGTATAAATCTAAAAAGCTCCGGTTTTTATTCCGGAGCTTTTTTTTAATTGTATTCTCTGCTTTTGGGCTGAACTTTTACATCATCAGTAAACATTCTGAAGTCACGTTTAAAATCTGTAATTCCGCCCATTCCTTGTTCCTTGTATGCTTTAGCGGTTAAATATATATAATCATCAGCAAACATATAAGCGCCATGGCTTGCATTAAAACTTGCTTTTGCAGCACGCATTGTTGCAACACTATCTTGTTCTGTAACTTGTTGCATAACTTTTGCAAAATTAATTTTTTCAGTAGGAAAAGGGTTTACTTTCTCTAAGGTAGAACGAAGGAGAGTAAACATTTTTTCCTTATCGTTTTTAGCCGAGTTTAACACTTCTAAAAACTGTTGGCCTAAAGTTTTATTTTGCATGGTCATCATCGGATTTTCTCCTTTCGTCATAATTATATTATGCTTATAATATATCACATCTTATAATGCAATGCAACTATTTTGTAACAAAAATGTAACAACAAATTTAGTATTTTCTGTTAATTATAAAATCCGCTAAACTTTGTAAATTTTGCGCCTTATCATTAAAAATTGATACAATATCTTTAGCCTCATCAATAAGCGTTCTAGCCATAATCTTAGCTTTATCAATTCCATAACATCCGACAAAAGTTAACTTGTTCTGTTCTTTATCTTTCTTTAGTGTTTTACCTACAATTTCTTGAGATCCTTCAACATCTAAAATGTCATCTGCTATTTGAAAAGCTATTCCTATTTTACGAGAATAATCAACTAACGATTTTCGTGACAATGCATCAGCATGTCCTATTACAGCTCCTGCCTCACAAGCATATTTTAAAAGGCATCCTGTTTTCATTTCTTCAATATGTTTTATAATTAATTCAGGATTTTCAATGTTTACAATCTTCTCTGCTGACAAATCTAACATTTGTCCTGCAATCATTCCATCTATTGCTCCAGCATTTTTTGAAAGCATTTGCATTAATTCTATTTTTATTTTATCCTCATATGGTGCTGTTGATAAAATTTCAAAAGCGTATGTTAATAAACCATCTCCAGCTAAAATAGCTGTTGCTTCATCAAATTGTTTATGGCAAGTAGGTTTACCTCTTCTTAAATCGTCATTATCCATAGCTGGCAAATCATCATGAATAAGTGAATATGAATGCAACATTTCTAATGATGCTGCTGCATAAAAACTTTCATCAAACCCAACCCCAAATATATTAGCACATTCAAAAACCAAAAAAGGACGAAGACGTTTACCACCATTAGTTACAGAATATTCCATAGCTTCAACAACTTGTCGCTCTAGCCCCTCTGTTTTTATAAAAAGTGGTTTAATTTGTTGATTAAATTTTTCTGAATATTCTTTAATATTTTTTACAATATCAGTCATTTATTCTTCTATTCTATCTAATGGGCTTAAAGTTAAATCGCCATTTGGTGTTTTTTCTATTTTTTCAATTTTTAATTGTGCAGCATGTAGTTTTTCTTCACAAAACTTTTTTAATGCAACTGCTGTTTCATAAGCTTCAACAGCGTCATCTAGCTTTATCTTTCCACCTTCTAAATCTTTAACCAAATTTTCTAATTGAACTAAAGCTTCTTCAAAACTCAATTTATCAGTATTTATTTTCATAACCATCTCCTTTTTTGTAGATTATATCATCAATTTTGCAATATCAACTCTTTCTTACATATTGTGTATTGATTTTTAGCTTCAAGTATATATAGCATTTTGCTTTAGCTCCTATGTTATTTTATGTTTTTTCCATTAAATTTAAGCATATTTAAGGAGAATTTCATGAACAACAAAGATAAAAACAATGTATCAATATTAAAAGCACTTGCAAATTATAACCGACTAAAAATCTTGAAATTGTTATATACCCATGAACTCAATGTCGGACAACTTGAAAATATGATAAGCTTAAGTCAATCGGCTTTGTCACAACATTTAGCAATTTTAAGGAAAACTAAAATTGTAAAAACAAGACGTGTTGCACAAACCATATTTTACAAAATTGATAACATTCTTGTATGCCGAATTTTAAAATTGCTTGATTAGAAATTAAATTGCTTGTATATGTTTCTCATAATTTTTTATTGGAGAACTTTAATGGCAAAAATAACTTGGCAACCGGGAACCATATTAGCACCTTTACCACCTGCATTAATTTCATCAGGTAGTGTAGAATCACCGAATGTTATGACAGCAGCTTGGACCGGAATAATTTGTTCTGACCCTGTATTAACATATGTTTCCATCAGACCATCACGATACTCTCATGAAATTATTTCAAAAAACAAAGAATTTGTTATTAATGTTCCAAATCTCCCTTTAGCTAAAGCTACAGATTTTTGTGGGGTTAAGTCTGGTCGAGATATAAATAAATTTGAAGCATGTAACTTAACTGCTATTCCTTGTTCAAAAATCAACGCTCCACAAATTGAGGAAGCCCCCATTTCTTTAGAATGTGAAGTTATCGACATTAAAAAATATGGTACTCACGATATGTTTCTGGCTAAGGTTTTAGCTGTAAATGTTGATGATAAATATTTAAATGAAAAAGGTGCTCTTAGCTTAGAAAAAGCAGGCTTACTTGCTTATGCACATGGTTTTTACTACACTTTAGGTCGCCAAATCGGTAAATTTGGTTTTTCAGTTGAAAAGAAAAAAACTATAAAAAAAAGAAATGCAAAATTAAATAATGATAAAAAAATTAAAAAAAATAATAAATAGTATTGACAATTAAATTAAAATGTGTAAAAAGGCTTGTTGTAAGCATAATGCGCTCTTAGCTCAGCAGGATAGAGCAACAGCCTTCTAAGCTGTGGGTCAGACGTTCGAATCGTCTAGAGCGCGCCAATTCAAACTCCCGCAAGGGAGTTTTTTTTGGTGAAGTTCTACGACGGCCGAACGTGTTCGAAGTAGATAGTTGTTGAAAACGATCCATTTATGGCGATGTTTGAAACTTACGACACAACTATTCAATCAAATCTCAAAAAAAGAGGAGTTGCTACTCCTCTTTTTAACCTTTAGCAAATAATATTATCTTTTGTTAAAGGATTTCTATCTGCTGAATATAACCTTGTGGGTTCCTTGACCTATATGTTATCCTCATCAGATGACTAAAATATAATAACATAAAGCAATTGTACAAGTACACTAAAACTATTTATTATATTACATTGAGAAATTATCACCTAAATAAACTTTTCTAACTTCTTTACTTGCAACAATTTCTTCAGGAGTTCCTTCCATTAATACAGTACCTCCATGTAAAATATATGCTCGGTCTATAATATCTAATGTTTCTCTAACATTATGATCGGTTATCAGAACTCCTAAACCTCTATTTTTTAGTTGTGATACTAAAGATCTTATTTCGCCAACAGCTATAGGATCTATACCAGCAAGAGGCTCATCAAGCAGTATAAAATCAGGATTACTAGCAAGTGCTCTAGCTATTTCGAGTCTTCTACGTTCACCTCCAGAAAGAGCAATAGCTGGAGATTTTCTTAAGTGAGAAATTGAAAATTCATTTAAGAGTTCTTCTAATTTATTTTCTCTTTTAGTTTCGTTTTCTTCAACAATTTCTAATATAGCTTTAATATTATCTTCAACTGTTAATGCTCTAAAGATAGAAGCTTCTTGAGGTAAATAACCAATTCCCATGCGAGCTCTTTGATACATAGGCATGCTGGTTATATCTTCACCATTTATGTGCACATCACCATAATCAGGCGTAATCAAACCTGTAACGCAATAAAAACATGTTGTTTTACCGGCTCCGTTAGGTCCTAATAAACCGACAGCCTCACCTCTTTTGACATGTAATGAAACATTTTTCAAAACTGTTCTATTTTTATATTTTTTACCTATGTTAAAAATTTCCAATATGCTGTCTTGATTATTTTTTCTCATTTATTTTTTCCTTAATTGCAGAACCTTTGATTACACCAGAAACTCTTTGTTTAGCTTTAGATGATGCAACAATTTTACTAATAGATGTTTTAAGATTTGTTATAGCCTTTTGCCCATAAATAACATTTCCGTTTTTCTCAATAGAAACATTATTTAATAATTCTATTTCATATTTCTGAGGATTATAAATTGCATAATCGCCTTTTGCCACACCTTCATCTGTTACCAAACGAACATTTTCAAAAGCTTCTATTTTCTTAATTTTCATATCTTTTCCGGGTATAAACTCTGCTTTGATTTTGTTGGCATGTAATATATTAGTTTTATTTATAACTTTAACATTGCCATTTGCCTCAATGTTTTTAAGGCTTAAACCATTATCATATACTAAATCGGCATTCATACTATCAGCTTGTAAAACATGCTCTTTAGTACTTACAACAACATTTTTAGTTGCCTCAACCCTACTCTCGAGTTTGAAAAATTTTATTTCTTTATCAGCAGTTAGCAAATTATCTTCATGTATAACCTTAGAGTTACCAATTAAAACCAACAACTCTTTTTTCTGATAATATTCAAACCCTTCAGACCAAAGCTTTCCCCAAACGCCATAAGCATGAAGTTTATCTTTGCTATATCCGAAAGCTTTGTTAAACTCATACATAGCGCTTTGAGTAATAATGGTTGAACCATCACTATGGGTTGCTTTTACGTTTTCTTCAACTTTAATATTTGCTTCATTCTGATTATAATATCCGACGTAAGCACTAAAGTTAATTACAGCTCCTTTCTTTTCTGCTGGAAGCGTACCTTTCGGATTGAGTATTTTAACAACCTTTGATCCTGGTTCAACCTCATCAATTTTGTCTGCTGTAATTGTAGTTATCTGATTTTCTTCATCAGTAATAGAAAAAACAGTCTTTTCAATATGAATTTTCTCAAGTTCGCCTGCTTTAGGCAGTGTTATATCGGCAGTTGCAACAACAGTCTCTTTTTTTAAGTTTGGAAAAACCATAATAAATCCGATAATAACGGCAGCAATTGAAGGCATAATTAACTTAGCCATACGCAAAAACTTTACTTTTGCATTTAGCTTGCTACCGTTTATATCTGAAAACGGTCTTCTTCCATTAAAAAATTCATCTATTTTGCTAACATCAACCAATTATACAACTCCGGCACGTAAGCAATCGTGAATATGAATTAATCCTAAAGGTTTTTTACCTTCAACAGCAAATAAGTTTGTAATACCTTTACCTGTATTATTCATTGTGTATACAGCTTCTACCGCCAATACATCCGGACTGATTGTTTTAGGATTTTTGGTCATTACAGTTGTTACTTTTTCGGTAATTAAGTTTGGAGACATCCATCTGCGTAAGTCACCATCAGTAATCATACCGATTAAATCACCATCTTTATTTACAATACCGACACAACCAAGCATTTTAGCAGTCATTTCCAATAATGCTTCTTGCATAATAGCTGTATCTTTAACTATCGGCATTTCATCTCCGCTATGCATTAAATCAGAGACCTTACATAAAATTGCGCCCAATTTTCCACCCGGATGACGTTGCTTATAATCTGTTGCTGAAAAGCCTCTTCTTTCCATTAAAGCAATAGCTAAAAGGTCACCCATAACTAATGTTGCTGTAGTTGAAGAAGTTGGAGCCAAACCTAACGGACATGCTTCACCGGTGTTTGGTAATTTTAAAATTATATCTGAACTTTGTCCTAATGTACTTTGCGGATTTCTTGTCATCGCAATTAATGGAATGGCATGTCTTTTGCAATATAATAAAATATCTGACAATTCTTTAGATTCACCGCCGTTTGATATAGCAATAACCACATCTTCTTTAGTTAACATACCTAAGTCACCATGGCTTGCTTCTCCCGGATGGATAAAGAATGAAGGGGTACCGGTTGATGCTAAAGTTGCTGCAATTTTACGAGCTATATGACCAGATTTACCCATACCTGTTATAATCACACGGCCTTTACATTTTTCCATTAAATCAAGTGCGTTTGACAATGCGTTATCAAGCATGCTTTCCATAACTCGCAATGCTGCAATTTCACGGTTTATTGTTTCTTTTGCTGATATAATATCTTTATTTTCAGACATATATAATCTCCAGTCTATTTAAAATGTTACTTTATACATAAAACCTATATTTTTTATCAATAAATGGCAACCATTTTTTAGATTTTGACAACATTTATCAACTTATTTTTCGTTCCATCGTCCGTTTGTATCTTGTTGCCAATAATGCATCTCAGTACCCAAAACTTTAAGCTCTCGCCAAAAATCTCTGGCCTGATTTATTGCTACATCATTGTTTCCATCAAATATATTAAAAACGCGTTCAAAAGAAGATAATTCTTCAGAAGTTGCTTTAGCGTTATCAACTAAAAACAAAAAATCTGAATTGTTCGGATTGTTATCTTCTTCTGTTAACCAAATAGGTTGCATTTCGGCATATCCGTCTTTTTTTGAACCGTGTGGTAAAAAAGATTCCTCATTATACGTCCACAACAAAGAGTTTAAGAAATCAACTCTTTGCGGTGTTCCGATTTTAACCTTAATTTTTTTTCCGCTTGCATAAGCTTTTTCTAACAGTTTGGGCAAAACATCTTCTAATACTTGCTTTTGCAAATGATAAAAATCAACTCTCATAAACATTTACCTTTTATTTTCAGATATTTTATTTTCATTATTATCTTTATTTTCAACAATAACGTTAAGTTCCATTATTTCGCCATTTCTCCATAATTTAACCTTAACTTCTGTTTGAGGCTCTAACCTCGAAATGTAATAAGAAAAATCTTTTAATGAAGCCGATTTATTAGAATCGTATTCTAATATCATATCACCAATTTCAAAACCGTTTCTTTTTGCTAAATTCATATCAATAAAAGATACAATTACAAAACCTGATAATCCTTCTTTTGCTGTAGCTTTTTTCAATTCAACACCAAGCCAACTTCTTTGAACGCTTCCGTTTTCTTTTAGCTCTTGCAATATCCATTTAACATCATTTGAAGGCAAAGCAAATCCAACTCCTACAGCTGTTCCCGAGTTAGAAAATATAGCAGTATTAATTCCGACAACCTCACCATCTATATTAAACATCGGTCCTCCGGAATTACCTTGGTTAATTGATGCATCTGTTTGCAAATAATTGTTATACGGACTATCCCCTATATCTCTTGATTTAGCAGATATTATACCTGCTGTTACGCTACTGCCTAAACCAAACGGATTTCCGATTGCTAAAACCCAATCTCCTACTTTAACCATATCTGAGTCACCAAAAACAACCGATGATAAAGTATCTTCAACATTAATTTTAACAAGTGCAATATCTGTTTTTTTATCTTGTCCGATAAGAGCTGCATCATAAACTTCTCCATTTGATGTAATAACAGAGATTTTATTTGCATTTTCAATAACATGTAAGTTTGTTGCAATATATCCTTGACTATCAATGATAAATCCTGAGCCAAGGTTTTCTCTATCTTTTTCATCAAAAATTAAGTTATTAAGCACTTCAGGAGAATCTTCAGTTTTTTTTATATCAGTTGATATATTAACAACTGTCGGCATCAGTTCTTCAACTAATGGCGCAAAAGATATCTGAGCATTTGCTGCACCAATGTTAATAAAAAACATTAATAAAAGTACAAGTACGCTAGTTTTCATCTTACTTCACACTTGAATTAAAATATTTAAAAAATTCAGAATCAGGCGCTAAAACAAAAGAATTTTTATCTTTGAAAGATTTACGATAAGCTTCCAATGAACGATAAAAAGCATAAAATTCTGCATCTATACTTGCCGCATTATTCCAAATTGTCGTAGCTTCATTATCGCCCTCACCTCTGATGATTTGAGCCTTTTTCTCTGCTTCTGCCACAATGATTGTACTTTCTTTATCCGCTGTAGATTTAATCTGCTGAGCAATTTGTTGACCTTGAGCTCTAAACTCTTTAGCATCACGTTCACGTTCAGCTTTCATGCGGTCATTAATTGCTTGCAACACTTCCAATGGTAAATCAGCTCTTCTGATACGCACTTCTGCCACATTCACGCCAATTTGTTGAGCATCTGTTTTTACGGCAGAACTGATATCGGCCATAATTTCAGATCTTTTTTGAGAAAGTAACTCTTGCAACGTAATTCGACCCAAAACTTTTCTTACTGAAGAGTTTACAATTTCTTCCAATTTGCTTCTGGCTTGTGTTTCCGTTCTAACTGTTTGATAGAACTTTAACGGATCAATAATGCGATAACGAGTAAAGCTATCTACATCTAAACGTTTTTTATCATTTAACACAATTTCTTGTGCCGGAGGATCCAAATTCAACAATCTTGTATCATAAAAAACAACATTTTGGATAAACGGAACCTTCATTTTTAATCCTGGTTCTTTTACCACTCTTACTGGTTCACCAAATTGTAAAACAATAGCTTGTTCTGTTTGATGAACAACATACAAAGATGCCGACAAAGTTACAATAGCAACACCTATTATTATGCTTATTAAATATAAAACTTTATTTTTCATCTTTTGTGTCTCCTATTTATTAATCGGCAATATTGGTAACACGTTTGATCCTTTTGCTGACGGATCAATAATTACTGTATCAGATTTTGATAACACATCTTCCATAGTTTCTAAATATAAACGTTTTGCAGTAATTGTTTTGCCTTTTTTATATGCGTTATAAACCAAGTTAAATCTTTCAGCATCACCTTTTGTCTTATCAATCACAGCTTGTTTATAAGCTTCAGCTTCTTGCAAACGTTTTACAGCTTCACCTTTTGCTTTAGGCAACACTTCATTACGATAAGCTTCTGCTTCGTTTTTATATCTTTCCATGTCAGCTTTTGCTCTTTGAACTTCGTTAAATGCATCAACAACTTGTTTCGGGGGGTCTGCTTTTTGTAATTTTACACGAACAATTACAATACCTGAACCGAAATCATCTAAAACTTTTTGTAATTCTTCTTTTGTTTCTTCTTCAACTTTTCCTCTGTCTCCGGTTATAATCGGTTGCATTTCTGATTGTCCTACAATTTCACGTAAAACAGATTGAGCAGCAACTCTAACCGTAACATCAGGACTTCTGACATTAAACAAATAATCTTTAGCGTCTTTAATTTTCCAAACAACCGTTAAGTTAATATCAACAATATTTTCATCACCGGTAAGCATATGGCTTTCAGTAAATGAGTTTAATGTAACACTTGAATTATTGTTATAATATCTGTTTGAGGCCATATCATTTTCGGCCACACCTAAGTTTATACTTCTTTCTTGAGTAACGTTTACTTTTACAACTTCTTCAATCGGATACGGCAAATGATAATGTAAACCGGCATCTGTTGTGTCAACATATTTTCCAAAGCGCAAAACCACACCTTGCTCGCTCGGGCTTACCTGATAAAATCCAGATGCAAACCACAATAACGCCAACACACCTAACAGCAACCTTATTTTAGGCATTTCAAAATTGTTTTTTATATTAGGAAACTTAACAACTTTTGGTCTTTTAATTTCGGATGTTTGCAGTTTTGTTTCCCATTGTTCCGGAGGAAGATCAGTTTCCCATGGATTATTTTTTTCTGCCATTATTAATACCTCATTTAAAAAATAGTTTACATCTTCTGATAAAATAATATAAATATATCTTAAATACAATTACACTTAAAACTATATCCACATTGTAAAGGACCGCAAGAACATGGAATTAAACAATATCGTCTTAAAGTATTTTACTAATGAACATATTGATAGTGTTAAAAATTTCAATGGTAAGGTTATTGTTACTCTTAAAAATATGGAAGAAGACCCATCTTTAGCAAATTCTCTGAAACAAGAATTATTATCCATTAAAGACATTACCAAAGCCACTGTAATTTTTACTAAAAATATTGATAATCAACCAATTATACCGGAAAATACAAAATGGAATTTAACAGGTGTTAAAAAAATTATCGGTGTAGCTTCCGGTAAAGGTGGTGTAGGTAAATCTACGACAGCTGTAAATTTAGCATTATCACTTTCAAATTTAGGATATAAAACAGCCATTTTTGATGCTGATATTTATGGTCCGTCTTTGCCTACAATGTTGGGGTTTGAAAACTTACCTATTGTTTCTGTTGACGGTAAATTATATGAACCGTTTTACAACTTTGGAGTTAAAGCGACATCTATAGGGGCTTTAATTGATAGAAACACACCTTTAATTTGGCGTGGAGCAAAAGCTTGCGGCGCTATTAAACAATTACTAACAGAAACAAATTGGGGTGAAATTGATGTAATGGTTATTGATATGCCTCCAGGAACCGGCGACATTCAAATCACACTCTCTCAAAATATTGATTTTGACGGAATTGTAATTGTCTCAACCCCGCAGGATATTGCTCTTATTGATGCAATAAAAGGCGTAAATATGTTTAAAAAAATCAATGTTAATATATTAGGTATTATAGAAAATATGAGCTATTATTTATGTGAAAAATGCGGACATCGTGCCAACATATTTGGACATGATGGGGCAAAACAAACAGCTAAAAATCTTGGAGAACAGTTTTTAGGAGAAATTCCACTTCATTTTGACATAAGAGAAAATGCTGATAACGGAACCCCTATTATCATGGCAAAACCTGATAGCGAACACACAAAAGCATATGAAAACATTGCAAAGCAGATTGTTCAAAAATTATTTAAATAATTCAATTTACTTTGCTCATATAATTGTTATTAAAACAACATATACAACAAAAAAAGCCCCTGAAAATCAGGGGCTAAAAACTATGATTTATATCTTAAATTATTTCAAAATTTTAGATACAACACCAGCACCAACTGTACGACCGCCTTCACGAATAGCGAAACGTAAACCTTCGTTCATAGCAATTGG
>JAZKXV010000028.1:0-86735 GCA_045611785.1 Alphaproteobacteria bacterium
TATAACTTAAATAACTAAAAATTAAACAAAATAATATTTTTTTTATAAAAAATATTTGACTTTTTTTTGAGTGTTTAATATATAGTGTTTAGTTACATTAGTAACATTCGTTTTTAATCAATCATAAAATAGGTTCACATGCATTTAAAAGAATTAAAGGATAAATCTCCTAAAGATTTATTGAATTGGGCGGAAGATTTAGGTATTGAAGACGCATCTTCTATGCGTGTTCAAGATTTGATTTTTGCTATTATGAAAAAAATAGCTTCTGAAGATAATATAATATATGGTGATGGTGTTATTGAAGTTTTACAAGATGGTTTCGGATTTTTAAGATCATCAAAATCTAATTATCTTGCAAGTCCTGATGATATATATGTTTCCCCGGCTCAAGTTAAAAAATATGGCCTTAGAACAGGTGATACTGTAGAGGGTGAAATTAGAGCTCCTAAAGATAATGAGCGTTATTTTGCTTTAACAAAAATAAATACGATAAATTATGATGACCCTGAAAAATCTAAGTTAAGAGTTAATTTTGATAACCTTACTCCTCTTTATCCTAACGAAAAACTTAATTTTGATATAATTTGTGGTGAAAAAGATTATACAACAAGAGTTATTGATTTAATTTCACCTCAAGGAAAAGGACAACGTGGTTTAATAGTTGCTCCACCACGAACTGGTAAAACAGTTATGTTACAAAATATTGCTCATGCTATTGCTGAAAATCATCCTGAAGTATATCTTATGGTTCTTTTAATAGATGAACGTCCTGAAGAAGTTACAGATATGACAAGATCTGTGAAAGGTGAGGTTATATCTTCTACTTTTGATGAACCAGCAACACGCCATGTTCAAGTTGCTGAATTAGTAATAGAAAAAGCTAAAAGATTAGTAGAAAATAAAAAAGATGTAGTTATTTTACTTGATTCTATAACTCGTTTAGGTAGAGCTTATAATGCTGTTGTTCCATCTTCTGGTAAAGTACTTACAGGTGGTGTTGATGCTAATGCTTTACAACGTCCCAAAAGGCTTTTAGGAGCTGCTAGAAACGTAGAAGAGGGTGGTTCTTTAACTATTATTGCTACTGCTCTTATTGATACAGGTTCTCGTATGGATGAGGTTATTTTTGAAGAATTTAAGGGTACAGGTAATTCAGAAATTATACTTGATAGAAAATTAACAGATAAACGTTTATTCCCAACAATAGATATAACACGTTCAGGAACTAGAAAAGAAGAACTTTTAGTTGATAAAGCTACATTATCTAAAATGTGGGTTTTACGTAGAGTCTTAATGCAGATGGGTATGACAGACGGTATGGAATTTTTACTTGATAAATTAAGGATGTCTAAAGATAATCAAGATTTTTTCAATAATATGAATTCTTAAATTTTAAGCCTCTGTTTGGAGGCTTTTTTTTTTATATTTGTTGATATATATAAACATTTCAAAAATTTATATTTATCCACACTTAAAGACTCGTATAAATTGAAAAAAAAACGATTTACTATTTGATGTAAATATCAATTTTGGAGTTTTTTAGATTAAATTATTAAAAAATGAACAATCTGGTCGTTCTATGGTTGAAATACTCGGTGTTTTAGCAATTATTGGTGTGTTATCTGTTGGTGGTATAGCAGGTTATTCTAAAGCTATGAACAAATTCAAAATCAATAAAACATCAGACCAAATTTCAATGCTTATTGCAAATATTAGAACAATTTATTCTACACAAGGTGATTATAAAGGGTTAAATAATCAAATAGCCATTAGTTATGGTATTGTTCCTAATGATATGATTAAAACAAGCACCTCAGGATCTTCTACAACTCAAAGTCTTAATAATGTTTTTGGAGGTAATGTAGATATTACTACATCTAATATGTATCAAGCAACTAGTAATGATACTTTTGTTATTACATACAGTGGTATTTCTGCCGAAGCTTGTGTAGCTCTTGCAACTGCTGACTGGGGTAATAATTTAATAGCTTTAGGAGCTTCTGGTTCAGCTAATGCAGCAAAATCTGCTGCTTCTAGAGTTTTTTTAGGACGTCCTCAGCCAGGTTCATCTACTGTTGGTAATGCTCAAGCTGTTCCTGGTGGTACAACTGTTTCTACTCCAATGCCTGTTACAATAGCAGTTAATGCTTGTAATTGTGGAGGCACACACTGTGAAGTTTCATGGAAATTATATTATCTATAATATTCTTCAAATAGAGTATCTTGGTTAAAAGATTGAGGTCTATAAATATATATATTTGTTATTTCAGGTATATCATACATCCTATGTGTGTAACCTCTTTTTTCCATGCATTTCTTATATTTTTTCGGACTTGAATCAGAATCATCTCTGATGGAATTCACAATTAAAGGTTGAGCTCCAGAATATGGAACATAAGTTGCCCATATACCTTTTTCTGAGTGCCAATCAGCTCTAATATCATAACGAGCTTCTTCTGTAATAAGCCAGTTTTTAATACTTGGAAGAAACTTAAAATCTTCAGCTATGCGCAAACACTCTGAGTGATCTCGAGAAAATTTTTGTATTCCGGTTTTTTGTCTTTCCCAGTGATAAATAACCTGACCTTGTCCTTTTGATAAAAAGGTACAAGATGAAACTGTTAGTAAAAAACTTAATATTAATATTATTTTCTTCATATTAAAAATCCAAATTAGTATAGTTTTTTGATGGAGGAACACCTTTTATTGTATCTTTTAAAATTTGTTGAAAACTAGGTCTTGATTTAATTTTAGAATACCAAATTTTTGCATATTTATAGTTATCCCAATCTATATCACCTAAATAATCAATAATAGAAAGATGTGCTGCAGCAGTTATATCTGCAATAGAAAACATATTTCCGGCTAAATTATTATTACGCTCAGTTAACCAGTCTATATATTCCATATGAAAACGCAAATTATTTACACCGGCTTTTAGTGTTTTAGAATCAGGAGATAATCCATCACGGAAGCGTTTGTGTATTTTTTCAACAACAATATATTGATATACTTCTTTGTAAAATTTAACATCAAACCAATCGCACAATCTTCTTATTTCAGCTCTTTGTTTATTGTCTCCAGGAAGTAAACGAGGTTCTGGATAATTTTCTTCTATATATTCTGTTATAGGGTAGTTTCCAGATATTATATTGCCATCAAATATAAACACAGGCAACTCATTTGCCGGATTTAATTTTGTTATATCTTTTGATAAATTCCAAGGTTCTTCTTCTTTTAATACAAACAGCATTTTCTTTTCCGCCATAAGAATGCGAATTTTTCTGGAATGTGGAGATGTATTATGATGTATTAAAAGAACCATTATTTTATCCTTCTTAATTAATATATTTCAATATTACTGTTATTATAATCTGATATAAAAGTTGGAGGTACTACACCAATAGATTTTGTTTCAATTTCTTTGATATGCTCTTTTAATTTTTCTTTTATAGTATTGGAAAAATCAGGTGAGGCAACTTTTTTATATAACAAAACCTTTAATCTTTGATAGTTTTTTGATCTTTTAGAAATACCCATAAACATAGGCATATTCCAAATAGGTTTTTTAGAAAAAGAAATATAATCTTTAATGCCTAATTCTACAGATTGAATATAATGGTAATAGTAACTACCTATAATATAATCAATTTTTTGTGAAAACAAATCTTTATAAGCATTTAAAGTATTATCTGCTTTTTCAACGTTTAATTTATCAAGTTGTGCATATACATAATCACTGAAATATTCTTCTGCTACATAAACACCTTTTAATTTTTTTAAATCTTCCATACTTTTAATTTTTGAAACATTTTTAGGTAACATTATCAAATTTACAGGGTTTTGCAAAAAAGCAGGGTACATATAATCTATATGCTCAAAAACTTTAACATCTGTATTAGTTTCATTATATACACCTACTAGTAAATCATGATTTCCTTCTTTGAGTGATTGTATATTATCTTCATAAGTATCAAGTGTTGAAAAATCTGTATAAATATTATTTGTTGATAAGATATCAGATATAAAATCTGTTAGAAAACTTACATATTCTTTATAGTTACCTACATCAATTTTATAGAAGAATGGTTTATAATCAGGATATGATGTTGTGTATACCTTTAAACGAGAATTGTTATGATGTTCTGTGACTTGTGCATACGTGGTTTTTTCAATAGAAAAAAACGTAATTAAAAAAACTACAATATGTAAAATTTTTTTCATCTAAAACCTCTTCTTTTTCCATTATTTATATAAATATAAACAAATTGTGTTAAAAAGATTTTAACTAATTGAAATTTTCTTTTTTATTTGCAAATATTTTATAAAATTAAATATAAGCGTGCAAATATGAAAAATTATTTAATAGCAATATGTTCAGGAACTAAAGGAATAGGAAAAACATGGCTTAGTGTAAATTTAAGTCATGGGCTGAGTTTGTTGAAAAATAAAGTTTTATTTTTCGATGCTGATTGCGGTATAGAAAATATATCATATCAGTTAGGTTTTGAATTAAAAAAATCATATAAAACAATATTAAATGGTTCTACTACTATAAATAATACAGTATTTAAATCTGATAAGTTAGGTTTTGATATTATAGGTACAGATTCTGGAGATGGTGTGTTAGCTTCAGCACCTATAGGAAGAGTTCAGGTTTTTGCAAAAGATTTGCTATGTTTTTCAAAATATTATGATTACGTATTAATAGATTGTTCAGATGATGATATAAAAACAGCCAATAACTTTATTAGTATATCTGATATGGTTATTGTTGTTGTTAATGCAGATTTATCATCAGCAGAAAGCGCTTATAAAAAAATTGAAAAATTGAAAAAAATAAACCCGAAAGCAAACATAAAAATTGTTATTAACAGGGCTATTTCATATAATGAAGGAAATCAAATATACAAAACATTATTGAAAGCTGCTAAAGAATATATTAATATCGACTTAAGTTTGCTCGGGGTTATAAGACAAGATACCAGAATAAGAGATTCTGTCTTAAATAAATCTTTATTGCTAAACAGATATCCCGCATCAGAAGGTGCAGAAGATATTGTTAAATTATCACAAAAAATTTTGGAGGATTTTTAATATGGTTTATGATGCATTAGGGTATTATAATATATTAGAAATAGATAACTTTACTGATGAGAAAAGTATAAAATTAAGTTATAGAGATAAAGCTAAATTTTGGCATCCTGACCATAATACAGACGAAAAAGCTTTAGAGGTTTTTCAAAAACTTTCTGTTGCTTATGATGTGTTAAAAGATACTAAAACAAGAGTTATGTATGATTTACTATCTATGGTTTATACATCAAAAGATTTTCCGGATATGCAGACCCTTAAAATATATAAAACAGAAGATGGTGAAGAAAATCCATTTTTGAGAGTTTTTAGTTTATTAAAATACACAAAAGGAAAATTTAAGAATAATAAAATAGTTGCATCATATGAAGATGCTATAAAAATAATTGGTGATGTTTCAAAAAACAATATGCTTAAAGGTTGGTTAAAACCATCAGAAAATATAAAAGCATTAAAATATAATATGGAAAATATAAATAAAAATAAAGAAGATAACTTTAAAATGCTTATTCACAATGCTGTGGCATATTTTAAAGAAGATAAAAAAGATAAATCTTATATCAGTGCAAAACAGTCTCTTCTTTATGCTGACAGAGAGCAATCTGAAATGCTTGTTTCTTTTTTTAATTTACTGCCAACGGTTAATTATGTTGATAAATTTTGGGATTTTGAATACTTAAAAAAAATACAATTAAGTATTCCTATAAAATTTATTACAATTGTAATATTGTTTTTTGTATTAAGCGGTGCTTTTGTTTTTAGTAATTTTTTGAAAAAAATATCAATTGATGAAAATAAAATAAATTATTATCAAGAAGTTAGGTTTAATACAGGGCTTAAAACAGTTGATGATATGGTTCTATCAAAAGTTTTTAATATACCGGTTGATTATGATGATAAAATGATTTTCCATATAACATCTTCAGTAAATATCATGCATGGCCCTGCAGATGATTTTGATGTATTGGTTAAATCTGTTAAAAATCAGACAGTCAGAATTACAGGATATACACCTGATAAAGAGTGGTATAGAGTGATGATTGATGATGGTAATATGGGATTTGTAAGAAAAAAATATCTTAAAAAAGGTGTAGGTAATCAGATACCTGAAAAAAGTAAAATAATAAAACGAGATGAGAGGTAGTAAATGTCTTTAAAATATGAAGTATTAAAAACTGTAGGTAAAACAAGATTAGGTAAGTTACACACAAAACATGGTGTTGTTAACACACCGGCTTTTATGCCTGTTGGCACTTGTGCAACCGTTAAAGCTATGATGCCGGAATCTGTTGCTCAAACAGGTGCTGAAATTCTATTAGGTAATACTTATCATCTTATGCTTAGACCAGGAGCTGATTTAGTTGAAAAAATGGGTGGATTACATAAATTTATGAACTGGAATAAACCTATTTTAACAGATTCAGGCGGTTTTCAAGTTATGAGTTTAGACTCTTTAAGAAAACTAAACGAAGATGGTGTAACATTTAAATCTCATGTTGATGGTAAAAAATTTTTCTTAAGCCCTGAAGAGTCTATAAAGATTCAGCATAAACTTGATTCAAATATAACTATGTGTTTTGATGAATGTGTAAAACTTCCTGCATCATATGATAAAGTAAAAAAATCTATGGAAATGTCTATGAGATGGGCTAAACGCAGTAAAGAAGCTTTCGTTGATAGAGAAGGTTATGGTATTTTTGGTATTCAACAAGGTGGAGATTATGAAGATTTAAGACAATTTTCTGCTGATAGATTAAAAGAAATCGGATTTGACGGATACGCAATAGGTGGTTTAGCTGTAGGTGAGGGGCAAGAAAAAATGTTTGAAGTTCTTGACTATGCTCCAAATATGTTACCTGCTGATAAACCTCGTTATTTGATGGGTGTTGGTAGACCTGATGATATTGTTGGAGCTGTTTTAAGAGGTGTTGATATGTTTGACTGTGTTATGCCTACAAGGTCTGGAAGAACAGCTCAAGCCTTTACAAAATATGGTGCAATAAACATCAGAAATGCTCGTCACAGAGAAGATCCAAGACCTGTAGAAGAAGGTTGTGATTGTCCTTTATGTAAAAACTATACCAGAGCCTATATATATCATTTGCAAAAATGTAATGAAGTTTTGGCAGTAATGCTTTTAACATGGCATAATATTGCTTATTATGAGCGTTTAATGAAAGGAATAAGAGAGGCTTTAGCAAACGATACTTTTGCCGAGTTTGTTGATGAATTTTACAAAAATCAGGAAAAAGGCGATATTGAGGAGTTAAAATAATGGAGAAAAGTTGTTTAAATAAAGAAGAAGTTTTTGATACTTTTATTGAACAAAATAAAGAAGAAGGTATTAGAGTTTTTGTTGCAGGCGGTTCCAGAGCCGGAAACGATACAATATATGAAGAAGAGGCTTATAATTTAGGACGCCAAATTATAAAAATGGATTTTAAACTTGATTTTGGTTTATCTAATAAAGGCATTATGGGTGCTGTTGCAAGAGGTGTTGTAGATAAGTGGAAAGAAAAACGCTGTTCTGATAAGAGTTATCCTATTCAAGGTATTACAACTGAAGAATATTATCGTTTATATCCTTCTGATGATGAATTAATAAAGAAAACAGATGTTATTGTTGCAAAAACACTTGAAGAAAGAAAACAAAAGCTTTTAGCTGCTGATTTTGTTGTTTTTGCTCCAGGTGGTGTAGGAACTTTAGATGAATTGGCTTACGATTGTGTTGCTATGCAAGATGGTTTATTACCTATTAAACCTTTTATTATCTACAACGTTAACGGTTTCTTCCATCATTTGTTAGAATTCTTAAAAGCTATTAGTGCTACAGGTTTTGCTGATCCGATACCTTTTATTGTTGTTGATAACAATGAAGAATTGGAAATTGCTTTTAGACTGTTAAAAATAAGGTACAATAAGTGTGAAAATTCTAAGCAAGCATATGCAAATGCACGTCAGCTTGTTTATGAACTTCCTTATTTTTATAAGAAAAAATCACTGAAAAATATTTTTGTTGAAGATATTTGGGAAGAAATGCAAAACATACGAACAAATGCTAGTGAACAAGAAAATAAAATACTTGATGAAGAAATTGAAACGGCATATTTGGAAAAAGAAATTGAACGTATGTATGATAGACTTGCAAAGACCGGAAAAGATACAGCTATTGTAAGCGATAAACTTACCAGATTAAAAGCAAGAAAGAAAAAAGTGCTTAAATAATAGAAAAAAGAGAGCTTTTAATAGCTCTCTTTTTTATTGTTTTATAAAATATGCGGAAGTTGTTTTCTCTTAAATTCTGTATTATGAAACCTATCAATTACCCAATTAACAGTGCTTTCATCATAGTTTTTCTCCATTATCTGTTCTTTAGTTAGTTTTTCATCAATATACAGTTTTAATATTTTATCTAAAATAGGGTAGGCAGGAAGAGTGTTTTCATCTTTTTGATTTAATGCGAGCTCTGCACTTGGGGCTCTTACAATTACTTCAGATGGTAAAACTCTGTTCAATGAATTTCTATATTTTGCCAATTCAAAAATATCAGATTTGTAAATATTTCCGATAGGTGAAAAAGCTCCGCAAGTATCGCCGTAAATAGTAAAATATCCGGTTAAAATTTCTGATTTATTAGAACAAGATAATACAACACCACCAAACTGATTTGACCAAGCCATTAAAATTTTTGATCTAGCTCTAGCTTGCAGGTTTTCCAGTACAATATTTTGAGGTTCTTCATTAAATAAATCATTTAAATACACTGTTTCAGCATCTATTAAATTTTGAATATCTGTTTCGTGATAATTTAAGTTATTTAATTTAGAAATTTCTCTGGCTATATCTAAGCTCAAAGGTGATGTATATTTTGTTCTCATCATAATTGCAGTAACATTTTCTCCACCTAAAACATCTGCTGCTAATACTGCGGTGATTGCAGAATCAATACCACCGGAAAGTCCTAAAATGATTTTTTTAAACCCGTTTTCAGTACAATGTTTTTTAAATTTTTCTTTTAATTCATACCACAATTTTTCCATTTTTATCTTTCCTTTGCTTGGTGTTGTTTTATTAAATCCTGTTGAAGATTATATAAATTTTGTTCTAAGCCTACTCCGTAAACGTGAGGATTAGCAAGTCTTTTGTAAGAGTTATCTAATTTATCTAAATTTCGTAAAGTTTCAGCTCTGATTTGTTTTAAGCTTAAATCTAAATCTTGTCCTACAATATATCCGCCGGACATAATCGGTTTTAATAAAGTATAAGCTTGTTCACCTTGTTCAAAATAAATATTTTCCGTAGTGTTTGAATTTAGACGATAAGATTTTATTCCTCTTGTAAGTTTGTTATCATAAACTAAATTTTCTCCTGAGCGTGTTATTATATCTCCTTCATATTTTCCGTTTTTTATAATACGAATAACATTTGTTGCACCCGGAATGGTTGTTTTTCCTTCAGCTATTTTTATTTTTGGATCTGATTTATAAGATTTTGTTTTAAAAACACCTCCTAAAGCAGGTGTATCATAGGCTGTAACAAGTTTTGTACCTGCTGCAAAAATATCAATAGGAGCTTTTTGAACCATAATTAAATTTTCAATTAAATGTTCGTCTAAATCGTTTGAAACAACGATTTTAACATTAGGCATATCAGCTTCATCAAACATTTTACGAGCTTCTTTTGACCAATAAGCTAAATCACCTGAATCTATACGAATTCCTTGCAATTCAATACCTGTTTCTTTAGATGCTTTAATAGCATTTTTTATACCCTGTCTTGTATCGTAAGTATCAACCAATAAAGTTGTATTTGATTTTGATGCTCTCATATAAGCTTTAAAAGCATCAAGCTCATCTTCATAACTCATTATAAAAGAGTGAGCCATTGTTCCTTTTGCTTTTATACCATAATATCTTGCCGCAGCAACATTAGACGTTCCTACACAACCACCAATATAAGATGCTCTGGTAGGTAAAAAACATCCCATATCTTGAGAACGTCTTAAACCAAACTCTAAAACGGGGCGTTTAATACCATCTAAAGAAGCAGCTGTTACCATTCTTGATGCTTTTGTTGCAATAAGGCTTTGAGCGTTAAAGATGTTTAAAAATGCGGCTTCTACCATATCAACTTGCCAACAAGGTCCGCTAACACTTAAAACAGGTTCGTTAGGAAATATTATTTCTCCTTCTGGAACCGCGTTAATGTTTAATTTTAATCGCTGTCCGTTAATAAAGTTTAAGAACTTTTTATCAAACATTTCAGTACCATCAGCATTTTTTATAGTGCTTAAATAATCTACATCTTTTTGAGAAATATGCCAATTATCCAACCATTCAACAAATTCTTGTAAACCTGCGCTTATTACATAACTTCCGCCAAAAGGGCATCTTCTGAAAAAAGCTTCAGATGTTTTGTTTTCAAGGTGCTTATTGTCATTAAACCATGCTTGAGCCATTGTTAAATGATATAAATCGCAATAAAAAGGTGTTCCGGATTGTAAAATATCGTTTCTCATAATTAAAATCCTTTCTGATGTACTAAGTTATGTTCTATTTTTTTATCTAAAAGAGATTGCCTAAAAAATTGTGCTGAGGTAATGCTTTTTAATTTTCCATTTTCAATAAAATCTTTAAAATCAGGATGTTCTAAAATATCGCTTATTTGAGCATTTAATCCTTTACATAAGTCTTCTATTACAATTACGTTAGCATCTCTTTTTAAAAGACCTTTCATTGCTTGGTAAACGCAAACTTCACTTAATACTCCGCATAAATAAACATCTTTATCTTTCCAATCTTGAGATAAAATTTCGTAGGCGTTTTTTTCATTCCATATATTTGTGGTAGATTTGAAAATTTTTATGTTTTCAATATTTTCTTTTAATGGTGCTGCTGAATGCCATCCCCATGAACCGAATATACAATGAGGAGGGAAGTTTTGAGATTCTAAAGTATGGTTATATGTTTCTTGAAAGTGTGTATCATATGAATCAATAATGGTATTAAACATGCCTTTTTGTAATGAATTTGCAAACTTTTGATGTCTGTATATTAAATCATTATCAGCTATGGTTAGTTTTCCTTGCGGATGAACAAAGTCGTTTTGAAAATCTATCCGCATTAAAATACGTTCTGTCATTTTTATTCCCTTTTCAGGCTTATTTAGGTTTATTTTACATCTGTCTTCTATAAGCCCTTCAGAAGACGCAGATGTTTTTTTAATAATTAAACTATCGCTTTTTTACGATAAAAATTATCTTCAATTATTTGGTGGTTTTGCGGATGTATAAAATTTTTCCATCTGTTGTCACCAAATTTTATCATATCTCTTATCATTGTTCCTGTTACAAACGGAAAATCAGGATTGGTTCTATCAACCAATTCTATAGATTTGAAACAATCTTTAAACCAGTGCGAATCGTAAGAACTGCCGGCAAAATAAACATCAGGAATTGGTAAATCAGGTAATGTTTCAGATATAAAATCTATTACATATTCTCCCCATTCTGCAGGATTATTAATATCAAAAAGACCAATGATTTTTAAACGCTCATAATCAGGATTTGAACGGTATATATTTTGAATCATCTTTTTTCTTGTTGTATAGTTTAACGGGTTTCTTGAAGTTCCATGCTCTTGGATAGAGCCTAAAATTATGGTAACTTTTTCACACATAGAAAGCATTGTATCAATTATTTTTGCGTGACCGATATGAAACGGTTGAGCTCGCATAATGCTTAGACCATGTTTATATTTATATTCAGTCATAAAAAAACTCCTTTTATAGGAGCCGACATTAATTGCAATAAATATATTGCAACAAAAACAACCTCGGCTCGGTTTATATAAGTTCTTCGCTTATAAGCCCTAAAAGCGACAAGAACAATTGTAATATAGCATAAAGTTTTAAAATGTCAACAATTAACTCTGAAATAAAAATCTTGAGGCTTCCATTGCAGCCATAGCACCGCTTCCGGCAGCTGTAATTGCTTGTCTGAAACGAGGGTCTTTTACGTCGCCTGCAGCAAAAACACCATCAATATTTGTTTGTGTACTGTCAGGCAGTGTTTTTATATAACCTGTTTCATCTAAATTGATATATTCTTTAAAAATTTCGGTGTTTGGTTTATGTCCGATAGCTATAAAAACACCATTAACATTTATACTTTCAACAGCATCTGTTTTTACATTTTTAATTGATATACCAGTAACAGTTTTGGGAGTGTCTGTTCCTATTATATCTTTTAAAACACTGTTCCATAAAATTGTAATTTTAGAATTTTCTCTTAAACGTTTTTGCATTACGGAATCTGCTCTTAAAACATCTCTACGATGTATTAAAATTACTTTAGATGCAAACTTTGTAAGGTGGAGAGCTTCTTCTGCTGCTGAATTTCCACCACCGACAACAGCAACTGTTTTATTTTTGTAAAAAAATCCATCGCATGTTGCGCAAGCTGAAACACCAAAACCAATATATTTTTTTTCAGAATCTAAATCTAACCACTTTGCAGAAGATCCTGTGGCAATTATAATAGAATCAGCTATATAAGAATTTCCACGTTCTGAGCTTAAAACAAATGGACGATTAGAAAAATCTACTTCATTGATTTTATCGTCTATAATTTCTACACCAGAATTTATGGCTTGAATACGCATATTTTCCATTAATTCATTTCCGCTTATCGGATCTGTAAATCCTGGGAAATTTTCTATGACCGATGTCATTGTAAGTTGTCCGCCAACTTGATTTCCTGAAACCAAAATCGGATTTAATCCTGCACGAGCAGCATATATTCCAGCAGTATAACCGGCAGGACCTGAGCCAATAATGATTAATTTTGATATATATTCAGCCATTTTTATCTCCTATTACGAAAAATAAAATAATCTATAAATTTTGTTTTTGCAAGTATAAACCCCCTTTAAAACCAACGGTTTAAAGGGGGGGATAAATTACAGATTTATTTTTTCAATTTCTTTACAAATATATCCAAAGGTGTTTTTTACATCAATGCGTGTTCAAGTTCTTTTGCTATATCCAATATGTATGATTTTTTATTATAATCATTCTTAGAATATAAAACATCAAGCTCTAAAGCATAAATATTTGCTTGTTGATTTGTAAATTCTTGAGAAATTGAAATGATTTGAATATTTTTTTCAAGATACTGTTTTAAATTTTCAGCCTCTTTTGTTTTGCTCTTGATTAAGCCATTTTTATTGCTGAATAATGAAGAATATTCATATATAGCCAAAATTGTTGCTGCAATTAAGATAGCAGTTATTAAGTGAACATAAATGCTCATTATCAAAATTGACATACATACAAAAATAGCAGCTAAAATTTTAACAATAACAGATAATATTTTTGAGCTGAATTTTCTTCTTAATATATAAGTGTAGAAAGCCACACTTAAAGTTGATGAAAATAAAACGATTGCTGTTTGCCATGAATTTATACCAATAAATGATATAGCTGCTTCTGTTAAAATAAGCATACTTACACTAAAGAATAAATAACTTAAATTTAATTTAAGATTTAGCCTTTTAACAGATTTTAATATGTTTGTTTTTAAATCATTATAAGCTCTTTTGAACTTTAATGTGTTAGCAGAAGAAACGCTTATAACAGAATCGTGTTTTAAAAACAAATTGTTTAAAACTTTCTTATCACCCTTGGTTAAGTTTGGCATATGATCTGTCTTTTTTATGATAATTATTTTTCCATCTTGTTTTTGAATGTCTATATATTGTTTTTTTCTTAAGTCAATTAAGAAAGACACAAAAGATTTTGTATCAAAAATGTTTTTAAGGAAATATCTCATAGCTGGTGCAGAATTTTTAAAAGATACAGACATCTTTGTTTTGTTCTTTTTAATATATTTCCAAGATATCATATAAGAAATAATGATGGCTGATAAACCTATTAATATGAAAAGAATGTCTCCATAGTCGTTTATAAACCAAGCAAAGCTACGATTAAAATCAGGTGATAGGAAAACATTTTTATCTAAAGATAACAACACATGCATGTTTTCACCAGGAAGAAGAGGTTCAACAGATGTAACACCTAAAGCATGATTAGCTAGCTTAAAAATGTTAGATTTATGAGGTGTAAGTTTGTTAGAAAAACCTGATAATACACTTTGTGATAAAAAGGTTTTTCCATCAGGGATAGATATAATAGCGTTTGCAGAGCCTATAACTAAGTTAAAGTAACCACCGCTGATATCCCAATAAAATTCAGTAAAGTCATCGTAATACCATAATTTTCTATCTAAAATGTAACTGAATTTGTAATTATAAACACCAGGTGTTAAAGTATATTTTTCTTTTGGTTTTATATATATTTTATCACCTATTTCTTCCAAAATATGAGGAACAATTTCATCATTTATTGATACACTTAATAGATCTATATCTATTTTTTTACGAACCTTCGAACGAGATGTTGAAAACTTAGGTAATATTTTAATTAAACCGTTTTGTAATTTTTTTCCGTTTGCCACAACCGTAATTTCTTCATCAATATGAATAAGACCGCTAGGTAACATATTAATTGTTGTTAATATGTAAGGTATATGTTCTACAGCAGGAGCAATAATTTTATTTCCGGTAGGTAGCGTAACGTTTACCACAGCAAAATCAGGGGTTAAATTTTCAATTTTAAAATCATTGACTTTTTGAGTATAAAAAGTGGTTGTGGAAGGTTTAGCAGAACCATTGTCTTCTTTAGCTATTCTATTCATAGCTTCATCGTATATTTTTTCAAAAGTAGATTTGTTTTGTTCTTGTAATTCCTGAATATATTCTTTTGAGTGCATAATATCCATGGTTCCGACTTTAGTTAAATCTCCCATTTCTTTAGCTGTTGATACGTTTGCTGTTTGAAAACGTTTTTTAAAAAAACTGATAACTTCTTCTAAGTTGTTTGGATCAGGCAAACCTTCATTCGGGTTAGTATATTGCAAGTCCTTAGGTTGCTTACTGTTTAAGGCAGCATCTTCTAACGTTGTTACAGCAGCATTTGTATTTATAGATATAAAAAATACACTGAAATAAATTGCAAAAAAAATTTTTCTCATAAAGATATTCCTAGTATTAACAAATAAAACATATTTTGTATTATATAATACAGATATTAAGAAAAAATAAAATACAAGGAGAAAGTTTATGAACAATAAAGTGGCAGCTATTATTTTAGGAGCAGGAAAAGGAACACGTATGAAATCTGATCTTCCAAAGGTTATGATGCCTGTATGCGGAAAATCTATGATTAAGCACATTATAGATACCCTTGAAGAAATGAAAGTAGATGAAATTGTAACAGTTATTGCTCCGGACGGAGATATTGTAAAACAAGAAGTTGCACCTTATAAAACATGTGTACAAGATAAACAATTAGGTACAGGACATGCTGTTAATTGCGCAGCTTCTTTATTAAAAGGTTTTGATGGTCCTGTTATGGTAATTTTTGGAGATACACCAATTATTAAAAAAGAAACTTTTGAAAGATCAATCAATAAAGTTAGAGAAGGTTACGGCGTTGTTGTATTAGGATTTAAACCTGAAGATCCTGCTCGTTACGGTCGTTTAAAAATGAATGGTAGTGTTTTAGAGCGAATCGTTGAATATAAAGACGCAACAGATGAAGAAAGAAAAATTAATTTTTGTAATTCAGGCTTTATGGCGTTTGATGGCAAAGTTTTGTTTGATATTCTTGCTAAAATAGGTAATGAAAATGCTGCCGGTGAATATTATCTTACAGATGCTGTTGCCGTTGCTTCTGAACTTGGCTTAAAATGTACAGCTTTTGAAGGTGATGCCGAAGAAGTTGCAAGTGCTAATACTTTAGAAGAGCTTGCTTTATTGGAAACATATTTAAAGAAAAGAGAAAATGTTTAATTTTATTAAGAAATATTGGTTTGTTATCATAATATCACTGTTTATATTTTTGTATTTAACGGTGTTCTTTAGTGTTATGTTTTCACCTAAAGAAGATAAATTTGATAGAGGTTTTATCAAATGCACTAAAGAAACAGCAACGAGCATTATTAGTAATAAAAATAAAAGCTCATTTAAACTTGCCGGTATTATAATAGAAAACACCTATTGTGATATTAAAGTTATGGCAAAGGGTTTATCTGATTGGTTTAAGGGTGAGCAAAAATATCCGTGGTCAAATTATTTATTTGACCCTGTTATTGAAGAGCCTGAAAAAATTTCAGATGAAGAACTTTTGAACTTTTATGAAGAAAATCCTGATTTGGAAAAAGAAATGGAAGTTCTTAATGCTAAAAGACAAGAACTTGAAGAGCGTATGCTTGAGCAAGAGCTTGAGGAAGAAAGCAAAATTATGAAACCTTTTGATATTGAAATAACAGATGATAATGAAGATAAGGAAGAAGATAATGAAGATAAACAACAATAATCTTGTAAACGATTTACCAGCATGGGATTTATCAGATTTTTATGAAAGTATTCACTCTGAGCAAATTGAAAAAGATTTAGAAAAATATCGTAAAAGTGCTAAATCTTTTGCCCGTAAATATAAAGGACAATTAGCATCATTATCTTCAGAAGAGTTTTTAAAACTTTTACAAGATTGTGAAAAAAGAAATAAACTAGCTTCTCGTTTGGGTGGTTTTGCATATCTAAATATGGCAACTCAGATGAAAAATCAGGAGGCAATGTCTTTTTATCAAAATATTTCTGAAAAATTAACCGAATATTATAAACCTTTAGTGTTTTTTTCGCTAGAATTAAATCAGCTACCTGAAGCTAAAATAAAACAATGGCTTAAAAATAAAAAAGTGGCATTTTATAAGCCTTTTATCAACAGAGTTCGTAAATATAAAAAATATGAATTAAGCGAGCCGGTTGAAGAAATATTACTTGAAAAATCAGTTACATCTTCAGAAGCTTGGGTCAGACTTTATGAAGAAACATCTTCAAGATTGGTTTATGAATTAGATGGTAAAAAATATAACGATGCCGAAATTTCAAAACTTTTGTTAGATAAAGATATCAATATCAGACATAAGGCAGGAGAAGAAATTAACAGAGTTTCTAAGGTAAACGCTCCTTTGTTTTCTCTGATTTATAATATGATTATGAAAGATAAATCTATAGAAGATGAAAAAAGAGGCTTTAGCAAACCAGTAAGTGCTCGTAATTTAGCAGAAGAAGTTGATGATACAATGGTTGAGGCTTTAGCACAAACGGTTAAAAACAACTATAAAAATATTGCACATCGCTTTTATAAATTAAAGGCAAAATGGTTAGGTGTAGATAAATTAAGTTATTGGGATAGAAATGCACCCTTGCCGTTTTCGGCTGATATTACATATTCTTGGAAAGAAGCTGTAGATACAGTACTTAAAGGATATTATGGTTTTTCTGAAAAACTTGGAAAAATTGCGCAAGAATTTTTTGATAACGCATGGATAGATGTTCCTCCTCGTGACGGTAAAAGAAGTGGTGCTTTTTGCAGCGCACCTATTGCAAGCGAGCATCCATATTTGTTTTTAAACTTTGCCGGTAAGCAAAATGATGTTTTAACTCTTGCTCATGAATTAGGTCACGGTTGTCATCATCAGCTCAGAGTTAATAATGGTGATTTAAATGAGCGTTCTCGCATGACAACAGAAGAAGTTGCTTCAGTTTTTGGTGAGATGTTGGTGTTCCAAAATATGCTTTCTTCTATAGATGATGATAAAGCAAAATTATGTTTAATTGCTTCAAAAGTTGGAGATATGATTAACACGGCAATCAGACAAATATCTTTTCATTTCTTTGAAACAAGAGCTCACAATGAGCGTAAAAAAGGTGAAGTTTCTGAAGACAGATTGTGCCAAATATGGCTTGAAGAAATGAAAGACAGCTTAGGAGAATATGTTGAAGTAAATGAAAATTGTAAATATATATGGTCTAATGTCGGTCATTTTTACTTCTTACCATTTTATGTATACGCTTATTCTTTTGCCGATTGTTTGGTTAATTCTCTTTATCAGGTAAACACAGAAAATAAAGTAGAAAATTTTGCAGACAAATATTTAGATTTATTATCTAAAACAGCTATAGGTGAATATGAAGAAATATTAAAACCTTTCGGATTAAATCCTAAAAATGCTGATTTTTGGCAAAAGGGGCTTGATTTGATATCATCATATATTGATAAACTTGAAGAACTAGATAAAAAATTAATAATATAAAGGACTTGATTTATGACTAACTTTCAACTTGCTATAGGTTTTTTATTGACGTTTTGCATGGTATTACGTCCTATTTTATATAAACCGGCAGCACAATTTTTTAAAATTAACTTATCTGTATTGTTTACAAGTGTTTGGCTTTTGATAGGTCTTGTTATTACGTTTCCTATCTTAGGACATTTGTTTACAGATAGAGCTGAAGAAGTTTTAACATCACCTTACCTTTTATTAAGTGTTATAAAAGGTGTAAGTTTATGGTTGTTAGTAAAATTACAACAAAGTATAAACAAAGAAAGCACTTCTTCATCAACATTTTATTTGTTCACAGCGATGGCTTTAGCTTCGTTGTTAAATAATATGTTTTTTCATGAAGGTTTGAAAGTTTTTCAACTTGTTTGTGTTTTAGGGTTTGGTGTGTTAGGTTGCGTATTTTTTATTTACGGCGATGCTAAACGTTTATCTCGCAAAAATAAAATAGCTTTTATTTTAGCAACCTTTATATGTGCATTGTTTGGTGTTGAAGACCACTTAGCTATACCCAGAATAGGATGGTATCCTCATTTATTGGTTTCATCTATATTTATGTTTTTAATGTGCTTTTTTGATAAAATTTCAAAACAAGACATTATATCAGTGTTTAAAAATAAAATATTGGTAAAAGCCGGTGTTTTTTACACTGTATCAGAATTTTTAATTATTTACGCATCAACAAATATTCTTCCGGTATCTTTTGTTGCTTTATTTATGCGCTTAGCTACACCAATTGTGATGATTATATCTGCAATTAAATATAAAGAACAAACATTAAAAAACCAACTTGTTTTTGGGATAATTTCGTTGATGTTGGCTTTACCGTTAATATTAATAAAATAAAGGAGAAAAAATTATGGATTTGATGCAAGGACTTTTAACAAGACGCTCGGTTCGTCAATTTGATACTAGTAAAAAAGTTTCTAAACAAGATATAGAAGATGTAATCAGAGCAGCTTCTTATGCTCCATCAGCTCATAATAAGCAACCATGGGAGTTTTTGGTTCTTGAAGATGTATCTGTTATGGATAAAGTAAGAGAGTTTCAACCTTGGACATCTTTTGCTAAAAATGCATCTTGTGTGGTAATTGTTTGTGCTAATACAGATGTGGCTTTTTATAATAAAGGCAATGATCCTTATTGGAGTTTTTCTGATATTGACTGTGCATTAGCAACCCATAACTTATTGCTTGCATGTCACTCTAAAGGTTTAGGTGCTTGCTATTGTGCTGCCTCTCCAATACCATCTATTGTGGCTGGTGCTAAAAGCTTGTTTAACTTGCCTGAAAATATAAAACCTGTGGCAATAGTTCCAATCGGTTATCCGTTAGAAGAGCCAAAGCAACCTGAAGACAGATATGTTCCTTCTAAAGTTCATTGGGGAAAATGGTAACATAAAAAAGCCCCTTATTGGGGCTTTTTTTTCATTTAAATAGTTCATGTAGATACATACTGTGCGGAAATATAAAAATATGAATAAAGAGCCACACAACCGAAAAACATCTGGCAAACCATACAATTTTGTTTTTTTGTTGATAAATCCACCAACCCAACATAACCATAAGGTTATCACAAATTAAACGATTACTCCAATGTTCTACACCTTGTAACCAATAAGAAACAGTGTCTCCCCATAGGCCAACTTCTAAGTAGTGTTCTAAAGTTTCCCACATATATGAAAACATTAACGCCATTATAAAACTTATTTTAAGTCGTAGTTTTTCAGATACATTTTCGTTTTTACATAATTTTTTAGATAACCAATCAGTTAAGCAAGCAATAGAAATACCCATAATGATATGTTCTATTGACCACACGTCAAAAGAAGCTTCTTCTTTTAGTCCCCAAAGTGTCATTTATTAGTCCTTTTTGTTTAATGCTTGATATTCAAACCATTTGGCTATTTTCAAAAAGCGGAAGTTTGCTAAAGACATGGCTTGAATAAAACCTTGTGTGCCTAATAAACAATATTTCTTGAAAAAATAGTAGCGTAAAAACTGCCTTGGAAATTCAGTATATAAACGTAAGCGTGAAAATTTGCGTTTTTCAGCGACAGCTGTATTAACAAGCTCAGAACTGTGAAGATTATATTTAGCAGTTGTTTGTTCTAGGTTCAAAAAGCAATAATGGTGTATAGCGTGTTGAAGTTGACCAATTGGTTCGTTGTCGCAAACTTTTATTCTGTCTTTGTTGAATAAGTTTGGTGGCATGTGGGCAACTTTACGATTATACAATCTGACAACATTAAAGTTTTGTGCAAAATGTCGAGGAGTTTCATCTTGAGGAAACATGTTACAAATTTTAATGTTATAAGCATTATGTTTTGGTGTGTCTTTTTTGAGTTGTTTTATCTCTTTTATCAGATTGTCTGAAAGAACCTCATCTGCATCAACCAATAAAACCCAATCATTAGAACATTTTTGCTCAGCAAAAGACTTTTGATCGCAGTAGCTTTTCCATTTATGAAAAACAAATTCAGCATTATATTTTTTAGCAATTTCTTCTGTTTTATCTGTGCTTCCGCTGTCAACAACAATTATTTCATCAGCAACTTGTGAAACTGCTTGTAATGTTTTTTCTAAACGAAGTTCTTCATTTAGTGTTACTATATATGCAGAAATTTTTATCATTTTTTCCTCTTTAAAATTAAAAGCCTGAAATTATTTCAGGCTTTTGATAGATATATTTTAAAAATCAGCTAAAGCTTTTGCCGTTTCGTGAACATTATCCATGCTCAACATTGCAATTTTGTTGTAGCCGTTGTCAACGTGTAAAACCTCTCCAGTGATAGCAATACCCAAAGGAGAAAGTAAAGCAAGTGTAGCTGCTCCAACTTCTTCTTGTGTAACGTTACGCATTAATGGAGCGTTTAATTCGTTCCAACGTAAAATTTTTCTGAAATCGCCAATTCCTGAAGCTGCTAATGTTTTGATAGGACCTGCTGAAATAGCATTAACTCTAACACCTTGTTTACCTAAATCAACAGCAGCATAACGAACAGATGCTTCTAATGCAGCTTTAGCTACACCCATAATGTTATAGTTTGGTAAAACTCTTTCAGCGCCTAAGTATGATAAAGTAACAATAGATCCGCCTTCGTTCATGATGTCAGACGCACATCTACATGCTTCAATGAAAGAATAGCAAGAAATGTGCATTGTGTTTAAGAAGTTATCTAAAGTTGTATCAATTGTTCTGCCTTTTAATTGTTCTTTATCTGAAAAACCGATTGCGTGAACAACAAAGTCAATCTTACCCCATTTTTCGCCCAATTCTTTGAAGCAAGCTTCAACAGATGCAGAATCGCTAACATCACATTTAATGAGCATAGGAGAATGGTCAAGCTGTTCTACCAAAGGTATAACTCTTTTCTCCAAAGCTTCATTTTGGTAAGAAATAGCAATTTGAGCACCATGAGTGTTTAAGGCTTTAGCTATACCCCAAGCTATAGATCTGTCATTAGCAAGACCCATAATTAAACCTTTTTTTCCTTCCATTAAAGGAGTAATAGTATTCATGTTATATTTCCTTTGCGTTTAATAAAAAATTGATATAAAGTATCCTTAAATTGGTTTTTATCTAATTTATCTGATTTTGTAAACATTTTTTTGCGGATTTATAGAATGTATGGGAAAACTAAACTATTAGAATACACTGAAGTAGCGAAGAAATTTATTTATTTTTTGATAAAAAGAGCTCAGCATGATACAGTTTTAAGAGTGGCTTCATCTTTAAGTTATACCTCACTTATAGCGTTGGTACCTGTTTTAGCTATTGCTTTGGCTATATTTTCAGCCTTTCCGGTGTTTTCTGAATTTAGGCAGCAAGTGCAAGATTTTATAATTAATAATATGGTTTTAGATGTTGGTACCGATATTAGTGCATATTTTAATGATTTTATTGATGCTACTGCAAAACTTACGACAATAGGTGTTATCGGTATTGTTTTAACCGCAATATTGCTTTTATCTACAATCGAAAATAGCTTTAATTTTATATTTAAAGTGAGCCGTCCTCGTCGCTTTACAACAAAAATTACACTATACTGGACAGTAATTACTTTGGGTCCTTTATTGTTAGGTGCTGCTTTTTCATTAAGAGGTTATGTTGCTTTTAATGTTGTGATGCAATCTATTCCTGAAATTCAGTTGTTTTTGGGCAGCGTTTTGCCTTTTGTTTTAACTTGGCTTGTTTTGGCAGGAGTTTATATTTTGGTACCTAATAAAAAAGTTGGATTTTTTAATGCTCTTATGGGTGCCTTTGTTGCAATGTTCTTGTTTTGGGCATTAAAAAACGGATTTTCATTATTTATGCTTAAAAACAATGTCTATAAAACACTTTATGGTGCTGTTGCAGTTGTACCATTGATGTTAATTTGGATGTATTTGTATTGGGCTGCCGTAATTTTTGGAGCAGTTGTAACAGCTGCAATACAGGAATATAAAGAATTAGATCGAAGAAATTTAAATAAAATTATTGCCGGAGGAAATCCTACTAAAAAATAAAAAAAGTTCTTGCAATTAGAACAAAAATAGAACATAAATAAAAAAGACAAATAACAAAACATGTGAAAGTGAGTTAAAATGGAAAAAGATAAAGCGTTAGATGCGGCACTAAGCCAAATAGAAAGAGCTTTTGGTAAAGGTTCAATTATGCGCCTTGGTCAAAGTACCAATATTGATATTGAAGCAATTTCGACCGGATCGCTTGGTATAGATATTGCTCTTGGTATCGGTGGCTTGCCAAAGGGACGAATCATTGAAATATATGGTCCGGAAAGTTCAGGTAAAACAACTCTTGCATTAAGTGTTATTGCACAAGCTCAGAAAAAAGGTGGCGTTTGTGCGTTTGTTGATGCTGAACATGCTTTAGATCCTTCTTATGCTAAAAAAATTGGTGTAGATATTGATAACTTGCTCATTTCACAACCTGATGCCGGAGAGCAAGCTCTTGAAATTGCTGATACGTTGGTTCGTTCAGGTGCAATAGATGTTCTGGTTGTAGACTCTGTTGCTGCTCTTGTACCAAAGGCAGAATTAGAAGGAGAAATGGGAGATTCTCATATGGGCTTACAAGCTCGCTTAATGAGCCAAGCTCTTCGTAAACTTACATCAACCGTTTCTCGTTCAAATACTTTAATCATCTTTATTAACCAAATTCGTATGAAGATTGGTGTTATGTTTGGTAACCCTGAAACAACAACCGGTGGTAATGCTTTAAAATTCTATGCTTCTGTTCGTATGGATATAAGAAGAATTGGCGCCATTAAAGATAAAGAAGATGTTATCGGTTCACAAACAAGAGTTAAAATTGTAAAGAACAAAGTTGCTCCTCCGTTTAAAACAGTTGACTTTGATATTATGTATGGTGAAGGAATTTCTAAAACGGGTGAGTTGATAGATTTAGGTGTTAAAGCCGGAATAGTTGATAAGTCTGGAGCATGGTTCTCTTATAAAGGTGATAAACTCGGACAAGGTCGTGAAAACGCTAAAATGTTTTTAAGAGATAACCCTGCAGTTGCAGAAGAAATTGAAAATAAAATCAGAGCAGAAGCAGGTCATTTAACTACTGAAATGATAGGTGATATTGACCCTATGCTTGAAGATTAATAAAAAGCCGGAACCGTCCGGCTTTTTTAGTGTATTCGGAAAATCCTCAGCTTAGCTGGGGATTTTCTTTTTTTATTTAATGCACAAAAAACCACCGATGCAATCGGTGGTTCTTTTTTGAGGTTAATATGTTCTGGCATAAATAACATCCATTGTAGCATCTTCTCCGGTTAATAAACATTTTCCTGTTGTGTTACTTTGTTCTAAAGGTATGCATCTGATAGTTATTTTTAATTCTTTTAACAACTCTTCAGTTTCTGCTTTTCCGCACCATTTTCCTTTAACAAAAGCAACTTTGCCTTCTTTTCCGTCTTCAATCCATTCGTTTGCATTTGAAAAATAAGCCTTAAATTCATCTACATTATTGATGTCTGTTTTAATGTTATCTTCCATACGCTTTTTAGCATTGTTGAATAATTGTTTTTGAATATTTTCTATTCGATTTGTGATGGAATTAATAAATTCATCAGCTTTAACAAGTTCTTTACCTTCAGTAGTGTTTAGTTTTAAGCGTTCTCTAACCATTAATCCTTGGTTTTCAACATCCCTTAAACCAACTTCAACAATAACAGGCGCACCTTTTCTTGTCCATTCCCAGAATTTATCAACGCTTTGTTTATTACGTTTATCTATTTTTACTCTGATTTTTTCGCCAAACGGAGTTTTAGTTTTAATTTCTTTTGCAATGTTGTTTATATAAGACATTACAGTTTCTTCGTCTTGAGCTTTTTTAATAACCGGTACAAAAATAATCTGATAAGGAGCAATCATCGGAGGAACGACCATACCTTCGTCATCAGCGTGAGTCATGATAACACCACCGATTAAACGAGTTGAAACACCCCAAGAAGTTGTGTATGCAAATTCAGGTTTATTATCTTTATTTATGAAAGAAATGTTTGCAGATTTTGCAAAGTTTTGACCTAAATAGTGAGAGGTACCTGCTTGAAGAGCTTTACCATCTTGCATCATTGCTTCAATACAATATGTGTCAATAGCTCCAGGGAATTTATCATATTCTGGTTTTTTACCAACAATTACAGGCATTGCTAAACAGTCTTCAGCTGTTTGACGATAAACTTCAAGCATTTGCTTGGTTTCTTCAATAGCTTCTTCAGCAGATGAGTGAGCTGTATGTCCTTCTTGCCATAAAAATTCTCTTGTTCTTAAAAATAGGCGAGGGCGCATTTCCCAACGAACGACGTTTGCCCATTGGTTGATTAAAACCGGTAAATCGCGGTAAGATTTTACCCATTTAGAAAAAGAATCGGCAATAATTGTTTCACTTGTCGGACGAACAATTAAAGGTTCATCTAATTCTGAATCAGGCATTAATTGGCCATCTTGCATGCTTAAGCGAGAATGAGTTACTACAGCCATTTCTTTAGCAAAACCTTCAACGTGTTCAGCTTCTTTTCTGAAAAAAGAAATAGGAATAAACATAGGAAAATAAGCATTTTCGTGGTCTGTATCCTTAAATTTTACATCCATAATATCACGAATTCTTTCCCAAATTCCATAGCCCCATGGTTTGATTACCATGCAACCAGGAGAAACAGAATTTTCTGCCATATCTGCTTCAGATACAACGCATTGATACCATTTAGGATAATCGGTTTTTCTGTTAGTTTTTAGTGCCATGTTTTTCTTCCTTAATTTCTTAATTCTCCGCCGGTTTTTTTACCGACTTCAATGATTACTTTATTCATTAAATTTTCAATATCTTTATCAGTGAAAGTTTGTTCTACAGGTTGGAATGTAACACTTAGAGCAACTGATTTTTTATTTTCAGGTAAGTTTTCACCTTCATAAATATCAAAAATTCTAACATCTGTTATGTAGTTTCTGTCAGCATTTTTCGCTGCTGCTAAAATACTTGAAGCATCTATATTTTTATCAACCACAAAAGCTAAATCTTTATCAAGCGGTTGGAAATTAGATAATTGAAGTTTCTTTTTAGCTTTATCTTGGTTGTTTCTTGGCAACGGAACGTTATCAATATAAACTTCAAAAGCCATAACTCTGCCTTTGATACCAAGTTTTTTTGTAACGCTTGGATGAAGCTCTCCAAAATAGGCTAATACATTTTTACCCAAACGTATAGATCCGCTTCTGCCTGGGTGATAATAGTTTGGAGCATCACGACATATTTGTAAGTTTTCATACGGACCTTTTGCTGCAGCAATAACAGCTATAGCATCTGCTTTTACATCGAAAACATCAAAGTTACGAGATGTTGCTGACCAATCTTTTTTTGAGGTTTGGCCAACTCTTATGCCGGTAGCAACTGTTAATTGTTCTTTCGGGTTTCTACCATAAAATTCCGGACCTACTTCAAAAATAGAAACATCAGAATAACCTTTTGTTATATTGTTTTTTGCCCCTAATAATAAATTAGGCAATATTGATGGGCGCATTTGATCTAAATCTGAAGCAATAGGGTTTTGAATTAAAACAGCATCTTGCTGATTTTGTTTCATAAAATCTTTTGCAATTTTAGATGATGTGAAACTCCATGTAACTGTTTCAAACATACCTCTTGATGCAAGTTCGTGTTTGATTGTTACGATGTTTGTTTGTAATGGGCTTAAAGTTTGTTTAGGTAAGTTTGCGCTAGGTAAACTAATTGCCGGAATTTGATCTAAGCCAACCATACGGACAACTTCTTCAACCAAATCGTGTTCGCCTTCAATATCTCCACGCCATGATGGAGAAACAACTTTGATTTTTTCAGCTTCGATTGTTGTTTCAAAACCTAAATTGTTTAAGATTTGTATAATTTTTTCTTGTTGAATATCTATACCTATAAAATCTTTTATACGAGAAGGTCTGATGTATGCTGTTTTTGTTGGTATATCTTCAGAACCGCAAATTATTTGTTCGGAAGCTTCGCCACCGCAAATTTGTAAAATAAGCGCAGTTGCATAATCTGATCCTAAAATGTTTGATTTAGGGTCAACCCAACGCTCATAACGATATCTCGAATCTGATTCAATACCATATTTACGTCCTGTTCTAGCTATAACAGAAGGTGTAAACAATGCGCTTTCCAATAAAACGTTGGTTGTATCTTCTGAACATCCTTTGTTTAGTCCGCCCATAATACCGCCTAAGCATTGGATACCTTCGTCATCACAAATACCTAAAGACAAAGTATCTAAATCATATTCTTTTTCTTCTAATGATATAAATTTTTCGTTTTCTTTTGCCATACGAACGGTAATGTTGCCGCAAAGTTTATCGGCGTCAAAAACGTGCAAAGGACGTGCTAAGTCATAGTTAATATAGTTTGTAATATCCACCAGAGGAGAAATTGAGCGTAAACCTATAGCTGTTAATCTGTCTTTTAACCATTTAGGTGTTTGAGCCTTATTGTTAACATTTTTAATATATCGACCGATATAAACAGGGCAAGCATCAACGTTTTCAACCTTAATAGATATAGGGCTCTTAAAAGTAGAAGATGTTTTTTGTATGTTTAATGGTTTTAAACTACCAAGACCTGCTGCAGCTAAGTCGCGAGCGATACCTCTAACACCTAAGCATTCTGCTCTATTGGGTGTGATTGCAACTTCAATTACAGGGTCAAAATTTAAAATATCTGCAGCGGCAACACCAATTTGAGTGTTAGGATCAAGTTCAATAATTCCGCTATGATCTTCTCCTATACCGAGTTCTTTTTCGGAACACATCATACCAAAGCTTTCTATTCCACGTATTTTTCCAACTTTTAATACTTCGTTGTAACATGGAATTAGCGTGCCTGCAGGTGCAAAAATACCAACTAAACCTTCTTTAACATTTGGAGCTCCGCAAACAACCTGAAACTTTTCTTTTCCAGTATTAACACTTAACAAATGTAAGTGATCAGAATCGGGGTGCATAGTAACATTTTCTGCACGAGCTGTGATAAAACCTTTTAAATTTTCGGCAGAATTTATAACTTCTTCAACCTCTAAACCGATTTGTGTTAAGGTTTTTACAATTGTATCTAAATCAGCAGTTGTTTCCAAGTGCTCTTTTAACCATGATAATGTAAATTTCATCGAGTTTGTCCTCCATTGTTACTTAGTCCGCCTGTTAATGAAGAGAAATCAAGCGGTGAGAATCCATAATTTTTAAGCCAACGAATGTCAGATTCAAAGAATGTTCTTAAATCCGGAATGCCATATTTGAGCATAGCAAGTCTGTCTATACCTACACCAAACGCAAAACCTTGATATTCATCAGGATCAATACCTCCTGCTCTTAAAACATTTGGATGAACCATTCCGCATCCTAAAATTTCGAGCCAATCGTTTCCGGCACCAATTTTAAGATCTGTTTTAGTTTTTAAACAACCTATATCCATCTCAGCAGATGGTTCGGTAAAAGGAAAATAAGATGGACGATAACGAACAGGCACCTCATCGAGTTCAAAGAATGTTTTTACAAAATCATATAAACAACCTTTTAAATGAGCCATTGTTGTTGTTTTATCAATAACCAATCCTTCAACCTGATGAAACATCGGTGTATGGGTAGCATCATAATCGGAACGGTATGTTCTTCCCGGTGCAATAATGCGAATCGGTGGTTTTTTGTTTTCCATTGTTCTGATTTGAATACCTGATGTATGTGTACGAATAACATAAGAGTTATCCATATCAAAATTTCCATCGTTTGTGTTTGGAATATAGAAAGTATCTTGCATTTGACGAGCAGGATGGTTTTGCGGCATATTTAACGCATTAAAGTTGTGAAACTGATCCTCAATATCCGGGCCTTCAGCAACCTCAAATCCCATTTGACCGAATATTGCAACAACCTCTTCATAAATTTTTGAAACAGGGTGTATTCTACCTTGAGTTTCAGGTCTTACCGGCAAGGTTATATCAATGGTTTCGTTTTTTAATTTTTCATCTAAAGCTTTTTTTTCTAAAATTTCTTTTTGCTCAGATAATGCGTTTTCAATTTCTGTTTTGATTTGGTTGAGCTTTTTACCCATTTCAATTTTTTGTTCTAACGGTAAAGCACCAAGTTGTTTCATTTGTTCAGTAATGGTACCTTTTTTACCCATTGAAGATATGCGTATATCTTCAAGCGATTTTATATCAGTGGCAACGTTTATATTGTTTAATATTTGCGTTTTTAAACTTTCAATATCTTCCATTTTTTTTACCTTTATATATAAAAAGAGTCATCTTGGACTGCCAAGAGGACTCTTTTTACTTTAATTACTGTCTTACTTATTTGTTAAGAGCCGCTTTGGCAGAATCTACCAGTTTAGCAAAAGCTTGGGGCTCTTTCAAAGCGATATCAGCGAGAACTTTACGATCAAGTTCAATACCGGCTTTGTTAAGCCCACTGATAAATCGTGAATAAGTCATATCATGAAGACGAGTAGCAGCATTGATACGTTGAATCCATAAAGCTCTGAAACTTCTTTTCTTTGCTCTACGATCGCGGTATGCATATTGCAAACCTTTTTCAACTTTTTCAACAGCAACTCTAAATACATTTTTATTACGACCTCTATAACCTTTAGCCATATCAAGAATTTTTTTATGGCGAGCATGTGCGGTCATACCTCTTTTAACACGTGACATATCTTATTCCTCCTTACAAATACGGTAAAAACTTTTTAACAATTTGAACATCTGACTCACTTAACAATAGAGAGCCGCGAGCTTGTCTTTTCATTTTTGAAGTTTTGCAGAAGAGGCAGTGTCTCTTAAATGCATGGTTTCTTTTTAATTTGCCGGTTCCGGTAACGCTGAAGCGTTTTTTAGCGGCACTTTTAGTTTTTAATTTTGGCATTTTAAATCCTTCCTTTATAAATGGATTGTTATTAAAAGTGGTTAGGCATGCCTTTTTCGCCTAAACCACCAGTTAAAGCAAATTTCTTATACTCTCTTATTTATTTAAAAGCAAGTAAAATATTTTATTTTAATGGCAGAAAAAACGACTCGATTTATGTGTTTTTTTCACTTAAAAATTTAATTTATACCATAGAGACTCACTTAAAGTTGTGTGTGTAACTTTTTTTGTGTTCTAATATCAATGGATTAGATATAACTGATTGAAAATGCTTAATATTTAAATAGTTAACAAACTTATCCACGAATGATAAAAAAAAATCTGCCTATTTATAATGAGATAGAATTTTTTTGTTTTTATTAACCATTTAATGCTTGAGGGATGAGATATATTTTTGCAATATGAAAATCGCAATAATCAATCGCAATATCATTACTTAAAATTTTTTGTGTATACTATATATTGTTTCTTTACTTTAAATTAATACAATATGTAGTATACAGCCTTAAAATGTTTAATGATAATAACTTTGGTTTAAAAATAGATAAAACGGATAAGGAAACAATAAATGTCAGAGTATAAATATGAAATGCCCAATGTTAAAAATGATAACGTTAGCATTGACCATGTTACAAAACGTGACGGCACTTTAGCACCTTTTGATTCAAGCAAAATTTATAATGCTATATTAAAAGCCGGTTCCTCTACAAATGAATTTGGAGACCAAGAAGCATGGCTCTTAACAGCGAAAGTGTTAAAAGTTATGGAGCATAAATTTAGCGAATCGTTACCGACAATTGAACAAATACAAGATATTGTTGAACAAGTACTCATTTCTGACAATTATTTTCAAACAGCAAAAGCATATATTTTATATAGAGATCAACGCAATCGTATTCGTTCTGATAAGAAAGTTATGGTTGATGTTGAAAGCTCAATCAATGAATATTTGGAAAGATTGGATTGGCGTGTTAATGCAAATGCGAATCAGGGATATTCTAACGGTGGTTTAATATTAAACGTTTCAGGTAAGGTTACCGCAAACTACTGGCTCAGCCATGTTTATCCTGCTGAAGTTGGTGAAGCTCATCGTAATGGTGATATTCATATCCATGATTTGGATATGCTTGCAGCATATTGTGCAGGCTGGTCTTTGAAAAACTTGCTTCATGAAGGTTTTAATGGTGTTCCAGGTAAAACAGAAGCTGGTCCTGCAAAACACTTATCAGCAGCCGTTGGTCAAATGGTAAACTTTATGGGAACTTTGCAAAATGAGTGGGCAGGAGCACAAGCTTTTTCTTCTGTTGACACATATTTAGCTCCTTATATTCGTAAAGATGGTCTTAGCTATGAGCAAGTTGAACAATCTATGCAAGAACTTATTTACAATTTGAATGTTCCTTCTCGTTGGGGTTCACAAACACCATTTACAAATTTTACATTTGACTGGGTATGTCCTGAAGATTTAAGAGATAAACACCCAATTATTGCAGGTGTTGAACAAAGCTTTACTTATGGCGATTTAAAAGAAGAAATGGCTATGATTAATAAGGCTTATATCACTGTTATGATGAGAGGTGATATAAAAGGTCGTCCATTTACTTTCCCAATTCCTACATACAATATGACATGGGATTTTCCTTGGGAAGATGAAAACACATTGTTGTTGTTTGAAATGACAGCTAAATATGGTTTACCTTATTTCCAAAACTTCTTAAACTCTGTATTAAAACCGGGACAAATTCGTTCAATGTGTTGCCGTTTGCAACTTGATTTGCGCGAATTGTTAGCAAAAGGAAATGGTTTGTTCGGTTCTGCGGAACAAACAGGTTCTGTGGGGGTTGTAACATTTAACTGTGCTCGTTTAGGTTATGTATATAAAGGTGATGAAGCAGGTCTTTTCGGTCGTGTTGATGAATTGATGAATATTGCTCGTACATCTTTAGAAATTAAACGTAAAGTTATTGAAAGACTTATTCAAAATGGTTTGTTCCCATTTACAAAACGTTATTTAGGTACACTTCGTAATCACTTTTCAACAATTGGTGTTAACGGTATAAATGAAATGATCAGAAACTATACCAATGATGAACACAATATTTCTGACGAGTGGGGACAAGCATTTGCTGTTAAATTCTTAGATTATATCAGAGAAAAAATGGTAAAAATTCAAGAAGAAACAGGCCATATGTATAATCTTGAAGCAACTCCTGCAGAAAGTGCAACATACAGATTTGCACGTGAAGATAAGAAAAGATACAAAGATATTATTCAAGCCGGTACAAAAGAAGACCCATATTATACAAACTCTTCTCAACTTCCGGTCGGATTTACTGATGATCCGTTTGAAGCTCTTGATTTGCAGTCTGAATTACAAACAAAATACACAGGTGGAACAGTGTTGCACTTGTATATGGGACAACGCATTTCATCAGCAAAGGTTTGTCGTGATTTAGTTAAACGTGTTTTAACAAATTATCGCTTACCGTATATTACTATTACTCCTACCTTTTCAGTATGCCCAAAACATGGATACTTATCGGGTGAACATAAATTCTGCCCACTTTGTGATGAAGAGAAAAAAGCAGAAAAAATTAAGGCATTAAAAGCCAAACAAGAAAATGTAGCTTAATTTAAACAATAAAGATTTATTTAGGAGAATATAAATGACCAATGTAATTGATATTAACGAAATCAAATTAGCAGATTCTGAAAGACAACCTTGCGAAATCTGGACACGTGTTATGGGCTATCATCGTCCGGTTTCTGAATTTAATAAAGGTAAAAAGTCAGAATATTATACAAGAATTTGCTTTAGCGAAGAAAAAGCAGTTTGTGGTATCAATCAAAACTTAGCAATGGCTGCAGAGTAGTTTTAATGGATACAGGCAATCCTATTATAATCGGCGATGTTGAATCTTTCAGCATCGTCGATTTTCCAAATAAGATAGCGGCAGTTGTTTTTATGCAGGGATGTCCTTGGAAATGTCCTTTTTGCTATAATTTAAGTTTACAAAAAATTGGTAAGCAGACAGAAACAGAATGGGCGTTTGAAACCTTAAAATGTTTATTAAAAAAGCGTAAGCCAATGTTAGATGCTGTGGTTTTTTCAGGTGGAGAACCTTTGCTTCAAGATGGTTTGGAAGAAGCTATCGATGAGGTTAAGGTTTTAGGTTATGAAGTTGGCTTGCATACCGGAGGTTTTAGACCTCAAATGTTAAAAAAAGTGATAAATAAAGTTGATTGGGTTGGCTTAGATATTAAAGCACCGATTGATGCCGGTAAGTATAAAGTAGCGACCGGATGTTTTGATAATGTTGAAAATATCAAAGAAAGTTTGAATATATTAATAAAAAGCGGTGTTGATTTTGAATGCAGAACAACTTGTGACCCAAGAATTTTAAGCGTTGATGATATATATGAGATTGCAACATCATTAAAAGATTTAGGTGTAAAAGAATATTATTTACAAAAGTATCGTCCGATTGAAAGCGATAAAACAACCACAGACGATATGTGCGAATCGATAATAAACGATATTAAATTGTTAGATTTTTTAAAAACAAGTTTTGAAGTATATGATGTAAGAAAATAAGCACCGTTTTCACGGTGCTTAAAATTTAAAATTTCCAACCCACACCAAGTCTGATGTTAGAATTGGAGAATCGTGTATAGCCCTTAGGTTGAGAACTGAACAAATGGCAAGCTTCAACGCCTAAAAAGAGCTGTTTCCATACAGTACACTGGTAACCGACTTTTGCTTTTAAATGAAATCCGTCGCTATAAAAACGGTCAGCAGGACACTGCGTTACGTCAGGAGTTTCAATATATCCGTAGTTTTGAAAACCACCCATCAGATAAGCCTTATGTTTTTTACCCACAACGAAACCTAAAGAAGGACCGAAGGTTGTAAAATACTTGTTGCAAAGCTGATGGTTAATAGTTGTGGTACCAATGTCTAAATCGGCTCGTAAGAAAAAAGCCTCAAAGCCGATTGTTGTTCCGAAGACAGGTGTGTTACCGGTAAAGTTGTAGCCACCGTAAAGAGAAACGTCAAATTTGAGTTCATCTTTTGTTTTGTCAGCGTAGGGCTTAGCCTCTACAAAACCTACAGACACTATCGTTGCCAATAGGAATAAAATAATACATTTTTTCATAATCAATAAGTTTAATAAAAATAAAAAAGATATGGAAATAATAGCATAAAGATAAAAATTTATCAACCCATATTATATGTATTTAAAATAAAAAGAAATAGCGTCAAATAATGAGGCTATTTCTTCTTAAAAAGCATATCCGACACCTATACATACGTTGGTGTTGGAAAAATGTTGAGCACCTTTTTTGTTATCATGAAACAAATGGTTTACTTCATAATTTAAAAACAAATCCCTTGCGACAAAGTGTTGTATTCCTATTCTGGCAAGACCGTATATGTGGTCAGATCTAAAATAATTCGGATTTTTTTTATTATTAATAAACCCGTAATTTTGTACACCAATCATCAAAAATACTTTTACTTTATTGCCATAATGCAAACCGATTGTAGGGCAGGCTGTTGTGAATCCTTCTGTACATAAGGGGTGGTTGATTTTTGTTTTTCCTATATCAATTCCCGCTCTTAAATATCCGTATTCAAAACCAATTCTAGCTGTGAAAACAACAGCAGGGCTAACACAGTTCATTCCAAAATTTATGGTAGCATCATATTTGAGTTTATTATTAAAGTCTGAAGCATAAATTTTTGTAACCGATAATAAACAGAGTGTAAGTATAATAAGTCGTTTCATAGAATAATTATTAAGTGTATTTATTTATATGCATTTTTTGTTTTAAGTCAATGTATAAATAAGAAGCTGCAAATGGAGTTTGCAGCTTCTTAAAATTTAATACCAATTCCACAACCTAAAGACAGGTGTTTTGCAGAAATTAAATTAGAGTTTCGATATGGCATTATGTATGCAAGAGATAAGTTAAAATAAGTTTTTTTACTCAGATAAATATCGTATCCACAGTTTGCTTTTAGGCGCCAAGAAGATGTATAGAAACTATTTTCATCATAATCTGGCCAAGTAGATCCACCGATAAGTGCATAAAACTTATTTTTATTACCTATTGCAGGTCCGATGCACATTGAAACATAGTAAAAATGATCTTTTATTGGTTTTGTAAGGGTTTGAATATAGCTCCAGCCTATTTCAATTTCACCTCTTACATAGCCAATATCACAACATAGTCTAGTACCTGCGATAAAAGATTTTTCTAAAAAATTGTAACTACTATGTAGTGCGCAAGAACCTTTTACTTCATTCCATGATGGCTTTTCAATATCGGAATAAGAATTTTTCCAATCAGGATATTGAGCCATAGAAAATAAAGGCGTTAAAATAAACACCAAAATTAATACTATGAGTTTTTTCATACAATGATTTATAAGTAATTGGTAATTACTAAACAGTATAGGCTTTTTGCTAAAAAATGCAAATAAAAACTCGCCAATTTGGCGAGTTTTTATTTAAGATGTGAAAGCTTATTTTTCTTTTATATCAAGTTTAATATGCAATTCTTCAAGTTGTTTTTTTGTAACTGTATTAGGTGCTTGCATCATCAAATCTTGTGCTTTACCGTTTAATGGGAAGATGATAACATCTCTGATAATCGGTTCGTCTAATAAAAGCATAATTGTTCTATCAATACCAGGAGCTGCTCCTGCGTGCGGTGGAGCACCATATTTAAATGCATTTATCATACCGCCAAATTTGTTATCAACTACAGAATTGTCGTATCCAGCAATTTCAAAAGCTTTATACATAATTTCCGGTTTGTGATTTCTTACTGCACCGGAAGCAAGTTCTACACCATTACAGACCATATCGTACTGATATGCTAAAATATCTAAAGGATTTTTATTTAAGAGAGAATCCATTCCACCTTGAGGCATAGAGAATGGGTTGTGTGAAAATTCTACAGCGCCTGTCTCTTCGTTTTCTTCGTACATTGGAAAATCAACAATCCAGCAAAGTTTGAAAGAATTATAATCAAACAGACCGAGTTCTTCACCAAGTTTGTTACGAACCTTTCCGGCAAATTTATTAATAACTTTTTTATTGCCGCCCATAAACAATACAGCATCGCCTTCATTAGCCCCAAAAACAGATTTAAGTTCATTAATTTTTTCTTGGCTGAAGTATTTTGCAATACCTTTTGTACCGGCATCAGAAAATGCAATATATGCCATGCCGCCCATGTTTTCTTCTTTTGCGAATCCATCAAATTTATCAAAAAATGAACGAGGCTTATTACCGGCATTAGGAGCAACGATAGCTCTTAATTGTTCTCCATTTTGAGCTTTTGCGTCATATACGCCAAATCCGGAGTTGTTAAAGAAATCTGTTGCATCTTGAATGATTAATGGGTTTCTTAAGTCTGGTTTATCAGAACCATATTTCAACATAGCTTCTCTAAAAGGAATGTGTATAAATGGTGCTTGGTCAACTTTTTTACCATTAGCAAATTCATTGAAAATGCTTCCCATTGTGTGTTCAATCACTTTAAATACATCATCTTGTGTAGCAAAGCTCATTTCCATATCGAGCTGATAAAATTCTCCCGGGCTGCGGTCAGCTCTTGGGTCTTCGTCTCTGAAACATGGAGCAATTTGAAAATATCTATCAAAACCCGACACCATTAAAAGTTGTTTAAATTGTTGCGGAGCTTGAGGAAGTGCATAAAATTTTCCCGGATTAATACGTGATGGTACTAAAAAGTCGCGAGCGCCTTCTGGTGAAGATGCTGTTAAAATAGGTGTTTGATATTCTGTAAAACCTTGTTCACTCATTAATTCACGCATACGAGCAATAACTTTTGAACGTAACATAATGTTGTTGTGAATACGTTCACGTCTTAAGTCTAAGAATCGATATTTTAAGCGCAATTCTTCAGGTTCATCGCCAAGACCTGAAACCTGAATTGGTAACACGTCTGCTTCTGAATGAATTTTCATTGATTTTACTTTTATTTCAATATCACCTGTAGGCATGTTTTTGTTAATGCTTTCACGAGCAATAACATCGCCTTCAAACTCAACAACACTTTCAATGCGAGTGTTTTCAACTTTATCAAATAAATCGGACGAAGAATCGATAACGCATTGTGTTATGCCGTAATGATCTCGTAAATCTACAAAGCATAAATTACCCAAATTACGTTTACGATGAATCCAACCGGCAAGTTTAACAACTTTACCGATATCTGAGCTGCGGAGTTCGCCGCAGGTATGTGTCCGATATTCGTTCATTTTTACCTCTGAAATATTAAATTTTTAACCATATAAATTGATAGAGCATTCTTTAACTAAAAGCAATATTAAAATTAAAAAAAAATTAAGCAATGTAAGCTAGATTAAAAGTTCAAATAATTGTAGGTGGAATTTATCATGAGAATCGTTGAAAAAACTGAAGATTTAATAGTTTTATGTAAAGTGCTTAATAAGCAAAAATTTATTACGGTGGACACAGAGTTTGTAAGAGAAAAAACTTATTTTCCTCAAGTGTGTTTAATTCAAGTGGGTTGGACTGATGATGCCGCAATTATAGATCCTATGGTAAAGGATATTGATTTAAGTGCGTTTTTTGAGGTTTTAACCAATAAAAAAGTTTTAAAAGTTTTTCATTCAGGCAGACAAGATATTGAAATTTTTTATAACTTATCAGGCAAAATTCCGGTACCGGTTTTTGATACTCAAATTGCGGCAATGGCATGTGGTTTTGGTTTGACTGTCGGGTATGATACATTAGTTCATTTAATTACCGGTGTTGAGCTTGATAAATCCAGCAGATTGACCGATTGGACTAAGAGACCGTTACAAACAAAACAGCTTGAATATGCTTTAAGAGATGTAACGTTTTTAATTCCGTGCTATGAACATTTAGATAAATATTTAAGAGAAAATAATAGAACAGATTGGATAGAAGAAGAAACTCAATATTTGTTAAATGAAGATTTGTATCGTCCGCAGCCTGAAAATATGTGGTTGCGTATTAAACACTCTGCTCATAGTTTGCAATTTTTAACAATTTTAAAAGAATTAGCTGCGTGGCGTGAGGAGCGTGCTATAAAATATAATATTCCGAGAAAAACTATAATTAAAGATGAGATGCTGGTTAATATTGCTGCATCTGCACCTCAAAGTATGGAAGAATTGGCAGATGTAAGATACATTAAATCGGACATAGTAAAAGGGAAATTAGGTAAAGAAATTGTAGATATTGTTAATATGGCTCTTGAAAAGCCAACTGATAAAAATTTGAAAAAAATTGAAAAAGAAAGACACGTTAATGTTCCAAGAAGTGCGATGGCTTTGTTGGAAATTTTAAAGTTGATATTAAAGATTGTAAGCGAACAAAATCATGTTGTAGATTTTCTAATTGCAGATGACCAAAATTTAAGGGATATAGCCTGCGGAAACAATGATAAAACAAATCCGGCACTAAAAGGTTGGAGATATGATGTTTTTGGTAAGCATGCTTTAAATTTTAGAAAAGGAAAATCAAGCATTGTTTATGATAGTGTTGAAAAAAAGATTGTTTTTGAAGAAAAGTAAAATAAAAAGCCCTTGTTCCAGACAAGGGCTAAAATGTTATAAAATCTCAATATTTCCGGCAGCAATGCGCCCTCTATCATCATATGTTTCATAACTTACTTTTTGACCATCAAATAACTTTCTGATGCCTTTTTCTTCCAATTTTGTAACATGAACAAAAATATCTTTTCCTCCGGTTTCAGGTTGAATAAAACCATAACCTTTTTTGCTGTTGAACCATTTTACAGTTCCTGTAGACATTATCAATCCTTTCTTATTAGTTAGTTTAAATAAAATTATGTAGACTGATAGGCTGTCTACGTATAGTCACATTTGCTATAATAAGAGTAGAAAAAGAAAAGTCAAGTATAAATAAGTGTTTTTTTATTAATACAACCAAAAGTTGCATTAAAATAATTTATATTTTTTCATTTCAGATTGTATGAAACTAACTCTATCGGTTCTTTTTTTGTTGTTATTACAATATGTTGTTAAGATATTATATATATCATCTTTGTATTTGGGCATATTTTTGGAAATTATGCACAAATAATATACAGCTGCTTCAAACACCTCTGTTTTTTCATTAAGTAATTGGTAGCTTACTTGCAAATAAGGTGGTGTGAAAGTTTTTTCATATTCGTTAAGCGAATTAAAATAATCTTGTTTTTGTATGGCAACTGCTATTTTAGGAGTAATGTTTTCAGCCGGTTGTTTACCGATGAGTGATCTGAAAAATTCAGTGATGAAAAAATTGGCATTCTTAAACATTTAAAACTCCTTTTAATTAACAAAAATATAGTAATATATTTTTACAAAAAAAGATATTAAAAAATGTTTGACTTATGCAATAAAAAAGCGTAAAGATTTCGTAAATAAAGATTGTTGCTTGATCGTCTAATGGTAGGACAGCGGACTCTGACTCCGTTAATCTTGGTTCGAATCCAGGTCAAGCAGCCACAAAAAAGCCTCCCGAACAGGGAGGTTTTTTATAAAATGCGGTGCTTAAGCAAAAGAAAATAATCAGATGGTATCGGTATATCTGAATTCGGGTGTGCTAAAAGGTTTGTGTGTTGTTAGTCCTAATGATATGGCAGATGATAAAGAACATGCAATGTCTAAATTTAATCAATACGTAAAAACAAGATAGATTTCATTTTGATAAACTGATTGAAATACAAAAGTTAGAATAAAAGCAAATGTATAAAATAAATCTTAGTGTTTCAAAAGAGTTATTTAAAAAAGATTTTTTTATTGGAATTCGGAATAATTTATAATATATGGTCCGCTTAATTTAAATTATTTTGAATATCTTGTGTGTATTTTCATAGTTTTACCGATAATAATATTTTTTATAAATATAACGTGCATTACATTGCTTGAATTTAATAACTTTTAAATGCTAAAAGTATGGAAAACAATTTTTTACAAACAATAAACAGTAGGTTTAGAGTGTGTCTTGTAACCGAAGAATTGGTTTTGTTATCAAACAGATTGTCAGTTGCTGCGGCTACTATTGATAACAATACTTTGGATGATGAGGCAAAGCGTGCTCTTGTGCATGAGTTGAGAATCATCAGAAGTGAATACATTAAATCCGAATACCCGCTTAAATGGGAGGTGTTCCGATTGTTGTGCCAGATGGAATCTGCCGTTCGAAAGTAAGAATGGTTATAAAATCCTGTCGAAAGACAGGATTTTTTTTGTTTTTATATCTGTAACAAATTATTCAAAGCTGTTTTTTTATTGCAAACAAATAAAAACTTGACAGTAGTGGCAATTAGCAATAATTTAACGGATAAAATAAATTTGGAGAATATAAATGTCGTATAAAGAAAATAATACCCTTGATAATCGTATAAATTTTTCTGAAATTGAAAATAACTGTAAAAAATATTGGGAAGAAAGCAATGTGTATCGTTATGATAACACAAGAACAAGAGAGGAAACTTTTATCGTTGATACACCGCCTCCAACAGTTTCCGGTTCGTTACATATAGGACATATTTTTAGTTATACGCAAACAGATGTGATTGCCAGATATCAACGCATGAGTGGCAAAACGGTTTTATATCCGATTGGTTGGGATGATAACGGTTTACCTACAGAACGCAGAGTACAAAACTACTATAATATATCTTGCAATCCGTTAGTATCATATGATGAAAACTTTAAACCTGAACATGTCGAAAATGATAAATCTCCTCGTAAAGAGATTTCTCGTAAGAATTTTATTGATGCTTGCGAACTTTTAACAGAAGCGGATGAAGGAGTTTTTGAAAATGTTTTTAAAAATATCGGTCACTCATATGATTGGAATATAAAATATTCAACAATCAGTCCAGATTCTATACGTGTAGCTCAAGAATCTTTTATAGATTTGTATAACAAGGGTTATGTTTCTTCTGTAGAATCTCCTACTATGTGGGATGTTACATTTCAATCTGCAGTAGCTCAAGCAGAAATTGAAGATAAAGAAGTTGCAGGATTTTTCCATGACATTAAATTTAAGATAGAAGGCACTGATGATAATGTAATTATTGCTACAACAAGACCGGAGTTTTTACCTGCTTGTATAGCTATTGTAGCACATCCAGATGATGAACGTTATAAAGCTTATTTTGGTAAAAAAGCTATAGTTCCATTGTTTGAAACACCTGTTGAAATAGTACCATCTGAGCATGCGGAAAAAGATAAAGGCACAGGTATTATGATGGTATGTACATTTGGTGATGCTGCCGACGTAGCATGGTGGAAAACATCTGGTTTACCATTGAAACAAATTATCGGTCAAAACGGATGTTTGTTAGATGTTGAATTTGGCAAAGGTGCGTTTGTATCTAATAATCCTGAAGCTGCAAATCAATATTACGGACAATTAGTTGGTTTAACTACCAAAAAAGCTCGTGAAAGAATAGTTGAACTCTTAAAAGAAAATAATTACTTAAATTGTGATCCTCGTCCAATTACTCATATGGTGAAATTTTACGAAAAAGGAAACTTGCCTATTGAGTTTGTTACATCAAGACAATGGTTTGTTAAATTGTTAGATAAAAAAGAAGAAATGCTAGAAGCTGGTCGCCAAATTAAGTGGAAACCTCATTATATGCAACACAGATATGAAGAATGGGTAAAAGGATTAAATCAGGATTGGTGCATATCTCGTCAACGCTTCTTCGGTGTACCATTCCCTGTTTGGTATAAAATTGATGAAAAAGGCAATGTCGATTATAATTCTCCTATCGTTGCAGAATTATCTCAATTGCCGGTTGACCCTATGGTTGATGTTCCAAACGGATATGATGAATCAAGCAGAGGTAAACCAAACGGATTTGTTGGAGATAAAGACGTTATGGACACTTGGGCAACATCTGCTTTAACTCCGCAAATTGCTCTTGATGTTGTAAAAAATGATGCATTAAAAATTCCGTTTGATATTAGACCTCAAGCGCATGATATTATCAGAACATGGGCATTTTATACTATTGCTAAAGCTGTTATGCATAGTAAAACCATTCCATGGAAAGAAATTTTAATCAGTGGTTTTATTTTAGACCCTGATCGTAAAAAAATGTCAAAATCAAAAGGGAATGTGGTTACTCCTCAACATTTAATAGATAACTATGGCGCAGACTCTGTCAGATATTGGGCAGCAAGAGCCAGATTAGGTATAGATACAGCTTTTGAAGAGCAGATTATGGCTCAAGGTAAAAAGCTTGTAAACAAAATATTTAACGCAAGTAAGTTTGTTTTCAGTATGGTGGAAAATAGCAAATTAAAAGGTGTTGAAAGCTATGAAAGCTACATAACCAATCCTATGGATATATCATGGTTAAGCAAGCTTGATGCAACAATTAAACAAGCTACCGAAAACTTAAATTTATATGATTATGCTGCGGCTTTAGAATTGATAGAAAAACGTTTTTGGGATTTTTGCGATTACTACTTGGAAATTGTTAAGAAAAGAGCATATTCAGAAACAGATACATCAGCTGTTGCAAGCTTGATGAAAACAATTGATATATTCTTGAAATTGTTTGCTCCATTCTGTCCGTTTATTACTGAAGAAATATATCAGTGCAGACCGTGGGGAGAATGTAATACCTCTTTACATGGAACATTGTGGCCATCAAGAATAGATATGCAAAATGTTAATGAAGACACCGGTACTTTATATGATTTAACATCAGTAATTGCTGCAGAAATAAGAAAAGCAAAAACAAGTGCAAACACTTCACAAAGAACCGCTGTTTCTAAGATAGAAATTGGAGCTTCTTTAAGTCAACAGAAAGTATTGGAACAAGGTTTAGAAGATATAATTAATGTTGGTAACTTATCAGTGTCTGCAATTGAATTTAAGGAAACAGCAGAGTTATCTATTGGAGAAATTGTTCTCGATTTGCAATCTGTTGCTTAAAACAAAGTCTTATATAAGCAACAAAAAGCTCCGCGGTAAATGTGGAGCTTTTTGTTTGTCAATTTGATATAAAGATAATGCAATATACTACGCTTGTTTTTTTAAAGCTTATAATTATTTTTATTATAAATTTAATAAAAAGAGGTTGGGTTTGTTCGATATAAGGTTTGATAAAACAAAGGCAGAAATGCAAATTTTATTTAAAGGAGATTTTATAAGGTTTGAGGCCGAAAATAATATCGAACTCTCTAAGGTTAAATTTATAAAAATAAATGGAGAAGAAATTCGTAAATGGGACTCTTCTTTATTGTTAATCTTATTTAAAATAGAAAAAGATGCGGCTCGCTATAAAATAAAAATCATATATGAAAAAATGCCGGAAGGTCTAATGAATATGTTAAAATCAGCATTATCTGTGCTTGAGCATATTGATTATAAACCTGTGGTAAAAACACCCGGTTTTTTAGAAGAAATAGGTGGTTTCGGATTACGTATGTGGCAAAAAATATATAAGGTTTTGCTTTTTATAAGCGAAAGTTTTTCTGCCTTATGGTTATTTATGTTAGGAAAAAGCGCTGCAAGAAAAACAGATTTTATGTTGCTTGTTGAAGATTGCGGACCGAATTCAATGAATATTGTTGCTTTAATAAGTTTTATGGTCGGTTTGATTTTAGCCTTTGTCAGCGCAATACAATTAAAAACATTTGGAGCTCAAATTTTTGTTGCCGATTTAGTTACAATCGGAATGTTGCGTATTATAGGTGCAATTATGGTCGGTATTATTATGTCAGGCAAAATCTGTGCTTCGTTTGCAGCTTCGATCGCCACAATGCAACTTAATGAAGAAATAGATGCGTTAAAAACTATGGGAATATCAAGAGCTGAATTTTTGATTGCACCTCGTATAGTTGCAATCATAACTACAATACCTTTTTTAACTATGTGGGCAGATTTTTTTGGAATTTTAGGCGGTTTGTTTGTAGGTGTTGTTGCATTGGATATTTCAGCCGGTGAATATTTAAATAGGTTTTATGTAGCGTGGACTATGAAAAATTTTTGGATAGGGGTTTTTCATGGATTTGTTTATGGTTTTATAATAGCCTTATGTGGTTGCTATTATGGTGTTAATTCTTTAAAAAATTCCAGAGGAGTTGGAGAAGCTACTACACAAGCTGTTGTTTCGGCAATTGTTTGGCTTATTGTTGTTACATCTTTAATTACATTTGTTTTTGAAAGTATCAGATTATGATCAAAGATAAGGTAAGGGTGAAAAATTTAAGTATAGGATATGATAACAACATTTTAATAAAAAATGCCGATTTCGTAATCAAAGAAAGAGATGTTTTTATAATAATGGGTGCATCAGGATGTGGAAAAAGTACACTGTTAAAAGTGTTGATAGGTTTGATGAAACCACATAAAGGGCAAATTTTTATTGATGGTATAAATTATATACAAGCCCAAGAAAAAGATAAAATCGAGATTATGAAAAAAATAGGTGTTTTATATCAAAGCGGAGGACTTTTTTCTTCAATGACTTTGGAAGAAAATATAGCTCTGCCTTTGCAAAGATATACATTATATTCTGAAAAAAACATAAAAGATTTAGTAAGTTTGAAATTGGCTCTTGTCGGATTAGCCGGATACAACGATTATTATCCGTCTGAAATTAGCGGTGGAATGAAAAAAAGAGCAGGGCTGGCTAGAGCGCTTTCTTTAGATCCTGAAATAGTTTATTTTGATGAGCCGACAGCAGGTCTTGATCCGTTAACCTCAGCAAAAATTGATGAGCTGATATTAAATATAAACCAGAATCTTAAAACCACATTAGTGCTTGTTACACATGAATTGTCTTCAATTTTTTCTATCGGTTCAAATTCTGTTTTTATTGATGCACAAGCAAAATCAATTATAGCAAAAGGAAGGCCAACAGATTTATTAAGAAATCCGCCAAATGAAACGGTGTTCAATTTTTTAACAAGGGGTAGAAGAAATGAAAAAAATCCCTAACAAAAAACGAATAGCTATGTTTATGATTTTGGGTTTGTTATCTTTTTTAGCTATTGTTTTTAAGAGTGTTAGTAATAAAACCGGTATGGAAAAAACAAATTTAGCGGTTATGTATTTTGATGAATCAATAAAAGGTTTGAGTGTAGGATCTGCTGTTGTTTTTAAGGGTGTGCAGGTGGGTAAAGTTGTTGATATTAGGATTATTACAAATCCTAAAAATATGGAATTTAACATACCTGTTTATGTGAGACTTTCTAAAGATGGTGATTTCAGTTCAGAAGGTTTTTATAAAGATATCGGTGGAAGAGATGTATGGAATTTGCTTATAGCAAAAGGTTTAAGAGCTAAATTGATATTACAAAATTTACTTAGCGGACAATTGATAATAGAATTACAAATGTTGCCGGAAACATCGATAGAATTAAAAAATAACCTAAACGATGGTATACTTGAAATTCCGACAGTGTTATCAACTGTTGCGGGTATTTCAAAAGATATTCAAGATTTACCTATTAAACAAATTGTTAATCGGTTAGATAACATATTGTATGTGGTTGAAAAAGAATTGCCTCAAATTTTATCAAACTTTAACGCTATAAGCGAAAATCTTAAATCGTATGCCGATGAAAATTCTTTTGCAACAAAGCAGAGCTTCAACCGAATAAATAATGCCCTACAAGATATCAGCAGTGCTGCTAAATCTGTTAAGAACTTGACTGATTATATCGAAAGACATCCTGATTCATTTTTAAAAGGAAAAGGACAATAAAAAATGAAAGCTTTCTTGATTTTGTTGTTTTGCTTTATTGTTTACGGTTGTGTTTCTACTCCGGAAAGCAATTTTTATGTGATAAGTGATAATACACAAGAAATGTTATCAAAGAAAAAGTTAAAAATAACGATTTATGATATTTCTTTACCGCAATATGTAGATAGGCCACAAATTGTTTTACAAAAAGATGAGAGCTCGGAAATTAAAATTTCAGAATTTAATCGATGGGCTTCGGATTTATCCATAATGTTAAAAAATGCGTTTATTGATAATTTGCGCAATATGTTGCCTAATTCGAACATATATGCATTAGCGTACGGAATTGATTTTGAATATGTCGTGATAATAGAGGTTGAAGAGTTTATCGGGAGGTTAAATCAAAGTGCTTTGTTAAAAGTAAATTGGCAGATTTTAAATACTGAAAGAAAAGAGGTTTATACCAAAAGAAAAGAATATATAACCCAAGTGGGAAAAACATACGAATCATATGTTTTGGCTCAATGCAAAAACATACAAGCCTTATCTTTTGATGTTGCTGAAAGCTTAAAATAAATCTGATTTATCGTTTATTTTTAAAAAAGCTTTTAAGAAGTGTTGAGCATTTATCTTCTAAAACGCCGGAAATAACTTCAGGTTTGTGATGGCATGTTTGGCTTTGAAAAAACTTTACACCACTATCAATTGCCCCACCTTTAGGATCTGTAGCTCCGTATATAACACGTCTTATTCTGGCAAAGGAAATTGCAGCCGCACACATAGTGCAAGGTTCAAGTGTAACGTATAAATCCAAACCCCACAAACGTTTAGCTTTAAGTTTTTTACAAGCTTTTCGTAAAACTAAAATTTCTGCGTGAGATGTAACATCTTGACCATATTCGGTTTGGTTATGTGCTTTGGCAATAATTTTATTATTAATAGGATTAACCAAACAAGCACCTATTGGAACCTCGTCTTTTAAATAAGCTTTTTGAGCTTCTTTAAGCGCTTTTTGCATATATTCGGTATCTGTCATAAATATCCTTTGAAATTTCTTAAAACATAAGATATATTACAGCAATAAAGATAAAAAAGGAAGAAAAAAATGGCTGAAAGATTAGCAAAATTTATGGCTCGTTCGGGTGTGTGCTCCAGAAGAGAGGCCGAAGAATTTATTAAACAACAAAGAGTTACCGTAAACGGTGAAATTGTGGAAACTCCGGCTTTTAATGTTGAAGGAACGGAAAAAATTTTGTTTGACGGAGAAAAGTTGCCACAAATCGATAAAACTAGATTATGGCTCTATTATAAACCGGTTGGTTTGGTTACAACACATAAAGATGAACAAAACAGAGAAACGGTTTTTGCTAATTTACCTGCTTATATGCCTCGAGTTGTAAGTGTAGGTCGTTTGGACTTAAATTCTGAAGGTTTGCTTTTGTTAACCAACAACGGAGAACTATCAAGAGAGTTGGAACTTCCTAAAAATGCATGGAGCAGGCGTTATAGAGTAAGAGTTCACGGAAAGGTTGATTTAAAAAAATTAGAAGAATTGAAAAAGGGTGTTTGTGTTGATGGTGTTGAATATGGCAAGGTTAATGTTGTTGTAGATAGTCAAAATGGAACAAATGCTTGGTTAACAGTTACCTTAAACGAAGGAAAAAACAGAGAAGTAAGAAAGCTTATGAAATATGTCGGTCTTGATGTTGCTCGTCTTATAAGGGTTTCTTATGGACCGTTTCAGTTAGGCTCTTTGAAAAAAGGAGAGGTGAAAGAGGTCGCTCAAAAAGTGTTGCAAGAACAGTTGGGAGCAAGATTTAAACTATGAGAATAGTTGCTGGAAAATATAAAGCTAAACGTCTTTTTGCACCAAAAGATATTGCTGTGCGTCCTACTTTAGAAAGAACAAGAGAGGCGCTGTTTAGTATTTTATATTCAAAAGGTATAGATTTTAATAATACACGAGTTTTAGATGTTTTTGCCGGTACGGGTGCTTTTGGTTTTGAGGCTCTGTCAAGAGGAGCTCAAAAGGTAACCTTTATAGATAAAGACACACAAATTGTGCAGAAAAATGCAGCATTGTTTGAAGCTGAGAAAAATAAAATCAGTATTATAAGAGCAAATATTTCTGTTTTGCCTTATATGCCTGAAAAATATAATTTATTGTTTATGGATGCTCCATACGATAAGGGATTAACAGAAGTAGCTATAGAGAGTTTGTTAAAGCGAGATTTGATAGACGATAACGCTCTTTGCTTAATAGAAACGCAAAAAGATGAAACATTGAACCTTCCGAATAATTTTGAGTTTTTCGATGAGAGGGTTTACGGCATAGCAAAAATACGCTTTTTTATTTATAAAAAATAGTGTTTTTTGGCAATAAAGTGTTGATATTTTAAATAAAGTATGTTACATTTTGTACAAATATTTATCAAATACGGAGTATAGAAATGGCAAGTAATTTTATTGAAACAGGAACAGTGAACCATAACTTTGCCGGTTATAGTTATGATAATGTTGTGGCTGAGCTCAATTCTGATATGGAAGAAACCAGAAAGAAAATCAACCATATCAGACAAATGGGCGAATCTGCTTCTGATGATGAAACAAGATTAATGCTTGAATCTGAATATAAAAGTTGCCTTGAAACACAAAAGCTTTTGCAAGATGGTTTGGATATGGCAAGAGAATATCCAGAAGAATTTCCAGTTTTGTATGCAATGATTGCAAGAGAAGATGTTGATGAATCTGGTGTAAGCTTTGAGTTAAATGAAGTTTTAGCTGAAACCGATGATATTGTTACTGAAGCTCGTGATGTTATGCCAAAAGGTAAGCAACTTGAATTAAGTTGTACGCTTCCTGATGCCGGCACTTTTGGTATTGTGGTTACTCCTTATGATAAACCGGGTGAAGATAGCGAACAACTAAAAGCAAGAATAACTTTTCCTGATAGCACCATTGAAAATCTTAATGAAGCTAGATTAAAAGCTATTTTTGAGTTTTGTGAAAAGAAAGGGTTGTCAATATATGATTTAACTATTCCTTACAAAGACGGTATGATTGATGTTGATGAAAAATTGGCAGAACTTACCAGGAAGCTTTTAGAGGATCGCCGATTAGAAGATGTTCAAAGACCAGGTCCTGATGCAGAAAACAGCAATACAAATGATTATGTAATGCTATTTCCTGAAATAAATGATTTAGATTTAAGTGGATTATATCAAGCTAAAAAGAAATCGGGTAAGAAAGAAGTTAATTTAGACTTTATCAGAAATGAAATAACAGATTTTATTGAAAACGATTTGAAGAAAACTAGAGATCGTAGCTATTTTGAAAAAAGTAAAAATATAGATGGCTTAAAAACTTATGTTTTTAGCTTATATGATAAGCCAAACAAAGATAATGAAAAATTAGATGGTGTTAAAGACAAGAATGGCAATTATGTTCCGACATATTCTCACAGATTGTATGTGGCTCAAAATCCGCAAACCGGAGGTTTTGTATTTGGTTATGCAACACCTGGCGGTAAAAAAATGGATGATACAATGGCTGGAGATTTTATCGGGATTATTAAGAAGACCGGAGCAACACATGTCAGATTTTCTAACATTTCAAGTGCTGATAAAGGTGTTTGGATGATGGCTTGTGCTGAAAAAGGCTTGGTTCCGATAGGTATCTCAATTAATGCGGCAAAAGGTAAAGCAATGGTGGAAGCTGCTCGTAAAAAGCTTTCTACTGAAGAGTTTATAGAATTTAAGTATCGTTTATCTGAACAGTTGATTGAAAACGCTAAAGCTAAGTGTAAAGATAAGTCTGATCCTACATACGGATTAGATAAATCTGAGCTTGATTTTATATCAGGTTTGAAAACAGCCCGTAACTTTGAAAACTTCAGAATAGCATACGAAGATGGAGATGGTTTATATGCTAAAGTTATGGATCAGATTGATAAAGGATCAAAAGACAGCCAAAAAGGTGCCGCTATTACATTTGGTTCTATGAAGGCTTTGAGAACAGTTTTTGATATATACTTTGGACATCAGGATGAAACTTTGGGACAAAGATTGGAAAGTTGTAAAGATAAGGTGTCTCGTGAAGAATATGCTGCGCTTAAAGCTATATCTTCAGATAAAAAATTAGGAGACTTAAATACCGAGGAATTTATGCTTATTTATAACACTATCTTGCCTCGACATATTGAAGAATCTGAGCAAGATATTTTACATGCATATGCTCGTGAATTAAAGCGTACACCAAGACGTGCCGATGGCGTTGTTTTGGCGAGTGATTTGTTCCCTAGAGCTAAAGGTGCTATAACAGAAATTAATATTACTCTTACAAGAAACGGTATTGATACGTTGACATTGCCTAATGAACACAAGGGTCTTGAGTTTGAAAGACCGGCAGAAGAAGATTTGAACGCAAGAATAAATGCAAATAACAGACAAAACAATACTTCAAATTCAAACATGATGCCGCCGGTAAATCAAAACGTGAGATAATGTAGCGTATGGATAGAGAACAGTTCTTAAAACACTTTGAAAGCAGTCAGGCGTTTAACGCTTTTTGCTTAGGGATGTCTAAACAGCAAATTAGAAAACTAAGCACAGATGATTGGACTTCTATCTACTACGGAATTAATTATTTAGTTAGTAAAGGCGGTTATGCCTCAGCGACTGAATTTGTTACAAAGCATTCTAAAGCATTTCAGCACCTATATTCAAACTATACTCCTGACAAGAAGAAAAGTCGGGCAATTAAAAAGTTTGCATATAGTATCGCAGATAAACTTTCTACATCAAAAGAGTTTGCTGATTTTTATTATAAAATAGATGTTTGGGTTGCTGCATCATCTAGTACCAACTATAAGTTGGCAGCGCTTATGAGATCTGCCATGTATCAAGAATTTTTAGGTGATAAAGTTAAGGCTGGTTTACTTAAACCGTTTGTTAGAGTTGTTAACAGAGATAATAAAGAGCCAATTACTTCTGGATATTATAAAGCAGGTGGCTTGTTTGGGCATGCTGTTGTTGTAAAACGGGGTATGGCTAACTTTTGTAATACTACTGCACATGAGATTTATCATTCTTTACAACATATAAGTTTTGCAACGCGTACAAAGTTTTTAAGAAAAATTGGCGTGCGCTTTAATTATGATAAGAAAATGGCCGAATTGTATAGGTTGAACAATGCATATTACTTTGATCTTAAAGACGGATTAAGAGCTTATAAGAAGCAGCCTTTAGAATATGATGCCAGATTGTTTGCTACTTGTTTTGAAAGAAGGTTGCGTAAAAACTTAAGAGCATCAGAAAATAATTGGGGAATGGTGTATCAAACAACGCAAATGTTGAGAGAAGTTGATATATATGACCAAAATGTTGAGTATAGTGAAAAAAGCATATGTTTATCTTTTTATGCTCCGAATAAACAAACTCAGTCAATATTAGGAGAGTTAAAAACCAGACATCTACAACAAGCACAGCTGAGTAATATCGAAGAAGGTATGATGGTGTTGTATATACCGGCTAATATGCATAATATTGTTAAACTTAATAAACTATTTAATCGTTCAAGAAAAGTTCAGGATGATGCTACCAGAAGGGCTTTTATAAAAGAAAGTTTTCCAATTACATATAACAAGTTTTTTGCAACTGAAAAAGAAAGAATGCAGTATCAACCAAATATAAAAAAGATTGCAATAAAAAGATTGGGTGGCAACGGCGGAAAATTATAAATTTTATTAAAATTTTTGATAGTATTTTAATTTTTGTTATTGAAATATTTACTTTTATTACTTAAGTTAAAGATGTATTAGTTGTATTGCAATTAAATTTGTTCCGTAAAACGGAATGTTAAACTTAAACCATATGGAGAAAATAATATGAAAAAACTTTTAAGTTTGTTCTGTGCAATGGCTTTCTTAGCTGGTTGTTCGTCAATGGGTGAAAATGGCGGTTTGTTTGGTGGTACTGATTGCGAATCAAGAGAAGCTCGTGATTTTATGGCAAATGCTGAAGATAGGGTATTCTTTGCTTATGACAGTTCTACTTTAACAGCAAACGCTGAAGAAGTTCTTGATACACAAGTTAACTGGCTCAATATGAGAAAGCACCAAAATGTAAACGTTATCGTTCAAGGTTATTGCGACGAAAGAGGTACTCGTGAATACAACTTGGCTTTAGGTGAACGCCGTGCCAATGCTGTAAAAAATTATCTTGTATCTGAAGGTGTAGCAGCTGATCGTATTTCTGTAATTTCTTACGGTAAAGAAAGACCAGCAGTTTTAGGTAACAATGAAGCAGCTTGGGCTCAAAATCGTCGTGCTGTTACAGTTGTAAAAACAAGCAATATGTAATTTGTCTGATTAGTTAAAACGCATTCTTTAATTAGAATGCGTTTTTTTGTGCTTGTGTATATGAAATATTTATTTTATAGTGAAAAAAATTAACTACATAAAAGGTCTTAGAAATGAAATTATCGTTTAAATTTTTGGTTTGTGTATTTATATTTGCGTCTTCTGTTGCAAATTCACAAGAAATTATAGGTATTCAAGAACAGATTGATGCAATTAAAGAAGAAATGATGCTTTTACAAAGAAAAGTATATAGAGATAATACAGAATCTTCTGTTTATGAATCGAATCCGGCTAGAGCTGAGGTTAAAATTGGCGAGTATGATCAAATTATAAGAAATTTGAACGGTAAAGTTGAAGAGTTAGAATTTAAAATTAAAACTTTAGAAGAAAAAGTAGATACCATTAATAAGGATATTGATGTTCGGTTTCGTTTGTTAGAAGGAAAACCTATACCAGCAGGTTCAGCCGGAATAAAAGAAACTAAGAAATTTGATACAGCCGTTGCAACAGGTGCCCCTAAATCCATAGTGGGTGATGCTATTTCAACGGGGGATTTGAAAAATTTGCAACCAGAACAAACTATGGGCGTTGATCAATTATATACAACCGGTTTGGGAGCTCTTAAATCAGGAGATTTAGAAAAAGCTGAAATGTATTTTAACATAATATTAGATAAGCATGGTTCTGATAAATTAGCCGGAAATGCTCAATATTGGTTGGGTGAGGTGTATTATAAGGATAAAAAATTTGATAAAGCTGCAGTTGCTTTCGGCAAAGGATACAGCAACTATAAAGATGGCGCAAAAGGTGCAGACAGTTTGTTAAAATTAGGCTTATCGATGTCACAAATAAACAAGAAAAACGAAGCTTGTTTAGCTTTTGTTAATTTACCTGTTGAATTTAAGAATGCTGACGATACCATAAAAGCAAAAGCAAAAAGCGAGGCACAAAAACTGGGTTGTAAGTAGTATATGCTTAAAACTTTTTTACAAAATAATAATATTATAGAAAAACGGATTTGCGTTGGTGTATCTGGTGGGAGCGATTCACTGGCTTTAGCGCTTATGGCAAATGAACAATTATCTCCTTTAGGTTATAAAATTGTTGCTATTACGGTAAATCATGGCCTTAGGAAAAGTGCTCAAGACGAAGCAGATTATGTTGCATCAGTAATGCAACAACATGGCATAGAGCATCATATTCTATATTGGGAGGGAGATAAACCGCAAAACGGTATTGAAGAGGCGGCACGTATTGCTCGATACGGCTTAATCGAAAAATGGTGTGAAGAATATGATGTTAATATTCTTATGACGGCACACCATTTATATGATCAGGTAGAAACCTTTTTCATGCGATTAGAGCGTGGCAGCGGCTTAGATGGTTTGTGTGGTATGAAAGAGGTTTTTTATCGTAACAATATTAAAGTTATCAGGCCGCTTCTTTATACATCTCCTAAAGTTATGAAAGATTATCTGACAGATAAAGGAATTGTTTGGGTAGAAGATGAAAGCAACTTTTGTACAGATTTGTTAAGGGTTAAAATTCGACAGTTTTTACCTGAGTTTGAAGAAAAAACAGGAATAGATGCTTTAAAGGTTGCCAATACTATGAAGCGCTTACAGTCTTCAAAAAACTACATAGATAAAGTCGTTGATAAAATTATAAAAAATAATTTTTCTAATTATAAAACAGAGGCTTTTTGGTGTTCTCGGGCAGATTTCTTAAAGTTAGATACCGAAATTAAATTCAGAATTTTAGGTAAAATTTTGCGAACTATTGCAGGTTCAGATTATATTCCATCTGCTGAAAAATTGTTTTCATTGATAGATAAATTTAATTTGGCAGATTTTAAGGCTTCAACTTTGGGGCATTGTTATGTTTGTTGTTTAGATAATAAACTTTGGTTTATGCCTGAATGTGTTGCAAGTGATAAATATAGTGCAAAAGCATGGAAAGAGTATGTTAAAAAACATTTGCAATATAAAAATAAGAAAATACCGGTTCGTTTAAAAAAGATAATGTGTGCATAAAAAAAAGCGCCCTTTTTGGAAAAAGGGGGCTTTGTACTAAGAGGACCATCTCTCAGTTTGATGTTTGTTTTTTTCTTCATATTTCCGGCGATTAGTGAGTTTTTAAAAATTTTTCTTACCTGTTGGTAGGAGATTTGTTTTTTACGGGGTTCCACATAAGCTCAAAAATTTAAAGTTCAACAATTGGGGGAGTCGCGTATACGGGTCATATTAAGTTAATTTAATAAAATTTCCGGTTATAGATTTGTTTTTTTAATATCAAATCTGAGTGCGATCTCTAATGTAGTGCATTCGTTGTGCGTTTTAAGGTTTGACAATGATGCTCTGTTTTACAATAGCATTTTAATAATTTGTTTGGTAAGTCTATATATAGACCATTTTGACAACTTTGTCAATACTTTTTTTTAAAAAAATAATTTATTTTTTTTATTATGCAAAAACAACAAATTAATGTAGGGAAAATTTTGTACAGACAATAAAAAAACCACCATAAAGGTGGTTTTAAGAATTGGAGCGGGCAATGGGATTCGGACCCACGACATCAACCTTGGCAAGGTTGCGCTCTACCCCTGAGCTATACCCGCATCGTTTCGATGGTGTATTTAATACCACAATAAAAATAAAATGCAAGAGTTTTTTTTATATTTTTTCATTTTCTTGTAATGTGTTGTTTTTCCGAGCTTATTAAGCTTGCTTGTGAATGAAATAATATAAAAGTTTAAATGTTTTATAAAATAAGCTATGTTGAGGTAGGTCAAAATCAATCAAATAAAGAGTTTAAAAATGAATAAAAGCAAAAAAGCAAAAGATATTCGCTTTGAAAAAGAGGCAAAAGCTTTGCAAAAGAATCTGATAAAACGCAAAAAACAACAAGAAGAACGCGAAAAACTTAAAAAAATGAAGGAAGAAAACAATGGATAAGATCAAAATCAGAGGTGGAAATCAACTTAATGGTAAGATTTATATAAGCGGTGCTAAAAATGCAGCATTACCTTTGGTTTGCGCATCTCTTCTTACTAAAGAATCGGTAACTTTAACAAACATGCCAATGTTATCAGATATAAAATCTTTAAACTCGTTGTTGTCTGTTTTGGGAACAAAGATTGAAGAAAAGATTGAAACAAAAGGCAGCTACGAATCTAAAACATATATATATACAAACGAAACTTTTGACAGTTTAGTTGCTCCATACGATTATGTTCGCAAAATGCGCGCATCATATTATGTGTTAGGTCCGTTACTTGCAAGAGAAGGCCATGTTGAACTTTCTCTTCCGGGTGGTTGTGCAATTGGTGCAAGACCAATGGATATACACCTTAATTCTTTAGAATTGATGGGTGCCAAAATTGAAATTAAGAACGGCTACGTAATTGCTGATGCAGAAGGTGGCTTAAAAGGTGCTCATGTAATTTTCCCTAAAGCATCTGTCGGTGCAACATGTAACATTTTGATGGCAGCAGTTTTAGCAAAAGGTACAACACGAATCGAAAATGCCGCAAAAGAACCAGAAATTACAGACTTGATAGATTTATTGGTTAAAATGGGTGCCAAAATTGAAGGTCGTAACACATCTATTTTAACTGTCGAAGGTGTGGAATCGTTAAAAGGAGCTGAACACGAAGTTGTTGCTGACCGTATCGAAGCCGGATCATACGCAATTGCTGCGGCAATAACAAAAGGTAATATTGAGTTAGTTAACGCAAAAGCAGAGCATTTACAAACTCCGCTTAATATTTTGCGTAATATGGATATCAAAATTACGGAAACAGATAATAGTGTTATTGTTGATGCCAGAAATGCTTTAATGCAAGGTCAAGATATTATGACAGATTATTATCCTGGTTTTCCGACAGACTTGCAGGCACAATTTATGGCTTTGATGACAGTTGTTCCAGGAGCATCTTTAGTTAGTGAAAATATTTGGGAAAACAGATTTATGCATGTGCCGGAGTTGATGCGTATGGGTGCAAACATAAATGTTCACGGTTATGCATCTGCAATTGTAAGAGGTGTTAAAAAGCTTTCAGGCGCACCTGTTATGGCAACTGATTTAAGAGCTTCATTTGCTTTGGTTTTAGCCGGCCTTGTTGCAGAAGGTGAAACAATTGTTAACCGCGTTTACCACCTTGACAGAGGTTATGAGCGTTTAGAAGAAAAATTAAAAGCAGTTGGTGCCGATATTGAAAGAATCAGAATACCGGATTAAAAACATATTGAAAGGGATGATAATGAAGAAAATGTGGGCAATGTTTTGTGTCGCACTGATGTTAGGTTGTACACAAAAAAATGTGGTTTTGAGCGGTGAATATAAAATGCAAAATGCACCTGAAAATGCTGAAGTAAGTATAGTTTTTGATGGAAACAGTTTTGCCGGACAGTCTGCTGTTAACAGATATTTTGGTACGTTTGAACAAAGCTCTGAAAATATTAAATTTAATGTTAATGGTACAACCATGATGATGGGACCGCAGAGCTTAATGCTTTTTGAACAAGAGTATATTAAAAACTTAAGCCAAATTAACAAAATAGAGCAAAATAAAAATGTTTTGACCTTAAAAAATGATAATAAAGAGATATATACTTTTATTAAAACTAAATAATACGTTATCTAAATATTAACTAATTTTCTGATACAAATAGCTAAAACTTTTAATTATAAAGAGGGATAGCTATGCGTAAAAACTCAATATTTCGTACTATTTTTGCATTTATTGCTGCTTTGTGTTTCAGTTATAACACATATGCAGCTTCATCTGCAGTTGTAAATTCTTTGTACAATTATGCACGTACTAAGCAGATAACTAAAGCCAGATACGTGATTAATAATATGGGTTACAAAGTTGACACTAAGGATGAAGACGGTAATACCGCTTGGTGTATTGCTAAAGCTAAGAATGATATGCGTGCCATGGAAGTTCTACAACAACTTGGTGCAAATATAGATCAAAGCTGCGGTATGCCTTGGGGTACAATAGGAACTGTTTCTGCAGTTGCTGTTGCCGGCGGTGCTGCTGCAGCTCTTGGCGGCGGAGGCGGCGGAGGCGGCGGAAGCGGTTCTTGCTCCGACGTAGAATGTGGAGAAAATGCACACTGTGATAAGGGTGCATGTGTATGCGATAGTGGGTTTTTAGATACAGAAGGCGATGGTAAATGTTATGCTGACTTAAAATGCGGTGAGCAAAAACACTCCATCGGTAAACAATATAAAAATTCTTGTGTTTGTGAGTTAGGCTATGACGGAACATTGTGTGAAAAATGTGCTCCGGGTTATGATGTATATAATACTGATGAATGTCACTTAACAAAGATATGCCAAAACAACGGTAGACAAGAAGGCGATGAATGTTTGTGTATCAATGGTTGGACAGGTGATTTGTGCCAAACATGTGACGGTTTCATAGGCGATGATGGTGTATGCTATCCTTTACAAAATTGCCAACATGGTGGTAAACAATATAGAGATGAATGTAACTGCGAATCCGCAAACGGTTGGACCGGCGAGTTCTGTGATGTTTGTGAAAACTTTGAAGGAACAGATGGTGTTTGCTACGAAGTTTTAGAGTGTAAATATGGTGGTAAACAAGTTAACGGCGAATGTGATTGTTCAACAGCAAACGGTTGGACCGGCGAATTTTGTGATGTTTGTGACGGTTTTGTAGCTGACAACGGCGTATGCTATCCTTTACAAAATTGCCAACATGGCGGTAAACAATATAGAGATGAATGTAACTGCGAATCCGCAAACGGTTGGACCGGCGAGTTCTGTGATGTTTGTGAAAAGTTTGAAGGTGAAGACGGTGGCTGCTATGAAGTGTTAGAATGTAAAAACGGCGGTACACAAGTTAACAATGCTTGTGAATGTGCAAACGGTTGGACCGGCGAATTCTGTGATGTTTGTGAAAACTTTGAAGGCTCTGACGGCGGTTGTTATGAAGTTTTATCATGTCAACACGGTGGTTATCAAGTTAACGGAACATGCGAATGTTCAACAGCTAGCGGTTGGACCGGTGAACTTTGTGAAGTTTGCGACGGTTTTATAGGTGACAACGGTGTTTGCTATGAAGATTTAGGTTGTACTACAAAAGGCGGTAAACAATATAGAGATACCTGCGATTGTTCAACTGCACAAGGTTGGGGAGGTGAACGTTGTGACGAATGTTCAACAATCGGCAAATTTGAAGGCTCTGACGGTGTTTGTTATGAAACATTAGCATGTGAAAACGGCAGTGTGCAAGATAATGCAATTTGTAACTGTGTCGATGGATGGGAAGGTACATTGTGTAACGAATGTAGCACTGTCGGTAAGTTTGAAGGAACAGATGGCGTTTGTTATGAAAAATTAGAGTGCGTTCGTGGCGGTGTACAAGTTAACGGCGAATGTGATTGCTCAGCAGCAAACGGTTGGACCGGTACACTTTGTGATGTTTGTGACGGCTTCTTTGCAGACAACGGTTACTGTTATGAAGCTTTAGACTGTGATGATCATGGTGGTTTCCAATATAGAGATACTTGTGACTGCTCAACAGCAAAAGGTTGGGGTGGCGATCTTTGTAACGAATGTTCAAGCATAGATAAAGTTGAAGGAACAGATGGCTTTTGTTATGAAAAATTAGATTGTGCTAATGATGGAACACAAGTTAACGGCTACTGTGTTTGCGCTGGCAACTGGGGTGGCGATCTCTGTAATGAATGTACAGGTTTTGAAGGTGCTGACGGTGGTTGTTACGATGTGTTAGAATGTGAAAACGGCAGTACACAAGTAAACGACTCTTGCGGATGTATCAATGGTTGGAGCGGCACAACTTGTGGCGAGTGCGTAGGTTCTGCAAAAGATGGCGTTTGTTATGCTCCTATGGGTTGCGCAAACGGTGGTGTTCAAGAAGGTGATGTATGTAACTGCGAATCTGCAAATGGTTGGGGCGGAGCACTTTGTGATGAATGTTCAACCATAGGCAAAGCAGAAGGAACGGACGGCATTTGTTATGATAAAATTGAGTGCGGTCACGGCGGTTTACAAGTTAACAACACATGTAATTGCGAATCTGCAAATGGTTGGGGCGGCAATCTTTGTAATGAATGTGAAAGTATCGGACGTTATGAAGGCGACGATGGTATTTGTTATGGCCCTAAAGGTTGTGTAAACGGTTCACAAACAGGAAACGAATGTATTTGTACAAACGGTTGGGAAGGCACATTGTGTGATGAGTGCGAATCGGTTGGCAGATTTGAAGGTGCAGACGGTTCTTGTTATGTTGCAATAAACTGCGGAGAACACGGAACTCAATTTAACAACACATGTGTTTGTGACGAAGGTTATACACGTAATTCTACAGGTGTGTGTGTAGCAGAGTCTGTAGCTGATAAAGTTGCTGCAAGTAACGAAAGAAATGCAAACTTTGTATTTGCTCCTGAAGAGGATGAAACAAATACATCAGGAACAAAAAACTGGACTAACTATAGCAATGACAACTACTATGGTAAAAAGTATGATGACGATGTTAACAGTCCGGTAGGTGACATTGTTGGTGATCAATATAACTTGTATATGGCATATGTTTTAAACCAAAATACTGGAGTTTCTGAGTTAGTTCAAGATGTAACAGTTAACTTAAACAACTATGGTGACGGTAATGTTTATGGTATTGCATCTGATGCAAACGTTAACAACATTTTGTTATCATATCTTGAATTAAGAGAAAATTTGGTTGATGGAGCAGATAAAAGACAAAATGTTAGCCTCATTGTTAATAACGGTGGAGAAATGAGAGCTGAAGATGGCTCAATATTGTATCCCGGTGAAAATATAATATCAGGCGGTAATGGTGCAACAGTAGGTGTTGTTGGTACATCATCAAATTTATATAATATGGTAGAATATGTGTTTGCAGGTGTTACAAACAATGTAGAGCGTTCATCATTAATTAAGGTTACAAGTGCGGGCTCAGGCGACACTATCGGTATGGCTACTGCAGATGGTAATATTAATAATGGTTTGTTCAGTGTGACAGGTTATGATATGCTTACTTATACAGGCCACAATGTTGTAACAGATAAGGCAGTGGTAGAAGTAGAAAATACGGCCGATGGTCTGGCTGCAGGTCTTTATAGTTTATTTTCAGGAACTGTTACAAACTCCGGTATTGTTACTGTGAAATCTAATAAAGGTGTGGCTGCGGGTCTAGTTAGCCAACTCACAATTACTAACAGCGGTAAAGTAGATGTAAGCAGTGCATTTGGTGATGTATTTGGTATTTATTCTAATTCTAGTGTTACAAACTCCGGTACAGTTGATGCTCAAACTGGTGGTAGCAATGTTACCGCTATTAATGCTACAAATATAACAAACTCTGGAGGTGTTTCTGCAACAACTACAGCAGATGGTGCAGAAGCCTATGGTTTAAAAGGAAACGGTAATGTTGGAAATGAAGATGAGATTATTGTTTCAGCTAAAGGAAATGCATACGGTATACACAATAAAGGAACCACAAGAAACATCGGCGTTATAGATGTGGCATCAAGTACAGCCAAAGCTGTTGGTATATTGACTGAAGGAGATGTTCGTAACGATGGCGAGATATATGTTGAAGGTTTCAATGCTATTGGTATGGAGGTAACCAATTATACTGATTTAGAGAATACTGGAACAATAGATGTTTCTTCATTGATGAATGGTGAAGCGTATGGTGTTTGCACGCTTACAAACTCACATGGTACATTTACCAACTCTGGAGAGATTTCGGTTGTTTCCGATCTCAATGCATATGGTGTTTATGCTGTAGATACAGACATTAATAACACAAATAATATAAATGTAGTATCATATAATGGGGATGCTGTAGGTATTAATCATGCCGAAGGTTCTTGGGGCGATGAAATTTATGATCATAGTAACGTAGGATCTATTAGTGTAACAGCATCTATGGGTGATGCATACGGGGCTTCCTTAGATATTTCAAATTTTTACAATAATAACATTATAGAAGCAATTTCTGATCATGGTATAGCATATGGTATTTCTGCAGATAGATCATATATTGAAAACAGTGGAAGCATACAAGCATCATCAGCATATGATGGTCAGGCAACAGGTATTGAAGTTTCTAGCAGTACTGTAGATAACTATTCTCAGATTACTGTAAGCACTATAGAAGGAAATGCATATGGTATTTTTGCTATGGGTGGAAACATCAGAAGCAATGGAGATATTGTTGTTTCATCTGAAGATGGTGATGTACAAGGTATTTCTGGCGATGCTAAAGTTGAAAACTATGGAAGCATACAAGCATCATCAGAAAGCGGCAATGTGATTGCTATAAACTCTGTTGATAATGAAGTCTTAAATGAAGACGTGGGATATATTTATGCAATCTCTGACATTGGTAAAGTATGGGGTATTTTAGGTGATGCGTCAACCATTACAAACAATGGAGAAATTGAAGTTGATAGCAACAATACTGATCTTTCAGGTTATGCTGCATATGGTATTTCAAATGTTGGAGGAATTATTACCAATAACGGAAGTATTGTTGTAGACGGATATACTAAACTTATAGGTATTAGTAGTAGCGGAAATGTTACCAACAATGGTTCTGTGGCAGTTTCTTCTGTAGGTGAATCATACGGTTTAGTATTAAATTCTACTTATCAAGCATTAAACGCCGGAACTATAACTTCAATTTCTACCGGAAACATTGCTACAGGTGTATGGGCGACAGAAACTGAAAGCTTTCAGAATACAACTGCCGGATCAATCATAGTAGAAACTAGTAACGATGCATATGGTATAAGAGGTGTAAATGCCTATAATATCAGAAATGATGGAAGTTTGAATATAACATCATTTGGAGATGCATATGGTATATATGCTAGTGGAAGCGATGCTATATATAACAGTGGTTCAATTATAACTACAAGTTTTGAGAACGATTCAAATGGTGTGTTACAAGAAGGTGGATTGTTCCATAATGAAGACCTTGGTGTAATTAGAGCAGAAACAACAGCAGGTGAGGCATATGCTGTAGCTTCTTATGGCGGAACCGTTGTAAACGATGGCGAAATCCGTGCAGTATCAGCTGAAAACACTGCAATAGGTATTTATGCTGATTCTTCTCAAGTGGTAAACAATGATACAATCACTGTAGATTCAACAAATGGTATAGCATGTGGTATTTATGCTGAAGAAAGTGAAATAATAAACAACGGAACTATTGTTGTAAAATCAATCAATGGTGATGCATATGGTATTTTTGCTAATGGCGGAACTGTTACAAACTCCGGTACCATTACAGTTCAAGATGTAAGTTGTATAGGAGATACATGTGACGGTGGTGCATCACATATTGTACTTAACAATGGTGCTGTATATATCAACTCAGGTGTAACCTCATATGAAATGAGCTTAAATTTGGATGCATTCGGCGGAACAACATTGTTGGGTAAAAATGGTGTGTTTGAAGCAGAATCAATCAGTGGTACTTTGGGTGTAGATTCAAGTGTGGTTGCAGAAGGCTTTGAAGATACATATGTTGAACAAGCTGCTCTTAAGAGTGAAGAAATCGATGTTGATGTGTTCTCAAATTCTGCAATGTTTGAAGCAAGTGTTGAACAAGATCAAACAGACACAGCAAATGTTGTTATGACACGTAAGTCTTTTGAAGAATTGTCTTCAACTTCAGCAATTGCACAGTTCTTAGAAGAAAACTATAAGAACAAAAACAACTCTTTGTTGTTCAGCGAGCTCAAAAAAGCTGATACAGCAAGCTATGACACAACCGAAGCTCAAGCTTTAGGATATGCTTTGTTGCCAAACTTTGCACATGAAAACATGAATGTGTTCAGAAACTTAAATGCAACATTGACCGATGAGTTGTTTACAGCAACAGGTGTTGAACGCAAGATGGTAGGATATGACTATTTGTATCAATCTCGTGATGATATAGGTACATTAAGCGGTTATGAAAACTATGCTAACACAATGTACTTTATGTATGACGTGGAAGGCGATGACCTTATCAGAAGAGGTTTTGGTATGAGCATAACCCAATTCAGAAGCGACTATGAAGACGATTCAAACCGCAAAGATTTGGTTGTACAAGCTTTAATTCCGGTTTCTTATGTTGATGAAAACGGCTTTAACTTTGCAACAGTTCTTCGTGCCGGTTATTCAGACGGCGAATATGAACGTCAATCTTTGAACAAGAAGTTTGAAGCAGATCTTACATCTTGGGTATATGGTTTGAGCAATGCCGTTAAATATAACATTAACTTAGGCTTTATGGTTGTTGAACCAACTGCAGAGTTAAATGTATTGGGCTTCTATCAAGATGAAATTGACGAAGGCGACAATGCTAGTGCATTAAAAGTTGATGCTCAAAATCATTTATCTGTTGAGGCAGGTGTTGGCTTGAACTTAAGAAAAGATGTTGAATTAAGCCATAAGAGCCGTTTGAGCTTTAAGGCAGGCGCAATGTACTATCATGAATTTGCTAAGCCTTATTATGACTTAGACGCTTCAATGAACGGAATGAGCGGCTCATATAATATTACAGATTATGAAAGAGTTTATGATCGTGATAGAGCTGTGTTGAGCGGACAAATTGACTTTAGTTATAAACCGTTCACATTCTATGGTAAGTTCAAACAGTTTATTGAAGACGATAATCCGTTTGAAGTAAACGCAGGTATTAAATTTAACTTCTAAGTTAAACTTGAAACAAAAAAAGGCATCATCAATTTGATGCCTTTTTTGTTGTGCCTGATAATGACAGTTAAAAGCTGTGCATATATACGACAACAAAAAATCGAAATAAAAACATTGACATTTGATTTAATTTGTACTAACACTTTTATTAAGTGGTCGAGTTGGCCACTTGGAACTTAACAATTCCTTGGTAACGCGTCTTAGTATAGGGACGTTAAAATTTATACGCCGACTGGTTATTTCATAAATGGCTGGAAGGCGGTAAAATAAACCTTGCGGTCAATATACCGCGCTATCTCGTTATCATAGTTGTTAACTTCCAGTCGCTTCTTTTATAGGGCGATTTTTTTTATTTAAGTAACTTACATAAAAAAAGGAAGATAATTATGAAATATGTAAATGAAAATGGTAGAAGTATGGTTGAAATGCTCGGCGTTTTAGCTATTATCGGTGTGCTTTCAGTTGGCGGTATTGCCGGTTATTCTAAAGCAATGAACAAATTTAAAGTCAACAAAACAACTGACCAAGTTTCAATGTTAGTGGCTAATATCAGAACAATTTATTCTACACAAGGAAACTACAAAGGTTTAAATGAAGCTGCTGCTATTAGCTTTGGCGTTGTTCCAAATGATATGATTGATGGTACTAGCCTTAAAAATGCATTTGGCGGTGCTGTATATATTAAAGCTGCTGCAGCTCGTTCTACAGCTACTGCTGCACCTGAAGCATTTATCATTGAATATCAAGGGTTATCACAAGAAGCTTGTGTAACCATCGCAACAGGTGACTGGGGTTCTGGTCAATCTTCAGGCTTATTAGGTATTGCTGCTGCTGGTTCTGCAGGTGCTGGTGGTGTTTTAGCTTCTACTTATACAGATAGTGTTACTGTAGGTCAAATAGGTACATTTACTGAAGTTGGTGGAACTGCTAGTGGAGGAACAACTCCAAGTCCTAGTGCAGGTGCAGCAGCAGGTTTAGCTTTAGCTGCTCCAGGTGCTACTGAATCTGGCAGCCTTTATCCAACACCAATGCCTGTTACTGCAGCTGTTACTGCTTGTAACGGTACAGGTACTGTTAACTCAGTTGCTTGGAAATACTACTAAAAACCTTACATATTCCTAAGGTTATACTTACAAAACTTACAAAACTTACAAAAAAAAGAAGAGGTGAAAGCCTCTTCTTTTTTTATATCCTCTCTCTTTACTGTCACCCCTCGGTGGTTTTAACCGCCGTCAAGGGGTCTTTGTTAGATGCCTTGACAACCTCCATTGCCTGTCGAGGCATGACAGAATATGAACTCCCTCACTCTGTCATACTCGTGCCTGAATGAAGTGCCATCTTTCCTTTGTCATACTCGTGCCCGAACAAAGTGAGGAATAGACACGAGTATCCAAGGAATAATAAGGCAATAAATATTGGGGGTTATATATTAAATTAATGGCAAAAAACACTTGCTTTTAAGGGGGTGCAGCTTTAATATTGAAATATCGTCAAATGGCGATGGTGCTTCAAAAACATCAAAACTTAGCAAGGCTCCTTGTAAAGGGGAGTTTCTGATATAAGGCTTTTTTGTAAAAGCTCGAATAAAGAAAGCTGATGCTAAGCAGTTTTTGAGCTCCCCGCTTTGTTTTTTCAAAGCGGATTTGTTTTATGTCAAAAACAAAAAATACTTGCTTTTAAGATGGTGCAACTTTAATATGGAGATATCGTCAAATGGCGGTGATGTCCGAAAGACATATACAATAAGTCCCTTTTGGGGAGTGGAGGATATAAGGTGTTTTTTACACTCGAATAACTCCGTCTGCATTGTACAGTCTTTCGGCTCCCCACCTTGTTAACTAAGGTGGTTTTTTGTTTTATAAGCGTGTGAGGATACAAAATGAGTGGTAAATTAAAAATTAGAAATATACGCAAAAAGGCAATGTCAGATTTAAATGTTGAGCTTGATAAATTGCTTAATGAGCAAAATTTATCTTTAGATCAATTATGTGAAATTACGGATATTAATAAAAAAGTAATTGAACGATGGAAATCGCAAACAGGTTATGTTGATTTGTATTTTTTATGCAGAATTTGTGCATGTTTTAATAAAAAGCTTGTTATTAAGTTTAAAGATTTTACAAACGAAAAATAAGTTGTTAAATCTATCTTAAAGAAACACAGCTATTTTTTGTTGTAAAATGAACTATATTAATGGAAGTAAAAACATGAATCTGTATCAAAAAGCAAAAAAACTCTTAAATAATGAATATGAACACAATTTTGAAATTGTAAAAGATAGTCATTATCATAAAAGTTTTGTAAATGAAAAAATCAGACATTCTTTGCAAGTTGCCGGCGCAGGTAACGGAATTTTGCGTAATGAACCTTATTTTCAAAATAAGTCAGCAGAATTTATTGAAATTGCAAAAACAGCTATTTTGCTTCATGATGTTTTCAGATTTAATGAAATCAGAATTAAATATCAAGAAAACAGAAAAGTTGATCATGGTGTTGAAGGTGCTAAGCTTTTGGCTGAGTTGCCCGATTTTAATATGCAACAAATTGTTTTGCCTGTAAAACATCATGGTCATATGATTGAAGAATTTTATAAAGATACAGAATTTACATCTATTGCTGATGAAGAGCTCAAAGATCAGATTGAGCATATTATATTTGCGGTTCGTGATGCCGATAAAATTGCCAATTGGCAAATTTTAACTAAAGAATATGAAAATATGCGCCTTGTTTGGTTGCCTTTCCCTGATGATAGAACAAAAAATCAGGGCATTATCAGTGATAATGTTTGGGAATCTTTTATACAAGGAGAGGTCGTTCCGAGAGATTATCTTAAAACCAATGCCGATTGTCTGATTTCGGTTTTGGCATGGGCTTTTGATATTAATTATAAATATTCTTTCGAATATAGTGTGCGCTTAAATATGCTTGAAGGCTTTGAAAAAATTATGCACGATTTGCAAATTGAACAAACCAAAATAACATATGTGATGGATACTGTTAAAGCATATGTCGAAAAACGTTTCGGTATGAAGATTTAAATCTTTTTATCACTCGATTGGCATAAGTGACTTAACGGACAAGCTACACAATTTGGTTTTTGGGCTTTGCATGTGTATCTGCCAAACAACACAAACCAATGGTTTGCGTTTATGGCATCTTGCGGCTCTAACAAATTGTTTAAATCTTTTTCAACATCTAAAGGTGTTTTACCTTTAGATAAGCTTAATCTGTGTGCAATGCGAAAAACGTGTGTGTCAACAGCAATTGTCGGCTCATTAAACCACACGTTTAATACAACATTGGCTGTCTTTCGACCAACACCGGCAAGGTTTTCTAACGCAGCTCTATTGTGCGGAACTTGACCGTTAAATTTTTCAACCAAATCTTGGCTGAGGCTGATTATGCTTTTGGCTTTGTTGTTATATAAACCAATGGTTTTAATGTGTTCTTTTAAACCATCAATGCCGAGCTCAAGCATTTTTTGTGGCGAATCGGCAATTTGGAACAACTTTTGAGTTGCTTTATTTACACCTTTGTCGGTGCTTTGTGCCGATAAAACTACAGCAACAAGCAATGTGTATGCGTTAACAAAATTTAGCTCGCACTTAGGATTTGGATTTTCTTTTTTGAAAATTTTGATAATTTCAGAAACTTTTTCTTTGTTTATCATGCTTTAACGCCTCCGGCTCCTGCTGCTTTAGGTGCGTTTTCATCTAAAGGCCAACGAGGTCTTGGCTTAAAGTCGAGCTCGTTGGTGTAGCCTTTTTGAAAACGTTCAAGGCCGGCCCAGGCAATCATTACGCCGTTGTCAGTGCAAAAATTAATTGGCGGAGCAGCAAAGGTTAAGCCGTTGCTTTCAGCCAAGTCTTTTAGTTTTGTGCGCAAATATGTGTTGGCAGCAACACCTCCGGAAACGACCAAGTCTTGTCCGTGAGGATATTTTTGCTTAAATATGTTAATGGCTCTTTTAAGCTTTCTGACCAAACAATCGGTTGCGGTATACTGAAAACATGCACATATGTCAGATAAATCTTGCGGTGGAATGTTTGCATGCTCAAGAGTTCCATCAGGAGAATATGATTCTATAAGCTTTCTGACAGCTGTTTTTAAACCTGAAAAAGATAAATTACAATCAGCAGAACCAATTAACGGACGAGGAAGAGCAAACCTTGTTTCATTGCCGGTGGCTGCTCGTTTTTCAATCATCGGGCCGCCCGGATAACCAAGCCCAAGCATTTTTGCAACTTTATCAAAAGCTTCGCCGGCAGCATCATCAATTGTGGTGCCTAAGCGTTCGTATTCGCCAACATCTTTAACAATAAGTATTTGACAATGGCCTCCGGAAACCAATAGCAATAAATATGGATATTTTACATCGTTGGAAAGGCGTGCGCATAAAGCATGACCTTCCAAGTGGTTTACCGCAATAAACGGTTTGTTTAATGCAAGTGCTAAGGCTTTTGCCGCCATAACACCAACTACAACACCGCCAATCAGCCCCGGACCTGAAGCTGCAGCAATGGCGTCTATATCATCAAAAGAGATGTTTGCCTGTTTAACGGATGCTTCTATAATTTCATCTATATGCTCAAGATGCGCACGAGCCGCAATCTCAGGAACAACACCGCCAAAAGCTTTGTGTTCTTGTTGAGATAAAAGTGTATGACCTAAAATTTCGCGCTTGTCGTTTACAACGGCGCAAGCTGTTTCATCACAGCTACTTTCAATTCCTAAAACAATCATATTGTATAATCCAAGGTATTTTATTGCAGTTTTTTTATAATTATATAAACTATAAAATTATTGTTGCCAAGAAAATTCAAATAAGGATTAAGAAAATGGTTGAAAATATAAAACAAGAAAATGCAACAAATGTTGCAAAATCAAGCTCTTATAAAGGCGTTGTGTTGGCTGTTGTTTTGTTGGCGATTTGTGGCGCCGGAGCTTATGCGGGCTATAAAAATGGCGCTTTTGACAATGTTTTTAAAGCAGATAACAAAGAATCGTCAATGGTAAGTGTTTTGCAAAACCAAATAAATGAGTTAAATATCAGAATAAATAATTTGGAAAAAGCACCTAAAGCCGAAGTTTCAACTGCCGATTTGGCAATGCTTAATGATAAAATTAATACGGCGCTTAACTTTAATAATCAGATTTTAGATGCAAAAGCAAATACATCTTCTGTGTTGGGAGTTATTAACAGAGTTGATAATTTGGAAACAAAAATTGCCTCTTTGGGAAAAGTTAGCTCTCAAGGAGCATTGGTTTTAACTGCAGCAATGCTTGTTAAAGATAATGCTTATAAAGGTGAATTTACATATGAAGCTGAAGTGTTAAAACATTTGGCTTTAGGTACAGCTATGGAAAAACCTGCAGAAGATATTTCTCAATATGCTGCAACAGGTGTATTGTGTAACAGAAAGCTTATTGAAAAATTTAATGAGCTCCATCAAAATATGCAGGTTGCTCCAGAGCCTGAGAAAGTTCAAGAAGTTGAAGAAAGCGCTGAGCCTAAAAATTGGAAAGAAAAACTAAACTCTAAAATAAAAGAGTTTGTAATTATTGAAAAACATCAGGAAGATGTTCCTCAAACAGATGAAGAACCTAAAGAAGATGAAGTTTATAAGCTTGTTAATGACGGATATTTTGCATTGGCAATTGAAAAAATGAATTCTGTTGAGGCATATAATACTGAAGATTTTAAAGTTTGGGAACAACAAGTAGTTGCAAGAGAAAATTTTGATCGTGCTTTGAAACAAATTGAGGCGCTAACTCTTGCTTTTATGAAAACAGAAGGTTTACAAAACAGATAAAATAAACGAGGTTAGAATGCTTAAAAAAAGTCTGACGTTTGTTGCCGTATTTGCTTTTTTTGTTTTGATTGTATGGGAAGCAGATACTAATGCTACTATTAAGGTTTTATGGCGCAGTTTAGATGTAACCATGCCTTTGTTTATGTTTTTGTGGTGCTTGGTCTTAGGAATAATTGTTTTTATATTAATCAATCTTTTTTTGCATAAGGTTGTTGAGAAACAACTTTGTGAAGCTTCATTTATTGCAAAAAATAAAAATTTGGCAGATGATGAAGAAACAATTGTCTTAAAAAGAAAAGATGTAGATTGTGCCATGATGCTTATGGTTGAATCTATGGCTTCCATCACAGAAGGAGATTTGCAAAAAGCAAAAAGCAATTTGGCAGACTTACAAAAAATTATCGGAAATGATATCATGATTGATATCTTACGTCTTAAAATTTATAAAGGCGAAAAGAATTTTGATAAGATGGAAGAGCTTTCTGCAAAACTTGAAAATAATCCTAACTTGAAACTTGTCGGACTTAAAGCAGATATTGAAGCAAAAATGCAAAAGAAACAGTTTAAAGAGGCCTTGAAAACAGCAAATAAGGCCTTTGAACTCAGACAAGATCTATATTGGGTAATTGAAAGTGCGTTTAAATTACGTGTTAAATCTGCTGATTGGGAAGGCTCTATGCAAGTGTTAAATGCGGGGTATCAAAAACGCATTATAAATAAAGAAAAGTTTGAAAAATTTAAGTCTGTTGTTTTATATGAACTTGCTTGTAAAATGAAAGAAGAGGGCGATGCTATAAACTTTTTTAAATTTGCTTCGCAGGCTTTGGAATGTGATCCTGATTTTGTTCCGGCAGCGCTTTTATTGGCTCAATATTATATGGAAAATGATAGACAGGTAAGAAAAGCAGCTAAGATTTTAAGCAAAATATGGAGAACAAATCCGACAACTGAAGTGGCTGAAACATATTTGAATTTGTGGCCAGAGGATTCTATGCTTGAAAGAGTGCAACGCATGGAAAGCTTGGCTTTAACTAATGGTAAAAACCCTTCAATTAATAATTTGATTTTAGCAGATTTGTATTGCAAAGCAAATTTGTGGGGTAAAGTTAAAAATGAGTTTGAAATTTTCTTAATTAATAATCCGGCAACCAAGAAATTGGCTAAAACCATTGCTTATTATGAAAAGCACGCAAATAATAATGAGCAGTCTGCCGAAAAATGGAAGAAAAAATCAAACGAGTGTGTTTCTGATAGTGTGTGGGTTTGCAGTTGTTGCGGACACGCTTCGAGCAAATGGCACCCATATTGTAAAAAATGTGATGAAGTAGGCAGTTTTGAATGGAAATTGTTTGCAGATAAAAAATAAAATATTGTGGAGTAAAATTATGGATATTTCAGATTTAAAAAAGATATGGCTTGAAAAATATAAGGTGGTTCCTGAACAACTTGAGAAATTAAAAGAAATAAATTCAGCAGTAACAGCTTTTAATGCAAATATAGATGCAGTTATAAAAATGTCAGCGGCAAAATTAAAACAGCTGATAGATGAGGTAGGCCTTAATTTATCTGAACTTGAAAATATTAAACAAACAAAAATTTTTACTCCGCAAGATGTTGTAAAAGGCATTTTTAAATGTTTTAAAAACGGAATCGCCGAAGAATGGATAACAGAAGAAAAAGATGTGTATCATTGGTTAAATGAAAAAATAGGTTATGACAGGTTACAAATCGGAGGACAAGGCGGTATTGTCGCTAATGCGTTGGCTACAGTCGGTATTAAAGAAGTGGTTGCGCATGCAAATTCATTGCCTAAACTTCAGGCTGAACAATTTGTTGAAAAAGATAATTTGTTGTCATTTGATGAAAACGGAAAAATTAAACCCGCTTATTTAATTAACAGACAAGACGATATAGCTCTTATTCACTGGATTATTGAATTTGATAGGGGCGATATTATTGAAATAGAAGGGCAAAGTTTTAAATGTCCTAAATCGAATCGATTTATAGCAACGTATGATCCTTTAAATTTAAAATTGGTAGTCGATAAGCCATTTATGGATTATGTTCAAAGTAATGCAACAGAATATGTTGTTTTATCAGGTTTTCACGCCTTAACCACAAATAATGACGGTGTTAATCTTATTAAAAATATTGTTCCGGACATAAGAAAGTGGAAAGAAGCTTCACCTGATGGGGTTTTTCATTTAGAAATTGCTTCAACTCAAGACTTAGATGTTAGAAAAGCTATAGTATATGAAATTGTTCCTTTGATGGATTCAATCGGAATAAATGAACGTGAAACTATAGATGTTTTAGAAGCAATCGGAGAAGAAGCTTTAGCGGAACGTTGCAAAGCACATACAACAGCAGAAAATTTATTTGCCGGAATCGTTAAAATTAAAGAATCCTTAAATGTTAAAAGAGTGCAACTTCACATGTTTGGACTTTATATTACATTGCAAGATACCGGTTATAAAATTACTCCTGAACAAAACTTAAAAGGTATGATGACAGCTTCTACTGTTGCTGCAGCAAAAGCCGGTACCGGCACCATAGATAATTTATTATTTGCGCAAGGAAAAAGTGTTTCCGATGTCGGTTTAATTGAGGCTTCAGGTTTAGCAACATCTATCGGTCAAAACAATTTGGAAATTTATGGCATTGGAAGATATCGCCAATGGGATTTAATTGCGGTTCCGACAATTTTAATTGAAAAACCGATTACATTGGTTGGTATGGGAGACACAATTTCTTCAATTTCTTTGGTGGCCGCAAGATAATTAAATTAAGCCCAGTTTTTGAGCGGTAACAACTGCTTGTGTTCGGTTGTTTACTTTCAGCGATCGTAAAAGTGCGTTAATGTGCAGTTTTACGGTTGCTTCAGAAACGCCCATTTCATAAGCAATTTGTTTGTTTGATTTTCCTTGAGCAATTAAATCAAGCACTTGAGATTGTCTGTTGGTTAGTGTTTTTCCATTATGGCGATAGTTGTTTGATGTGCTTTCGTTTGAGTTTTCAATTAAAGCCGGCGGAATATATGTGCCACCTTCTAAAATAAGTTTTAAGGCATTATGCATAATTTTAGGATCAGAGCGTTTAGGAATGTATCCTTTTATACCTGTTGCTAATATTTTTCTAATATTTCTGATATCTTCAGATGCAGAGATTACAACCATAGATGCTCTTGGAGCTTTTTTCTTTAATTCTTCAACACCATCTTCCCAACGCATATCAGGCATGTCTAAGTCAACAATAATCATATTGATATCGTTTTCTTTATCTAATATTTTTGCTGCTTGTGAAAATGTAGGGGCTTGCAGTAAGACGATATCATGATTTATTTCTTCTAAACGCATAGCAAGTCCGTCCCTGAACAAAGCATGGTCGTCAGCAATTAAAATTTTCATATTAAACCCTCCTTATTGTTGTATTAAAATCAGTATTTGCAAATATAATGGTAAAACATACCATTTAAAGAGGGGAATTGTTTTTTTGTTATTTTTTTATTGGTTCAAGTTCAATATATTCAACACCGGCTTCTTTAAACATTTGTGCTGAAAATTCTAATTTATCACGCCATGTGTTTTTCGGAGTGTTTTCATCGATTATTATTTTGTTGGTAACCACGGTTTTTATACCTGATTGAATAATAGCTCGAGCGCAATCGGTACAAGGAGCATGGGTAGCATATAAGGTGCAACCTTTTAAAGATGTTCCTGTAAGGCAAGCATTGTATACGGCATTTCTTTCAGCATGCTCAAAAAAATCATACTTTGTAGGACGTTCCATACGTTCTTGAACGCTATCATCAACACCTCTGACTAAACCATTGTATCCGGTGGCTCTGATTTCGCGGTCCGGTCCGACAACTACGGCTCCGGTTTTGGTTGAGGGATCTTTAGACCAGGTTGAAATTAAAAAAGCTAATTCCATAAAACGATAATGCCATTTGTTTGAAAGCATTTGAACCTCCTTTTGTTATAAACTGTTCATAGTATAAACATAAGTGCATTAAATACAATAAAAAAATGTGATTTATATTAGGTAAGGCTTGACATTACATAAAAAATATCACAAGTTATGGGCAGTGTTTTTATAAATTTAAGGAGAAAAAAATGAGTGCTATTATTGATATTCATGCACGCGAAATTTTAGATTCACGCGGAAACCCAACAGTTGAAGCAGATGTTGTTTTGCAAAGCGGCGCTTTTGGTCGTGCAGCTGTGCCTTCTGGTGCTTCAACAGGTGTTCACGAAGCTGTTGAATTAAGAGATGGTGACAAAGCTCGTTATATGGGTAAAGGTGTTGAAAAAGCTGTAGCTAATGTAAACGATGTTATCTATGATGCATTAGCAGGTTTAGAAGCTGAAGACCAAATTGCAATTGATACAACTATGATTGAATTAGATGGTACTGAAAACAAGGGTAAATTAGGTGCTAATGCAATCTTGGCTGTTTCTATGGCTGTTGCAAAAGCTCAAGCTGAAGAAGCTGGTCTTCCTTTGTATCGTTACTTAGGTGGCACAATGGCTCGTACATTACCAGTTCCTATGATGAATATCGTTAATGGTGGTCAACACGCTGATAACCCAATTGATATTCAAGAATTTATGATTATGCCTGTTAGCGCAACTTCTGTTAAAGAAGCAGTTCGTATGGGTGCAGAAATTTTCCACACATTGAAAAAGAACTTAAAAGCAGCTGGTCATAACACAAACGTTGGTGATGAAGGTGGTTTCGCTCCTAACTTAAAATCTGCTGAAGAAGCTTTAACCTTTATTGTTAAATCTATTTCTGATGCTGGTTTTGTTCCTGGTGATGACGTTGTATTGGCAATCGACGCAGCTTCTTCAGAATTTTACAAAAATGGTAAATATGAAATGGAAGGTGAAGGCAAGTCTTATACTTCAGCTCAAATGGTTGAATTCTACAAAGATTTATGCGAAAGATTCCCTATCTTCTCAATTGAAGACGGTATGGCTGAAGATGACTGGGAAGGTTGGAAAATGCTCACAGACGCTATCGGTGATAAAGTTCAACTCGTTGGTGATGACTTGTTTGTTACAAATCCAAAACGTTTGGCTATGGGTATTGAAAAAGGTGTTGCTAACTCAATTTTGGTTAAAGTTAACCAAATCGGTTCATTAACAGAAACCTTAAAAGCTGTTGACTTAGCTCAACGCAATAAATATACAGCAGTTCTTTCTCACCGTTCAGGCGAAACAGAAGATACAACAATTGCTGATATCGCTGTTGCTACAAACTGCGGTCAAATTAAAACAGGTTCTATGTCAAGAACAGACCGTATGGCAAAATACAACCAATTAATTCGTATTGAAGAAGAATTAGGTGATATGGCAGTTTATGCTGGTAAATCTATTTTGAAAAAATAAGATTTAGATAACTTTAAAAAATCCGGAGAGTTTAACTTTCCGGATTTTTTATTATAATAATTTTATTTTTCAATTTTTAATGATTTTAAGCGTTTAATCAGAAGAGACTCGTTGTAAATAATAGCTGTTGGTTTTTGTGCGCCGTTAAGAATTTTTTCTTTTAATAGTTTTGTATCTATCATATCAGAATCTTCTTTTAATGTAAGGGCGTGCTGCCATTGATATCTGGCCTCATCTTTGCGTCCTAATTGCCAATATAAATCTCCTAAGTGATCGCATACAACCGCATTAGCCGGTAAATATTCGGCGGCACGCTCTAACACTTCTACTGCTTCAGTATATTTTCCCATACGATATAGTGCCCACCCCATACTATCCATTATGTGGCCGTTTTCAGGTTGCTGTTTATATGCTTCAAAAATCATATACAGAGCTTCATTATAGTTTTGGTTGTTTTCAAGCCATACATATCCTAAATAATTTAATACATATGGATGTCTGTTGCTTATTTTGAGCGCTTTTTTTAATACTTGCTCAGCTTCATCCCATTGGTTGTTTTTTTCATATGACATTCCTAATGCGTAGTAAACCATCCAATTACCTTTCATGGTATTGGGCAGTTTTTCAAGCGCTAAATTATAGTATTTTATAGCTTTTTTGTTGTTTCCTTGCATGCGATATACTTCGCCTAAGTTAAATAATATGTCATAATCATCAGGATGCTGTTCTAACAATTTTGTTAATATTTTTAACGAATAGTCATAGTTGTTTTGTTCTATAAGAACAGAGGCGGTTTTTAAATGTGCCATATAATAGAGCGGAGAATGTTTATTTAGCAGTTTGTACTGTTCTATTGCATCATTTTGACGATTGTTTTTTTCAAGTAAATCGGCGTGAGAAATTCTTGCAACATCGTTATCAGGATTTAGGTATAGAGCTAAAGATGTAAAAATTTGAGCAATATCATTTTGATAGTTTCTATAAACAACACCTACATTAAAGATGGCCTCGCCTAAACCTTTTTCCGGAGAATCGATTAATGGTACTGTGCGATTTTTGTTAACCTCATTAACCGAATTGAGCAGTTGAGTAAAAACTTGAGAATTAAAGTTTTTATTATTAAATTTTTGAATCATTGTTTGAGCTTTTTCAATTTGGTTATTTCTAACATAGAAATTAGAAATTAATTGTAATGCTCTAAATGATATTTCCAAGTTATTGTCATCGACAATTGTATCGAAATCTTTTTGTGCTGCTTCTTTATTATTAAAATAGTCGTTTATTAGACCTCTGTGCATATAATAAAAAGATACCAAAGTAGGATCATCTTTAAATGCATCAAGCTCTTTTAGTGCTTGCTCTTGGTTATTTTTTCCGGCTAAAAGCCAGGCTTTGAACAATGGAGAAATAGATTCTTTGTATGATTTATCTTTTATTTTGCTTAAATGCTCAAGCGCTTTATCAAAATTTTTGTGTTTTGCTTCATAGGCAATACTTATGAAACGAACGAAATTATTTGTTTCATGTTGTTCAATGGCTTGATTTGCGTATATTGCGGCTTCATCAATTCTTCCTTCAGAGGTTAAAAGAAGATATATTTTGCTTAAAAGATCTGCGTCATCAGCACCAAGTTTTTTTGCTTCCATATAATAGTTGGCTGCAGAGTTATAATCGTGTCTAAGATGAGCAACACGAGCAGCTAAATATGATCCGTATGCAGTGTTACGTACAGATAACTGAGCTGAATCAGGTCTATCTTGGATATTAGGTTTTTTGTTAACAAAAAGACCGGAGCACGAATTAAAAATTCCTACACTGATTAATATTGCAATAATATACTTTATTTTCATAATTCTTCATCTTTACACATGGTTGTTCTACTTTATAACATATATCTTCTTAAAAAGAATATCAATTATATAATTATTATGTGTAAATAATTGCTTTATGTTGCAATAAAAAATATTTTAGTAGTATACTTTTAATATGGAACAAAAAATAGACATAGTTCAAACACTGACATGGTATATTGACGCAGGCATTGATACTACCTGCGGGGATTTTTGTTGTTTAAAAAATCAGGACAAACCTAACAGCGTAACAATAGAATCTAAGCAAGGTAATATTCGTCCTGCTGTTACAACGTTATCACAAACAACAAATGAAGCTTGTAAAAATGCCAGAGATATATGCTTAAAAGCTAATAATTTAGCAGAGCTTAAGCATATGGTAGAAAATTTTGAAGGATGTTCATTAAAGTTAACTGCAAAATCAACAGTTTTTGGTGAAGGTTCGGCTAGCGCTCCTATTATGATTATCGGCGAAGCGCCAGGAGCTGATGAGGATAGGTTGGGCCAGCCGTTTGTAGGAAGAAGCGGGCAGTTGCTGGAAAAAATGTTGTTAAGCATAGGTGTTAAAAGAGAAGATGTCTATATAACTAATATATTGCCATGGCGTCCTCCAGGAAACAGAACTCCGACAGATGCGGAGATAGCAGTTTGTTTGCCGTTTTTGAAACGACAAATAGATTTGATAAAACCGAGAATTCTTTTGATGTTGGGCGGAAGTGCCGCCAATGCGCTTATGGATAATAATGAGCCAATCTCAAAATTAAGAGGCAGATGGTTGGAATATGAAGTTTCACTAACTGAAAAAATAAGTGCTATAGCATCGTTCCATCCGGCTTTTTTGCTTCGTAATGGCGCACAAAAGGCAAAAGCATGGACTGATTTTTTAAGGTTGTTAAAAAAATTAAAGGAAAATTAAATAAAAGGGATTATAGTAAGCTAAAATTAAACTGTTTTTAAGGGGATTAAAATGAAAATTGTGAAAAAAGCATTATATTCTACGTTGATGTTAGCTTGTGCAACAATGATAACTTCTGCGCAGGCTCAAACAACAACGGAAGCCACCACAACAACAAAACCCAGTGCTGTTTTGTTTAAAATTCATGAAATTAAGCCAGTGGTTAATACCGAAGGTGTGGTTACAAATTGTGATTTCATGGTAACATTTTATAATAGAACAACAAAAGGTTTGCGTCCTGCAAAAATAGAAATGGGATGGACAGATAATGTTTCAAACCGTTATGAAATTGATGCAGAATATAAAGAAACAACAAAAGTTGAAGAAAAAAGAGTTGCTTCTTCTCGTAAACAAGATGAAAAATTGGGCGATATATTAACTTCTGTTGATATGCCTTCTCTAGGTTCATATAAACAAGCAACCGTAAAAGCAAGTGTTGCTACAGAAAAATGTTTCTTGCTTTTAGATAATGTATCTTATAGAGTTGCAACATGTAGTATTGTTGAAGAAGGGGAAGATAATAATACATCTCGTCGTCGTTCGGCAGGCAGAAATAATGCCTCTGCAGAATGCGTAAACTTGTTTGAATATGTTGATTCATCAAATCCGGAATATCATGATGAATTTAAAACTATTTCATTTAGCGAGCAAGAACGCATTATGCTTGAAGACAGAAAGCAAGATGTAAGTACATTAGAAAACAGCTATAATGAAATTGTTAAAAACTTTGAAAAAGTTGAAAAAACAATAAGTAATATTCAATAAGCGGAGTAAGATATGCAAAAGCAAAGATTTGGAATATATAAAAAAGTATGTAGATTAAATTTTATATTTGTCTTTGCTTTTGCGTGCTTGTTTTCAAGTAAATTAAAAGCACAGGTTTTTGAAGAAGATTTAAGCTCATCCGATGATGTTATCGGATATTCAGATATGGCTGAAACAAAACCTGTTAAACCAAGCCCCAAAAAAACAGTTTCTAATCGTGCAATTAGCAGAAATGTTACAAATAATAAGACCAGAGCAAATACAACAACAAATGTTAAAGTTGGTGAGGTGCAACAATCAAATCAACCAAAAATCGATGAAAAAATATATTTATATATGCGTGATTTTGAGATAAAACAAGACTTACATGGTCGTATAAATTGTAATATGGATTTTTATATTTATTCAACAGTTCAAGAAAAAATTTCAAACATATCTTATCGTTTGAAATGGCCGGAAATGGAAACTCCAGTAAGTTTTAGTTCCGTAGAGCCACAAAAAGCTACAGCTGTGCAATATACCTTATTGGGTAAAGGCTGTTATGAAATGGACGGTGTTCCAAACATAATAGTAAATCGTTGCAGAATCAAAGGCAAATCTCAGGAAAAATGCTCATCAATGATACAGTGGTCAAAGTAATCTTTGACAACAGACTAAAATATTGCTAAACTAATGCTACTTACCCAAATTAGTTTGTTTAAAATTGTGTCATTTATAAATCAAAAAAATATAGTTTTATGTTTTGGAAATTTTTACTATTTTGTGCCTTTATTGGTATGCTCGGTGCTTTTTTACCAAAGCTGTGGGATAAAATCTCAAACCCAATCGCTTGGCTAGTATCATTTGCAATCCCCGGATTGTTTTTTGGTATTTTGCTAGGGGGTGTTATGGTTTTTTGCGAATTTATGTGTATTACTGATAGTATGTACATTTTCGGATTAAATCCTTTCTGGCTTGGTTTTGGCATTGGTGCTGGATGGAATATCTTGTCTCGCCTAATTTTTTGGATTAGACATTAATTGTGTATTCCCCCACCCCTTGTTTTGTCTTTAAAAAAGATGGAGCAAGGGCTTTTTTTTGAAAAAATATTTAATAGTTAATTAAAAATTTAATATTTTATGCTAACAAGCTTGATAAGTGTATCTATATAATATTTAAAAGGGTAAAAAATGGAAACTCAAGAGCTTGCTGATGTAGCTGTTAATGCAGCAAATCAAATGTCCATGTGGGATTTAGTTTGGGCTTCAGATGCTATTACAAAAATTGTAATGATAGGTCTTATTGCAGCGTCTGTTTGGTCATGGACAATTATTTTTGAAAAAATTTCTACATTGAAGAATGTTAAAAAAACTTCTAAAAAATTTGAAGAAGCTTTTTGGTCTGGGGGCTCTCTTGACAGGCTTTATGATGCTATTGGTAATCAACCCAGGGATCCGATGTCTTCAATGTTTATGGCGGCAATGAAAGAATGGCGTCGTTCTAATTTAATGAAATCTAAAACAGACAGAAGTTTAAGAGGCGTTTCTTTGCAACAAAGAATCGAAAAAGCAATGATGGTTTCTATGGATAAAGAACTGGAAGATTTGGATAATCGCTTAGGCTTTTTGGCTTCTACAGGTTCTGTTGCACCATTAGTAGGTTTGTTTGGAACAGTATGGGGAATTATTAACAGTTTCAATGCCATTGCTGTTACTCAAAGCAATTCGTTATCAGCAATGGCTCCGGGTATTGCTGAGGCTTTGTTTACAACTGCGTTTGGTTTGATAGCGGCAATTCCGGCGGTGGTTGCATATAATATGATAACAACAGAGATTGATAGATATGCTAAAAGATTGGAAAACTTTATTGCGGAATTTTCAACCATTCTGTCTCGTGAAATTGATGATAGTACAATTAAGGCTGAAATTGCTGGAGAATAAAAATGTTTACTTCATCTACTAAAAGATTTTCAACAAGACGGGCGAGTCGGCGCAATTCAGACGTAAATATAACTAATCTGATGGATGTTATGATGGTGTTGTTAGTGGTTTTTATGGTTGCAGCCCCTTTAATGACATCAGGTATTGCACTTGATTTACCAAAAGTTGGAGGTAAAGCCTTAGAAGGTAAAGAAACATCAATTAATATAAGTGTTGATAAAGATGGCTACTATTATATTGGAAAAACAGAAGTTCCTGCAGAAAAAATTGTGGCCAAAGTAAAAGCAATTCGTGGTGAAAATTCTGATGCATCTGTGACCATTTCGGGAGATACTTCATCAGAATATGGTCGTGTAATTAATTTGATGGCAATGCTAAAAGAAGCAGGATTTGAAAAAGTTGGTCTTAAAACAGAGGCGCGTCCGCTTGAGAGGAATTAGTAAACCACTATGAATCGATATTTTTACAGATCAATTGGGTTGCATATAGCTACATTTTTAGTTTTGGTGCTGGATTTGCCTTTCTTTTCCAAGCCTGAAATGACTACGGGGCAAGCACCGATTATTGTTGATTTGAAAGATATTAAGTTGGCGGAAATGACTAATTTACCACCAAAGGCTGTGTTTGGTGAAGAGAATAAGCCTGCAATAGCACCAAAAGAAGAAAAAAAATCTACACAGAATTGGACTAAGGAAGAAAGAGCTGTTGAACCTGAGCCTGAACCGGAACCTGTAAAGCCCGAAGAACCTAAAAAAGATTTTGTGGATACAGAACCTGAACCAGAGCCAAAGCCTCAGCCAAAGCCGGTTGAAAAACCGCAACCAAAACCGATTCCTAAACCGGTTAAGAAGCCTGTGCCAAAGCCGGTAAAAAAACCACAACCCAAACCTCAGCCAAAGCCTCAACCTAAAACACCGGAGATAAAGCAACCTACGCCTAAAAAAACTGAGGAGGTTAAGACAGTTGTAAATCCGTTAAAGAGCTTGATGGATTCGGTCAATTCTTTAGAACAGCAGATAGGTAATGAGGTTTCTCCTGCAGTTATTAAAAAGGGAACAGATGTTGCTAATATGGGAGTTGAGGGCGGAACATCGGGATCATATTTTAGTGAACTTACTATATCTGAAACAGATGCAATTGCCGGCCAACTGAGAGAATGTTGGAACTTGGATCCTGGTGTGCGTGGTATAGAAAATATGGTAATAGAAATAAGAGCATATTTAAATAAAGATGGTTCAGTTAAAAATGTTGAGATTTTAGATAAAGCCAGAGTAAGTTCAGATGCTCACTTTAGGGCTATTGCAGAGAGTGCCAAAAGAGCTGTATATACATGTTCATATCGTAACAATGTAAATATTTATAAGGTTTTTGCTGAAAAATATGCTGATAAATATGATATGTGGAAGACAATTAAGCTCAAATTTAATCCGATGGATGCTTCTATCAAATAAATTTATTCTTATTAAGTTAAAAAAAAGATTCCTATTTACATAGGAATCTTTTTTTGTAAATTAGTGATTTTTACATAGGTGACATTAACATCATCATTTGGCGGCCTTCTAATTTTGGAGCCGAATCAACTTTTCCGACATTATCTAAGTCTTCAATGATTTTGTTTAAAATGTCTTTACCCATATCATTTGCGCTCATTTCACGACCCTTAAAGCGCATGGTAAATTTAACTTTATCACCTTGAGCAAGAAACTTTTTAGCTTGTTTTATTTTTACTTCATAGTCATGGGTATCAATAACAGGGCGAAGCTTTAATTCTTTAATGTTTACAACTTTTTGATTTTTTTTAGCTTCGTTTTTACGTTTTTGAACTTCATACTTATATTTACCAAAGTCTAAAACTTTGCAAACAGGCGGAGTTGCTTGCGGAGAAATTTCAATCAAATCGAGACCGGCATTGTCAGCAATGCGCAAAGCTTCAGATATAGAAACAATTCCTCTGTTTTCTCCATTTTCATCAATTAAACGTACTTCTTTTACTTTAATTTCGTTGTTAATGCGTGGTCCGTCATCAGTGCGTACTGGCGCATTGTTATTTTCAATAGCTATTGTAACCTCCATAAAATATTAAAACATATTTATAATACTCAACAATTATAGATTATCAAGAAAAAACAGTATGTATATGCAAAATTTTTATTTAATGAACTTTTTTGACTGATTTGCCGTTTTATACAATGTTAGGTAAAATTTAGGAGAAAAAAATGAAAAAGATAATTTTTACAATTGCAGCTTTAATGTTGTTTTCTAATTCGGTAAAAGCTGAAACGGTTATTGTTATTGATGACAACGGTGTGGTTAAACAGCAAATTGTAACATCGAATCCTGCAAATTATGTAACAACTACACAAAATGTAACGGTTGTTAGAGAAAGTCCGACAGTTCAAAATACATATTACTACGATGAATCGTCAACAGGTAGTGCTATTTTAGCCGGTGTAACAACGGCGGTTGTAGGAACGCTTCTTTATAATGAGTTTAAGGATGGTAAACATTATCATCATAAACCTACTCCAAACCATAAAAGTGTTCATAAAGGAAAAGGCCCGATGGGTAAAGCTCCTGCTAAACTTCATAAAAGATAATCATAATTAAAATAAAGCCCAAATCTTTTTTGATTTGGTCCGGATATATAATTTTTAACGCTGACTTTGCAAAACAAAAGGAAAACTAAAATGAAAAAAACTATAATCTGTATACTAATGGCTACATTGTTTTTAAGCGGGTGCGCACATACAACAGACTATTCACCTTATTCTAGTGGCTCTTACAATAGCGGTAGCTCCACATTTGAAAATATTATTGGTTTTGGAATATTAGCTGCTGCCACAACAGGTCTTGTGCTTGCTGCCGTTAGTTATGATGGTGACGATTATGCTCATCACAATAAAGCATCTTTTCCGGACAATAAACACAAAGGTAAGCATGAAAAAAAGCCAATAAACAATAAAAGATTTTCTTAAACAGATTTAGAATAGTAAAAATAAAATAGCGATTGTCAGCCGTTTTACTGTAAATTTATAATATAAAAGACAGATTGTTGTTAAACGAATCTGTCTTTTTGAGCATTATTGAATTAGAAAAACTATTTACGGGATAAGAACTGGTTATATTCTATCTCCAATAATTCTTGAGTTGTTTTTTCTTTAAAAATTTTCTTTCTTGATTGTTCAAGATAGATGCCTCTTCTTGATTGTTGTTCTGTTAATTCAGATATTTTTTCCCATTTGGAAATTCCTGCCATTTTAGCAACAGTTTCGAGTGCTTTATGGTGAGGAATATCAAAAAGCTTTTTAAGCTTTTTTGCTTTTTGTTTCAGCATTTCGATATATATTTTGTTTGCGCTTTTTTGCACGGTTAAAAGTTTTTTGTAAATATTTTCAATGTAATATTCCGGAACTTGTTCTTCTTCAAAAAGCATATTCGGAAAATCATCTTTCAAAAATTTTGTTGGAGGAATAGTGTTTGCATAAACAAGTTTACCATCTGCAAATAGTGCATATTTTTGTATATCCGGAGATGCAGAAATTTCACCTCCTCTGACCGGAATTGTAACGCTTACACATTTTCTGTTTGTAATCAAATTTTCAATATAAAGATTCATTTTGCGTATATCTTCATCAGAAACTTCTTGTTGAGGTATGTTTTTTAATGCGTCTTCACTAGAAATGTGCCAAGGATACTTCTTTGCTTCTTGATAAATTGCTTCTATATATTGGTGTGGTAAGGTTTCGCGTTCTAAAAACACAAAATCAGAATGATAATCCTTTATGTCATAGTGATCGGTGTTTCCGTAAATATTGTGTGAATCTGTTTTTTCCTGAGATAATATAATTCTTCCGTTAGCAAAAAATGCCATGCTTTCACGAATTTTGGGATTTACCACAGCGTTTTTAGAGGCACTTAAGCATTCGTTTCCGTCGGCAAATAGATTTTTCACAAAAGTTTTAACATCAGGTAACGGCTCAATAATCAAATCTTCTTTATAATAATAGCGTTTTTCGGCTTCTTTTGAAATGTCGTGAAGAAATATATCAAACCTCATACACTGCATGTCGTTTTCAGGTTTATGAATTTCTTTAATTTCGTGGCCGTGAAGTTTTATAAGTTTTTTTATGTTTTCGATTTTATTTTCAGATAATGTGGCTAAAATTAAAACGCCGTTCGAGAAGAAGTGAAATCCTTTTGAGAAAGCTCTTACAGGCATGGTTGCTTTTTTAGATTTGAAAATAGCTTTTTTTCCGGTTTGCTTTTCAAACTCGCGTTTTTTATCCATTGCATAACTCCATGCATCAGAAGATACAAATGGTACATACGTCAAACATGTGCCGTTTTGAAATAGTTCGTTGATGGTAGCAGGGGATAAATTAAATTCAGTATTAGTCATGACACAAACTCCTATGTTGAGAACATATATATTTGATGCCTGCCAATCAAAAGTTCTCTCATAAAGATGTTTATGTAAAAAAGTAATCAATTGTCCCGTCCGGGTTCGCCTAAAGGCAGGCAACAAGCACCAATTCTGCTCTAATAAAAGGGTATCAAAATTAAAAACATGTGTCAATAAATATTTGTTATTTTAATATGATTCTCGGTTCGTTTTTATAAAAAATAGTTGTGGTCTGTGTAAAATAAAATCGCATACCTGATAGAAAGTATGCGATTTTTTAAAGTAAGTTAATTTAATTTTTTCTGTTTTGGATATAAATGGCATATCGTGCATTATCTTCGTTTATTTGAATGGCTTCGTTAAAACTTTTAAATCCGGACATTTTAGAACATAAATCTAAAGCTTCTTCTTGTGATATACTCATATTTTTTTCTAAATCCTTGGCTTTTTGTATTAAGGATTCGATGTAAATTTCTTTAGCGGTTTTTTGCACCTTTGATAATTTATCATATATATTTGCGATGTAGTATTCCGGTACATATTCAGCATCAAATTCCAGATTCGGATACATCATTTTTAATAAATCAATAATGTACTCATTAAAAGTTTTGTTCATATCATTACTTAAAATGAGTTTTCCGTCATCAAAAAGCACATAAAAATCTCTATCCGGTCTATCGTAGTATTTAATATCTGTTGGATAAGTTATACTGATGCATAATCTGTTTTTAATCAGATTTTTTATGTATGAAGTCATTTCTTTACTTTTTCTATTTCGTTTCTGGGTTGTTTTGAAATTAGCATATAAAGAATCGATATATTCTTGAGGGACATAACGTACAGGTAAATAAACTTCGTATTTTCCGTTGTATTTGAAATTGTGCGGTAAATTTGGATCGTAAACGAGGCTGCCGATTCTGTATTGATCTGAAACAAAAAAGTCTCCATTTTCAAAAAAAGCTAAACATTTACGATATTTTTCCGATTCGGAAGCTGTAAGTAAAAGGTTACCGTTCTTAAAGCAGTTTTCAACAAATGTTTTTTTATCGGGAATCGATTCATATTCTATGCTTTCATCAACCGAATATTTTAAAATGGCTATTGTAGATATGCTTCTTAAAAAAGAATCGTAAGCAAAGTGTTCTATCGGGGTTTGGGGTCCGTATACTTTTTTTATTTCATAACCTTTTGAGAATAATATTTTTTCTATTCGTTTGAATTTTAAATTAATATTATCATCAGGATATAAGGAATGAATCAGTACTCCGTTTGAAAAGTAATGAAATGGTGGGTTATATTTTTCCAAAGCGAGCTTTGCAATACCGGATTTTACCCAAACATTTTTGGGTGCGTTATTAATGGCATTACAATATGCTGGAGATAATCTTGGATCAAAGGTTAAACAAGTTCCCTCTTTGAAAAGTTTTTCAACAGTTAGTTGGGTTAAGGTTAAAGATTGAGTAAACATGGTACAAACTCCTATATCAGAGGAATAGTATATTGATGCCTGCCAGTCAAAAATCCTCTAAAAAGGGTTTTGTGTAATATATCGTTAAAAAGGTTGCCTCGTCCGAGTTTGCCTGATGGGCAGGCAGCAAGCATCAACCATTGCTTTGAACAAATAGTATCAAAAAATAACAATTGTGTCAACAAATACCGAATCGCTTATATATAAAATATACTTTTAAATATATATGCGTATTGAGTAAATATATATGCATATTGAGCATATGTGGATTAAAACATAATAACAGCGCAAAATATGCACAATATTGTGTATAACTTTTGTAAATATATAACATATTGATTTAGTGCGTTTTAGTATCTTGCAAAATTTTCTCGGTGAAATATTTTTATAGTGTTGTTGCAAAAAAATCATTTTTTTTCATTTTTTTTAAAAAAAGGTATTGACAATGGAGAGAGGATTGTTTATAAGCAGTTTCACCGACGCAGTGAGGTACACTTTAGTGCGGCGGAGTTATAAGAAAAAAGTGAATAAGAAGAGGATATACAGGCAGTATGTATTGGAAGATATAT
>JAZKXV010000029.1:0-36114 GCA_045611785.1 Alphaproteobacteria bacterium
TGGACAGTAAGCGAGGGTTCAAGCAACGTTGGTGCCAAGAGCTCTGAGACAACATACAATGGTAAGACATACGAAGTTTATCCATATGTAAACAACGTAACTTATAAGTATGATGTTAATACAGACTCATATAGCGGCAACGGTAAGTCAAATGTAAAAGTTTGCATAGAGAAGCCTGAGGAAGACCAGTTTGTGAAGCGAGCTTATAGGGATGTAAAGAGAGAGATACTCTCATCTACAACTGAAAAAGTAAGCTTTACAGAGTACGAAATCTGGACATTGTCAGGAGAAAAGAATTCTAAGACAATTTCAAAGGTTTTGAACTATGGCTTTACAAATCCTGCTGAGCAGACAGTTTATACAACCAATACTAACTATCAGACAAGTTCTAATGGAAATGTATCTGGAAGTGAAACTTCAAGCAAAGATGGAAACTGGACAGTTTATACAAAGACTAACAGCTATTCATCAACTGCAAACAATGGAGATAAGTCATTTAACAACAAGTATTCGTATAATAGCCAGAAGGCTGTTTACACAAACGAATATTATAGTGTTGAATTTGCTTATGGAAGTTGGACAGTAAGCGAGGGTTCAAGCAACGTTGGTGCCAAGAGCTCTGAGACAACATACAATGGTAAGACATACGAAGTTTATCCATATGTAAACAACGTAACTTATAAGTATGATGTTAACACAGACTCATATAGCGGCAACGGTAAGTCAAATGTAAAAGTTTGCGTAGAAAAAGCTGTAGAGCCAGAGCCAGGAATTATTCCTGCTAATTGGGGAAAAATTATCGGTGCCGGTATTTCCGCAGTTCCTGCTGATGATGTAAGTGGCGGTGATTATGCTAAAAAGTGTCTTTGCATCAGAACAGAAAATGGCGCGGTATCAATTGTATTTGATATGGCATCTACTGTTCCTAGCGTAGATATGATTTTGTCAGGCTACTTTGCTGAGGGTTCGTTCGGATCAGAATATAATTCTGGTTACTACACAACTTCAACAAATAAGGGTTCGTACCCTGTAGCTGAGTGGGTTCCTGGTATTGCTAAGGATCTTTCAGACAGAATAGCATATTACGATGGGGCAACTTGCAAGCGAAACGTTCGTAATACTACCTTGCAAATGTGGAACTGGAGAGGTGGAAACTTGTCAACAGTTGTTACAGGTTACACATTCTCAGTTTCTAATGATGGCACATTGACAGTAATGTATAATGGTGCTGTTGCAATGCAAATTAGGTAATGAATCTTTTATTAACGACGTCCTTATTGGACGTCGTTTTTTTGTGCAAAAAAATCTCCGATTTTATAATCGGAGATTTTGTATAAATGCTTAAATTAGAATTTGTAATTAAGCGAGAAACCAAACAACTGAACAGAGTTTGCAAAATCTACAGAAGCTTTGTTTTGATCAGCTGGTGTGATGTTTTGTGTATGCATATGAGCTTTATGAGCATAAATGTATGTATATGCAAAATCAAAACTCAATTTGTCGTTGTATTGGTAGTTAAGACCAGTTGAGTACCACAAACGATCAGAGTCCGGAATACGTGGAGTTCTGTGTTGCATACGTGCTGCAGCTTGGTCATAAGCCAAACCTAAACGCCATTTCCATTGGTGATCAATTTGATAATTTGCACCAACAGCAAAGAAGTTTGTGTCACGCCATTTTTCTTTAACTTTAGAAATATAATCTCCGCCCATACCAACATCAGCTAAATTTCTATCGTCGCCAACAATAGTTAAATAGTCAAAAGAGCTCCAGAATACACGTTGATATTCTGCCATAACAGCCCATTTTTCATTTACTTGGTGGAAAACACCGATTGAAGCCATAGCAGGAGTTGTTAAACGAGCACTGATATCTTGGTTAAGTAAAGCATTAATTACAGCACCTTGCATTCCGCTTGCAGCAGATGGGCTAGCTTCAATTTCACCTTTAAGTTTGTGCTTAACTTCACTTCTGTATCCTAAACCGATACGTGTGTCATCATTAAATTCATACAAAGCACCTAATTGATAACCGATATCAAATGTATCGCCTTGAAGACGTACGTGGTCAACACCATATGCAGATGCAGTGTTAGTTAATTTTGCTTTTATATATTGCAATTGAGCACCGGCACCCAAAGATAACTTATCGGTAGCTTTGTAAGCAACCATAGGAGTAACCGTAACTGATGTAACTTTAGATGTGATACCATGGTCAGAACCTGCCCAATCTCTATCATATTTTGTTACCATACCATAAGGAACATTCATTGAAACGCCTAAGAAAGTTTTATCATCAACTTGGTGAGAAAAACTCATATTAGGAGCAACAGCGGCATGAACGATATTGTTAATATCATAACCTCTTTGTGTGTTGCCATTGTTATCAATGTATTTAACATTTTCTGCTCTTGCTTTAGGAGCAATGTATGTACCACCAATGTTAAATTGAGTTCCTTTTTGTCTGGTTAAACCAGCTGCGTTAAAATAAGCATAAGAATTGTTTTCGGCACCTGCTGTTGCACCTGCAAAAGCGTTACCTTGAGCTGCAGCTGACTGTTCACGTAAGTGGAAACCGGCAGCTTGTGCATTGGCAGCTAATAAAACAGTTCCCAATGCTGTTAAAGTCAAAAATTTATTCATATTATTATTCACTTTTTCTGTTAATCCAAAAGTAACTTAATATGCATTAATACCTTATTTATTATTTATTATGATTTTGTATATTTGCGGCATATTTGAAATAAATGTACATAATATGTTACTTGGGCGTTATAGACAATAAAAAAACAAAAAGCAAGCATTAAAAATAATTTACGTTGATAAAAAATAAAAACAACATTAAAACAATGCGTTGCTGTTGTCTTTTTTTTATCTATGCACTAAACTTTTTTTTATCTTTACAAAAATGAGTTTTTTGTATACAACACAATATATGTGATAACAGACGGAGAAAAACTTTGAATAAATTTGTTAAATTCTGTTTAAGAACATTCTTTACTTTATTTAAAAGCAGATGCAAAATACGTTTTGATTTGGATAAGCTTCCAAAGAAAGGTGTTTATGTATCTAACCATGTTTCTTATCTTGATCCATTACTTTTATATGCATTTTTACCGGGTAATCCCGTGTTTGCATTAAATGGTCATTTGCATCGTAATCCTTGGATAAGAAATTTGATGAAGGCTGCTGACACTATTCTCTTTAATCCGATTGAACCATCAGATATTAAGGAATTGATTTCAAAAGTTGATAGTGGTCGATTAGTGGTTATTTTTGCTGAAGGACGTATTACTGAAAGCGGCGGTTTAATGAAAATTTACGAAGCCCCTGGCTTGGTTGCTGATAAATCTAAATCTCCGATTATTCCGGTATGGATAGATGGTCCTCAATATGGTTATTTTTCTAAAACTAAAGGAAAGTTGCCACATAGACCGCTTCCTAAAATTAGAATTACTGTTGGTGCACCGCGTGCATTTAAATTAAAAGACGAATTGCGTCGTCAACGTGATCACATCAGCAATGAAGTTTATATGATTTTGCGTGATATGCAGTTTGAAATTAACTACAATCCGAATATTTCATTGTTCTCACAATTAATGAAAACTGCTAAAGTTCACTCTAAAAAAGGATTCTTCTTTAAGCGTCCTCGTGTAATTGAAGATATTAATCGCAAGCCTAATTCTTTCAAAGATTTAATTATCAAAGCATTTGTTTTAGGCAAGTTTTTCAAGAAAAAAACATCTCATTTTGAACATGTGGGCTTAATGTTGCCTAACACAATTGCTGCGGTTGCTACATTTTTCGGTTTATCTGCTTATGAGCGTATTCCGGTAATGTTAAACTTCTCGGTTGGTGCAAAGAATATGGTTTCTATGTGCAAAACCGCTCAAGTTAAGATGGTTATTACTTCATTGACATTTGTTAGAACTGCAAAGTTAGAATCTGTTATTGATGTATTAAAAGCAAACGGAGTTGAAGTTTTCTATTTAGAAACTTTAGCTAAAAAAATTGGCTTAATGGCTAAAATAGGTGCATTCCTGCGCTATAAAGTTAAACGCGTTCCACACAAAAAAGGTGGGAACAAAAAAGCTGTTATCTTGTTTACATCAGGTTCTGAAGGCGCTCCTAAAGCTGTTATTTTGAGCCATGCCAACATCATTTCAAATATTAAGCAATTGGCTTGTCTTGAAACTCTTAATACTAAAGATTTGGTGTTTAATGCGTTGCCGATGTTTCATAGTTTTGGTTTAACAGTAGGAACATTGTTCCCATTGTTTGAAGGAAGCAGATTATTCTTGTATCCTTCTCCATTGCACTATCGTATTATTGCTGAGCTCGTTTACGAGTTAGGGGCAACCGTTATGTTTGGAACAGATACCTTCTTTAGAGGTTATGGTAAAATTGCTCACCCTTATGACTTCCATAATATGCGCTTTATGTATGGTGGTGCGGAAGCTGTTAAGTTAGATACTCGAAATATGTGGATGGAACGCATGGGTATCAGAATGATGGAAGCTTATGGGTCTACCGAATGTGCTCCAGTTGTAACCGGTAACAATAGCGTATTTAACCGTTTTGGTTCTATCGGTAAGCTTTTACCAGCTATGAAATACAAGATTGAACCAGTTCCGGGAATTGAAAAAGGTGGTGAACTTTGGGTTAAAGGTCCAAACGTTATGCTAGGATACTTTTTACCAGACAATCCGGGCGTTTTAGTTCCACCAGAAGATGGTTGGTACAAAACAGGTGATGTAGTAGAAATTGATGAAATTGGTTTTGTATATATTCGTGATCGTATTAAACGCTTTGCAAAAATCGGTGGTGAAATGGTGTCATTAACTGCCGTAATGGAAATGGTAGTTAAAGCTTACGAGTGGATGGGACCTGATTTTGAATATGGAGTTGTTGCAATTCCTCACGAAAGTAAGGGCGAACAAATTGTTTTGGTAACAAACAACAGACAAGTGAAACAAGATGTTTTACACGATTACATTAAAAATAATGGTTTGTCTGAATTGTTCTTACCTCGTATAATATTATATCGTGATAGCATTCCTACATTTGCAACAGGAAAAACAGACAACATCACATTGAAAAAAGAAGTTCTTGAAGAACTTGAAAGTCAAGAAGTTAAAAAAGCAAGTTAATTGCTTAGAAACTATCAAAGCTCCATCATTTGATGGGGCTTTGTTTGTACATACTTAATAAGATGTCTAAATGTTTTATATATAGAAATATAATCAGACACAAATTAAGCATATTTGAAAGTTGTATAAAATTTTAATGTTATTTTATTGTTATTTAATTTATGCCTTAAATATATAAAAAACCGCTCATATGAGCGGTTAAGGAGTTATTATGAAATATTTTAACGTGCGTGAATGGTTCTTAAGTAATCTAAAGCTGCTTTAGTTGCATCAGGGGTATCGTTAGATATTTCATTAAGTAATGCATAGTCCTTAGCCAAAGTGTCGCTATTTTGACCTGAAGCAAGTGTCTTAGTTCCAGGAGCGCATCTGAATGCTTCGATTTCAAGCTTTGGTGACGGTTTAATAGTCGCATTTTCACCGTGAAATTTCGACTGTTCAGCAATTCTTTTAGTAAGTTTACTCATTTTACAATTCCTATATTTTTTTCTTTTGTCTATGATATACATATATTGAATGTTTTGTCAAGTGTTTTTTTATTATTTATGCAATAAAAATTTTCTTTTTAAATTAACTCAAATATAATATTTTAATGATAATAGAAAATATATAATTAATTACATGTGGAAAATTAAATATGTCACTATTTAAGTCAATTGCAACATTTGGCGGATTTACTTTTGTTAGCAGAATAACAGGTTTTGTAAGAGATATGCTGCTTGCTAATTTTTTAGGGGCAGGATTGCTGTCAGATGCTTTTTTTGTATCGTTTAAGTTGCCTAATTTATTTAGAAGTTTGTTTGCAGAAGGCGCCTTTACCAGTGCTTTTGTACCATTGTTTTCACAAAAGTTGGTTAGTGAAGGTCAAAAAAAATCTTTATTTTTTGCATCAAAAGCAATTTCTGTGCTTATTTTCTTTTTGACTTTATTTGTCATATTTTTTGAGTTTTGCATGCCTTATGTTGTGCAAGTGCTTGCACCGGGCTTTGTCGAGGATGCCGGCAAAATTGAGCTTGCTACCGGTTTGTGTCGTATAACGTTTCCGTTTTTATTGCTTGTATCAATTGTTTCTTTTCAGGCGGGTATATTAAATTCTTTTGAAAAATTTGCTGCCCCGGCTTCTGCACCGATAATATTAAATTTAACAATGATAGCCTCCGCTTTTATTTTTGTACCTTTTTCAAAAACTCCTGCGCATGGTTTTGCAATAGGTATCACAGTTGCCGGATTCTTAGAAATTTTATGGTTGCAGTTTTTCTTAAATAAACAAAATGCAAAATTAAAACCTTGCTTCAGAATAGGTAAAATATTAAAAGACAATGAAATAGTGTTGTTGTTTAAGCGTATTGCACCAGGTGTAATAGGTTCGGGAATATATCAGATAAATATGGTTGTTGATACAATTTTAGTGTCTTTGGTGGGAACAGGTGCTATTTCATGGTTATATTATGCAAACCGTTTGCAACAACTGCCTTTAGGTGTGGTTGGAGCAGCAATTAGTGTGGCTTTGTTGCCGATTCTTTCTAAGCAACTTAAATCAGGAAATGTTGAAGAAAGTAAGGTTTCACAAGATAAGGCTGTTGAATATGCTGCATTGTTATCATTTCCGGCAGCGGTATTAATGATTGTTTTGGCAAAGCCAATGATAAATATTTTGTTTGAACATGGTCAGTTTGGTGCAAAAGATACAGCAATGACAACGTTTGCTCTTATGTCTTATTCAATAGGTTTGCCATGTTATGTCTTGGTTAAAGCATTAATGCCAAACTTTTTTGCAAGAGGTGATACAATAACCCCGGTTAAGTTTAGTGCTGTTGTCTTTACGGTTCACATTGTTTTTTCTTTAATGTTGATGCGTCCGTTCGGTCATGTTGGCATTGCTATGGCAACAACAATTTCAGCGTTTGTTTCGTTGGGGCAATATATTTGCGGATTACATATCAGAGGATTTTGGAAATTTTCAAAACCGTTGGTTGTGAAAATTGCAAAAATAATTTTAGCATCAATATTGATGGGTGGTATAATATTTGCTCTAAATTGTGCAATAAATATGTTTTTTTCTGATTGGCTTATGCTCAATTTGTTTATAAAGTTGTTTATATTAAGCATGATGGGCATTTTCGGACTTGCAACTTTTTTGTTTTTAGTTACAATAATGAAAGTATTGAATATTTCGGAAGTGTTAAACCTTCTTAAAAAGAAAAGAGGAAGCAATGTCCAAAAAACAATTATTGATAAAAATTAAGGAAAAAATAAAGAGCTTTATAAATAAGTTTTTATTGCTGGTGGGATTTATAGCAAAATATAATCCTATTACTAAACAAAGATTGAAAGCGTTCTTTTCATATTTACGTCGGTCATGGAAATCAATAGCCGTAATTTTGCCTTTGTTTTTGGTTTCATATTACACAATAGGTGGCTATGTTACAAACACAATTAATAAAAACACTTCTGTAGAAATAATGCCACAAGAAAGCGGATTAAATACGGTTGCGTCTATGTCATATTTAATTAAACGTGAAGTTGATGAAAATATGTGGACCCCAAATTTACCATTTATTTTTCCGGGATATGTTCTTGACAATATGCCTGCATTTCAGACAGGTGTTTTAGATGCAGTTAAGAGCTCAGTTAAAGTTTTATACGATGTATATGCATCTGAGGATCTTAAAAAAGCGTATGATTTGTTAAAATACCCTCCAAATATTTGGATTCTTTCAAAGGGTGAAAATTTAGCCTTAGCGCCTTCTTCAGGTGCACAATATCGTAAGGCAAGAAAAGAGTTATTAAAGTTCAATAAAGAATTTGAGTTTCCGGCCAATAAAGATGAAAAAGTTTTGCACAACTTGCTGGCTGCAACTGAAAAGAAATTAAATAAAATTTCAAATTCTTTGGAAAAACAAGTAAGAGAAGTAAGCTCAAATTGGATAGATTTGAAAGCTGATGATGTTTTTTATTTTAATCAAGGCAGAATATATGGATATTACGTTATATTAAAATCTGTTTCAGTCGATTTTAAAACGCAAATCATGAAATATAAACAATATGACAAGCTTACATCTGTATTTAAGGAGCTTGATGATGCTTTAGCTATAGAACCGATGATTGTTAGAAATGGAGAAATTAACAGCATTGGCTCAGCTAATCATTTGATGGCTTTAAACTATTATATTACAAAGGCTTGCTATTATTTAAGTCAAATCAAAAATGATATTGTTAGAGATGTAAAATGATTATAAAAATTGAGGATACTCCAGATAATAATGTGCGTAATTTTTATCCTGAGCACAAGCTTCAGGTTAATCGTACAACAGAGTATACAGATGCAAAGTCGTTAAGAAAATCACCATTAGCTGAAGCAATTTTTGATATTGGCGGTATTAAGAGTGTGCTTATTGCAACGGATATGATATCTGTAAAAAAAACCTCTGATGCCACATGGGATGATTTGAGTCCGCAAATTATGTCCGAAATCTTAGATTTTATGGCAACAGGTGCTCAAGCTGATATGGAAGTTGAAGAAGAAACACCTCAAGATTTGATGCAAAAAATTCTTACGTTGATCGATGCCAGAATTCGTCCTTTCCTTCAAAAAGATGGTGGCGATATTGAAGTTAAAAATTTTGAAAATGGTATATTGTATGTGGAGTTGACCGGCAGATGTGGAGGTTGTCCGTATGCTATGCGTACATTGAAAGAAGGCGTAGAAAAAATACTTAAAAATTATATTTCACAAATCAAAGAAGTTAAACCATATAATAGAGATTAAAATATGAAAATTAAATTTGTTTTGATATTGTTTTTTTGTTTTTTTATTAGCTTAATGTCTCAGGCTCAAACTTTTGATGCTAATAATGTCTCTATTGATAATGATGGAGTGCACGCAAAAAATTTAGATGTCAGTCAGCTTCAAAGTTTGTATGATGAATTAGATTTTCCGAATTATTTAAAAAGGGGCAATTATATTTATCCAAGAGTTTTTGTTCAAAACATTCCGCATGATTATGCATCAATTGAAGATCTGACATATCGCAACGAATTGTTTATTAAAATGTTAATGCCGATAGTGTTAAAAGTTAACCATGAATATGAAGAAGAGCACGAAAATTTATTGGCTATTAAATATGCTTTTTATGAAGAAAAAGATTTTCATGAGTTAGATTGTTATTATATTGATTTATTAGCGAAAAAATATGAGATAGTAACGCCATATAAAGATACCAGAAAATATATAATGTTGCTTGAAGAGCTTTTATTAAGGGCCGATTCTATTCCTCCGTCTATCTTGGTTGCTACTGCCGCTATCTATACAGATTGGGGAACCTCCAGAATTGCAATTGAAGGCAACAATTTATACAAAGCGAAAAATTGGTATTCGGATGAAGGTATTAAACCTCTTAGCGATGATAAAGACTATACGTTTAAAATATATGATTCTCTTGAAGATAGCATCAGGGATTATATATTAAAAGTTAATCAGAGTGTTAATTATAAGTCCTTTTGGCAGACCCGTCAGATGGTTCGTAAAGTTAGTTTAGAATCAAAATCTCCAATATATGGTAAGCAAATAGATTGGTCATTTGTTTTAGAAAACAATTTAGGAAATTATACAGGTCTTTTGGATTATACTATAACATATTATCGTATGATGTATCTTGATCAGGCAGAATTGGAGGATGTATATGACTTTGAGGATTAAACCTATATTATGCCGAAAAGGCACAATGGATAATTATGCATACATAATTACAGATACTCAAAGTGATGTATCCGCAATTGTAGATGCAGCAGAGGCTGCACCAATAGTTGCTTATTGCGAAGAAAACAATATTACGCCTAAATATATTTTAACTACACATCATCATTTTGATCATGTTGAGGGTAATGCAGAGTTAAAAAATAAGTATGGGTTGCAAATTGTTGCGCCTAAAGCAGAGCAGGGGCTTATAGATGGTGTTGATATCTGTGTTAGCGATAGCGACATATTTAATATAGGCTCTTGTGTATGTGAAGTAATAGCTGCTCCAGGGCATACCAAAGGTCATGTGCTGTGGTATTTTAAAGATAATAAGACATTGTTTACCGGAGATGTGCTGTTTAACTTGTGTATCGGAGGTTTGTTTGAAGGGCTTCCTGAAGAAATGTTTAATACCCTGAAAAAGATTAAAGGATTACCTGATGATGTTGAGTTTTATCCCGGGCATGAATATACCGAACATGGGTTAAGACATCTGATGAAAGATAATACATCAGAAACTGTTGAGTATTTGGATATAGCAATATTCAGATTACAAAATCAAATGCCTGTATCCCCAATTAAGCTTGGGCTTGAAAAGAAATGTAATCCATATTTAAAAATTGCTAATTTGACAGATTTTTCTCGTTTATTTTAATTGTAAGAAATAATTTTCGTAAAAAATCAAAGAAATAATTTGCAAAATAAAAAATTTAAGTTTATACAAATAGCAATTGTTTGAAAAGTTAGTTAAAAGGATTTTCTATGAGTAAAGAAGAATTGTTAGAATTAACAGGTGAAGTAGTAGAGAAATTACCTAATGCTATGTTTCGCGTTAAGCTTGAAAATGGTGTTGAGATTTTAGCTCACACAGCAGGTAAAATGCGTAAGTTTAGAATTAGAGTTATGGTTGGTGATAAAGTTGATATTGAAATGACACCATATGACTTAACAAAAGGTCGTATTACATTTCGCCATAAAGACTAAAGTTTTTATATTAAAAGACCTCCGAAACGGAGGTCTTTTTTTAAGATTGTTTTATGTGTTTTACTAAAAGATATTGAGAAGCTGCTATCGAAATAAATATAATATACGTATGCAAATGTATTCCGATAAGGCTTAACATAAATGATAATAAAATTATTGATGATACGCATATTGAGCTAAGTCGTAAGCTTATTTTAAAATTAAGCTGGTTATCGTCAAGTTTTGTAAATGTTTTGGTTAAATATGCACAACATAATGTTATTATGGAATATGTTATAAAATATTTTAAGATAAAAACGATGGCAATAAATATGATAAACCATTTAAGGTTTGAATTAAGGGTTTGAGTGTAATCTTTTTTCTCAAGATAAATATCGCCATTAAATTCAAAAGATTTAATATTTCCGGTAAAAGCATTAACTGCATAGAATTTGTCTTTTGTTAAATATAATCCGGCTTTAAGATTATTGGTGTCCAAATTATCAACAGATGTATCAATTGTGAATGCTAAATCACCAATCTTTTCTCCTGAATATAGCGGAAATGATTTTTTCAGATCTTTGGGTTGTGTGATTTTTCCGTTCTCTATTTTAACCGGTAATATATCATCGGCTATTATCTGAAAATAAGGAATTAGATTTATAGTAATGTTTCTGATTTTAATTGAGTTATATGCGCTTAACAATACGCTGAGTGATAAAATTATTATGGCGCCAAAGCCTCGTCCGTTAACAATATAGTTTAAAAGTTTGTTCATTGTAAAACTCCTATTTTGAAATAGCTCATACAAAATTATATAATTCAATATTTTTGAATAGTAAACTGTTAAAAACAGACTCGATATTTAATTTTAATTGTAATGCAAAGAATAATTTCCTAAAAGGCGCTGAAATGTGAAGAAAATGGCTAAAAATAATAAAAAAATAAGAAAAAAAACATAAAATGTGTAAAAAAGTGTGTTTTTTATTTGACTTAATAAAAAAAAGCCGTTTCAATCTAAGTGTGGAAGGCATTTATAGCCTCACAAGTGGTTATTAACTTAATTTGGGAGTCTCACCGTGAATAAAAATGAACTCATTTCTAGCGTTGCTAGCGAAACAGGTCTTACAAAAACAGATTCAGCTAAGGCTGTAGATGCTTTTGTAGCTGCTGTAACAAAAGCTTTGAAAAAAGGCGAAGAAGTTCGTCTTGTAGGTTTCGGTACTTTTTCAGTAGCTAAACGTGCAGCTACTACAGGTCGCAACCCACGCACAGGCGCAGAAATCAAAATTGCTGCTCGTAACCAAGCTAAATTCAAAGCTGGTAAAGCTCTTCAAGAAGCTGTAAACTAATAAATACAGTTTTTTTTAATATTTAAAATAAGGCGGAATAATTTTTCCGTCTTATTTTTTTATTGTTTTAATTTTTTATTGTGTTGTATAATGTTCAAAACAATAGAGGGCATATTATGGAAACACACTTTTTCTTATTTAGACATGGTCAGACAACTTATAATGCAAATGGTTATATACAAGGGCAGACAAATGATTCTGTCTTAACTGATATGGGAATCAAGCAAGCATACGAAGTTGGAAATAAATTAAAGCAATATCCTATTGAAGTTATATTGTGCTCACCGTTGAAAAGAACAAAACAGACAGCTCAAGAGGTGTTAAAGCATTTCAATAATGTTGATTTAATTCAAGAAAGTCGGTTTATAGAGGTTAATGTTGGGGAAATTGAGGGGCTTTATTTTCAAGATGTTGTTACAAAATATGGTGCGCAATATCATAAATGGAGAGATATAAATGATACAGACCTTGATTTTTGTTTTAAGGGCGGTGAAAGTAAAATGCAAGTAAGAAACAGAGCTTTTGAAGCGTTAGAACATTATTTGCATGATAGCACATATAAATATATAGCAGTTGCAACACATGGAATATTGTTGGCGCAAATTTGTGCTGAGTTAAAATTTAAGGTAGATGAGATAAAAAATGGTGCAATTTTACACCTTTTATACCAAAATGGAGAATGGCAAGCCGAATTTTTATAAAAAAAATATAAAAAATAAAAAAAGTTCTTGATTATTTTTTATTTATAGACTATGTGTAAGTTGTCTTATTTGTTGTGCGGTCGTGGCGGAATTGGTAGACGCGTAACGTTGAGGTCGTTATGAACTAAGTTCGTGAAGGTTCAAGTCCTTTCGACCGCACCATAAAAACTCTTTTTTATCAAGCTAAATTTATTTATAAAAGGAGACCGTTATGTTAAGAATATATAAATCTGAAGATGGCGGTAAACTTGTTAAACTCAAAAAAAATAAAGTAACATCACTTTCTTGGTACAATTTGATAAATCCTAACACTGAGGAAATGGAAAAAGTTTCTGATCAGTTAAAGTTAGATTTTGATATGCTTAAAAATGCGTTGGACTTGGATGAGCGTTCACGTGTTGAGCTTGAAGATAATGTTTTATCATTAATTGTTAACTTGCCGTTGTTAGATGATGATGGAAAGTTTGATACATTGCCTTGCGGAATATTTTTTACAAAACGAAATTTTATGACTGTTTGTTCAAGAGATAATCGTATTATAAGCTCATTTAATAAAAATACGGCAAAATCTTTTGATACAAGAGAAAGAGGTCGTTTCTTGTTAAGTATTTTATCTAAATGTACTCAGTACTACTTAAAATATTTGGCAATAATAAATCAAAAAACCGAAGAAATAGAATATTCTCTTCGCAAGACAACAAAAAATAAGGCATTGTTTAAGTTAATAGAAATTCAAAAATCATTGGTTTACTTCACAACAGCTTTAAAAGACAATCATTTAGTTTTATTGAAAATTTTACGTATGATTAATTCTCCGGCTTTATCAAGTCTCACAAAATTTACGGAAGATGATATTGATTTGCTTGAAGATGTTATTGTTGAAAATAAACAGGCTATCGAAATGGTTGATATGCACCGTTCAATTTTAGAAGGAATGATGGATGGTTTTGCATCAATTATTAACAATAACCTCAACTTGGTTATGAAGTTTTTGGCCGCAATTACAATTATTCTTTCAATTCCTACCATGTTTGCTAGTTTTTGGGGGATGAATGTTCCTGTTCCTGCCGCAGCGCACGAACATGGCTTTTTAATGGTTGTGTCGCTATCTGTACTTGCTACCATATTTGTGATTATATATTTTAGAAAAAAGGGAATGTTCTAAAATATTATAATAGACGCAGATTAAATGCATAAAATAAATTTATGACATAGGTCTTGAGAACAATAAGATAATCTAATATTTAAACTGTAAGCAAAAGCAAATTCTGCTTAGGCAAATGTTTCTTTGGTATATTTTATAAAAGATACTTTTATTGCAAAAGAAAACACTTATAATGTACTAAAATTTTATTAAGGAGTTAAATGTGTTTTTAGGATTGTGTGTAGCTATAGCAGCCTTTTTAATTGATCAATTAACCAAATGGTTGGTGCAAGGATATTTTGCTAATGACCATGTTCAATATTCAATTGGTAACTTTTTTAATTTAGTTGAAGCCTGGAACACCGGTGTTAGTTTTTCCATGTTTAATAACGGCGGAATTATCGGAGCTCTTGTTTTGAGTGCTTTTGCTATCGGGGTAATTGTATTTATGCTGTTTTGGCTTAAAAAAGAAACTAATGTGTTGGTTCAAATTGCTTTGGGTCTGATAATAGGCGGAGCACTTGGCAACGTGGTAGATAGAATTAGGTTTGGTGCCGTATATGACTTTTTAGATTTTTATTGTGGTCAGTGGCATTGGCCGGCATTTAATATGGCAGATTCTTTTATTTGCGTTGGTGCTTTCGTTATTATAATTCTTGGTATGTTTAACTCAAAAAGTAATGCTACAAAGAGAGGATAAAATGAAAAAGCTTTTTATATTAATTTGTGCTTGTTTTATGTTGAATGCATGTGGACTTACAAAAAAAGATTTAGGTTTGCAAAAAAGTATTCCGGATGAAACAAAGGTTGAAACAAGAAAACCTCTTGATTTGCCTCCAAATTTTGATGAGCTTCCAGATTAGGTATTTGTCTTTATGATAAAAGTAATTGTTTTTCTTTTTTGTTTTTTTGTTAGTGTTGCTCAAGCAAAACTGTTTGATATACAAGAGTTTTATCTAGAAAACGGATTAAGAGTCTTGGTTGTTCCCAACCATAAAGCGCCTGTTGTTAAATTGATGTTATGGTACAAGGTTGGTAGTGTGGATGAGCCATTAGGTAAGGGAGGTTTGGCGCATTTATTAGAACATTTAATGTTTAGAGGTACAAAAAAGGTTAAAGATTCTGATTTTAATAATATTATTACGGCTCATGGCGGAAGTAACAATGCTTTTACATCGCATGACTTTACAGTATATTATGAATTTTTAGATATTTCGAGGTTGGAAGTTGCACTTGCTTTAGAGGCTGATAGAATGCAAAATTTGCTTATATCGGATGAAGCTTTTGAAACAGAAAGAAAGATAGTTTTACAAGAACGAAAACAACGTGTATCTAACAGCCCTTTTGCTCGTTTTAATGAAGTTTTAGAGCATACATTATGGCAAAAAAATCCATATTCAAGGCCAATTACCGGTCTGGAAACAGAAATAAACTCGCTGACTAAAGAAGATGCAATAGCTTTTTATAATAATTATTATTCTCCGGATAATGCGGTTTTAATATTGGCCGGAGATATAGAGTTGGATGTTGCTAAAAGAGTTGTCGGTAAACATTTTTCAAAAATTTCAAACAAAAATAAAAACAATAATTTGGTAGAGTTTACGGAAACTCCTAACACATCTTTTAGGATAACTCAACAAGCCGAAGAAATAAAGCAAGCAAGATATATAAAAAAGTACATAATGCCGAATTATAAAAACAATATGCAGCAGACATTTGCATTAATGTTGTTTTCTAACTATTTTGGGGAAACTGAAAACAGTTATTTAGCAAGAAAATATGTTCTTACAAATAAGCTGATTGCCGCTCAAAGTAATTACTCGGCATTTAAGAGAGGGCAAAACAATTTTGTTATTTCGGTTGTTCCAAATGAAAATTTAGATATTGAAGATATGGTTGAAGAAGCTTTACTATCTGCTCTAAATGATTTTACCGAAGAAAAACTTGAGGAAGAAAAGAAAAAAATTTTGGCATCATTGGTATATTTACAAGATGATCCTGAAACATCGGCTTCAATTGTAGGAAGTTTTGCCGCATTAGGCTTTAGCGTTGAGGATATTGAAAATTATGCTCAATATATCAAAGATGTTAAGCTTGATGATGTAAAAGACGCTGTTTCTTTTTTACAAATGAAATCGACCAATGTAAAGGCTTGGCTTCTGCCATATGTTATAAAAGGAGATAATGATGCGTAAAATATTTTTAGGTTTTGTTATCCTTTTCATAATTTTTGGTTATATGTTTTATGCCAATCAAAAAATTGATTTCGATAAATTGGTTGCCAATTCTGAGTTAAAAGAGAAAAAATTTGAAAAAATGCCACGGGAAATTATTACATCCCAAAATATAAAATATTGGATTATCGAAGACCCTCAGATTGATTTAATTAGTTTAAGTTTCTCCTTTAATAAAGCAGGAACTGCTTATGATACTGAGGATAAATTAGGTTTATCACTGATAACGGCGCAAATGTTGGATAGCGGAACAAAAGATTATGATTATGAAAAATATCATAATATACTAGATTTACATGGGATAGTTATATCTTTTAATGCAGATAAAGACTATTTCAATGGGATTATGACAACTCCTTCCTATAATAAAGAACAAGCATTTGACCTGTTAAATAAAGTGTTATTTGAACCCAGAATGGACGAGGATTTTCTTGAAACATTAAAAAAACAGTTTGCGGTTTTGGTAAAAACTCAAAAAGAAACTCCAAAATCTGAATTAAGTGTGAAATTTAAGCAAGAAATATTTGGAACACATCCTTATGGCAGAACAATTGAGACAATGGCTGATAGTGTATCTCAATTGCAAGTTAATGATGTAAATGTGTTTTTGCAAAATGCATTGGTTAAAGATAATTTAGTGATAAGTATAGCCGGCAATGTTACTTCGGATGAAGCATCAACTTTAATAGACAGCATTTTTAATGGTTTTAACAAACATAACGATGTAAAACAGTTAGAAGCACCAAAGCTAAATTTAAATCCTGAGACAAAGATGATAGATAGAGAAACAGCTCAAGTAATAAGCATGTTTGCACTTGCCGGTGTTAAACGCTTAGATAAAGATTTTTATCCTTTGTATATTGCTAATCATATATTTGGCGGAAGCGGGCTAAATTCTAGGCTTTCTATTGAAACCAGAGAAAAAGAAGGTTTAACTTATGGTGTTTATACATATCTTGTAACAGATGATTTATCACCGCTTATAATGGGAAGTTTTTCATGTGTACCGGAAAATTATGATAAAATGAAAAAGCTGTTATCAGATCAAATGCGTAAATTTTCAGCCCATGGAGTTACTAAAGAAGAACTTAAATCAGCAAAAGATTATTTATTAGCATCATATAATTTGCGGTTTAAATCTACACTTGAATTATCAAATATGCTTAATTTGATGCAAAAATCTAAATTAGGACTGGATTTTTTGCAAAAAAGAAATGATTATGTAACACAGGTTACTCTTGAAGAAGTAAATGATGTTGCAAAACAATATTTTCAACATACGCCAAAAGAAGTGGCAATCGGTTTAATTAAATAAGTTAGGAGTAAAATAAAAGATGTTAGGACTAGATGATAATAAACCTAAAGCTTGGAAAAAACTTGAAAGTGAATATAAACGTTTTAAGAATGTTCATATGAGAGATTTATTTTCTCAAGATGATAAAAGAGCTCAAAAATACACATTAAAACTTCATGATATGTTTTTAGATTATTCTAAAAACCGTTTTGATGAACAAGTTATGGAAAACTTGTTAAATCTTGCCAAAGAATGCAATTTGGAAGAAAAAATCAAAGAAATGTTTGATGGAGAAAAAATTAATAATACAGAAAAAAGATCTGTATTACATATTGCTCTTCGTAATAAGACAAATAGACCGATTTATAGTGATAACAATAATGTTATGCCTGAAATTAATAGAGTTTTGCAGAAAATTAAAGATTTTTCAAATGCGGTTCGCTTTGGAGAATTTACCGGTTATACAGGCAAAAAATTAACTAACATTGTTAATATCGGTATAGGTGGATCCGATTTAGGTCCTGTTATGGTATGTGAAGCATTGCGTAAATATTGGGCAAAAGATATCAACTGCTATTTTATTTCTAATATTGATGGTACAGCTTGTGCTGAAGTATTAAATCAGGTTGATCCTGAAACAACATTGTTTATTGTTGCATCAAAAACTTTTACAACAATTGAAACACTTACAAATGCAAAAACTTGTCGTAAATGGTTGGTTAATGCATTAGGTGAGCATGCTGTAGACAGACACTTTGTGGCTCTTTCAACAAATAAAGCAGAAGTTGAAAAATTTGGTATAAATCCGGATAATATGTTTGAGTTTTGGAGCTTTGTGGGCGGACGTTATTCGTTGTGGTCTGCAATTGGTCTCATTATTGCAATAGCTATAGGATACGATAATTTTGAAAAATTATTGGAAGGCGGACACGCTATGGATGAGCACTTCAGAACCGCTAAGTTACATGAAAATATGCCGGTTATTATGGCTCTTCTTGGCATTTGGTATAATAACTTCTTTAATGTACATAGATATGCCGTTGTTGCATATGATCAATATTTGCAGTATTTGCCAGCATATTTACAACAACTTGATATGGAAAGTAATGGTAAATCTGTAGATAAAAATAATTGCTTTGTAAAATATGCTACAGGTCCTGTATTGTTTGGTGGAGCAGGTACAAATGTTCAGCATTCATTCTTCCAATTGTTGCACCAAGGCACACAAATGGTTCCAACAGATTTTATTATTCCTGCAATTTCTCATAATGAAATTGGAAACCATCATCAAATTTTGATGTCCAATGTTTTAGCTCAAGGCGAAGCATTGATGTGGGGAAAAACTGCAAAAGAAGTTGCTGAAGAACTTAAAAAAGCAGGAAAAAGCAAAGAAGAAATTGAGTTTTTGAAGAAGTATAAAAGCTTTAGTGGAAATCGTCCGTCAAATACTATCTTATTCAAGAAAATTGATCCGTTCTCATTAGGTATGCTTATTGCTTTGTATGAACATAAGGTGTTTGTACAAGGTGTAATTTGGAATATTAATTCATTTGACCAAATGGGTGTTGAATTAGGTAAACAGATGGCACTAAATATTTTACCGGAATTAGAAGGTGATGCTTTTGGTATAAATCATGATAGTTCAACATTATCTTTGATTAAACAAATTAAAAAGTTCAGAAAGTAAAAGTATGACAATACGTGTTCTACCAGATAACCTCATTAATCAAATTGCAGCCGGAGAAGTGGTGGAAAGACCGTCTTCCGTAGTGAAAGAATTGGTTGAAAATGCTATTGATGCTGGCGCTTTGAGAATTGAGGTTACCTTGGTAGGAGGCGGAAAAAACTTAATTGTCGTATCCGATGACGGCAAAGGTATGAGCTTTGACGAATTAGGGGTTGCAATTAAAAGGCATGCAACCTCTAAATTAGAAAATGATGATTTGTTTAATATTAAACATTTAGGTTTCAGAGGTGAGGCATTGCCTTCTATTGGTGCAATTGCTAAAATGACAATTATCAGTAGAGCCGCTAACTGTGATGATGCATATAAAATTGAAGTTAACGGTGGAGTTCAAACAGATATTATGCCTACAGCTCATTCTAAAGGCACCAGAATTGAAATTCGAGATTTATTTTATACAACACCGGCTCGTTTGAAGTTTTTAAAAAATGATGCTGTAGAGGCATCTCAATGTGTTGATATATTAAATCGTATAGCAATGGCAAATCCGCATATTGCATTTTATTTGTATTCTGACGGTAAAAAGAAAATAGCACTTGAAGCTTTGCATGATGAGCTTAAAATATCCAGATTAAAGCGCTTATCAGCAATTATGGGAAAAGAGTTTGAAGACAATTCGTTGCTTATTGATGCAACCAGAGAAAATGTTAGTGTGAGCGGATATATCAGTTTGCCGACATTTAATAAAGCAAACTCATTATCCCAATATTTATTTGTAAATTCAAGACCAGTCAGAGATAAATTGCTTTTAGGAGCAATAAAAGGTGCATACCAAGATGTGTTGGCATCAAACAGATATCCTGTATGTGCTTTATTTATTGATGTCGATCCTTTTTATGTAGATGTCAATGTTCATCCGGCAAAAGCAGAGGTTCGTTTTTTTGATAGTGCACAAGTAAGAAGCTTGTTGGTAGGATCTATCAGGCAAGCCTTATCTTTAGGTGATAAAGCTGTTGTTTCAAATATAGATTTGGCAGACTTTATAAAAGATGATATATTCCAAAATGATATTCCTAAACCGGATATGTTGGCATCTCCGATAAGAACAATGCAGATGCCTACATTTTCAGTACCAAGACACAGACACTATCAAACAGACTTACCTGAATTTGAAGATACATTTTCTGTAAAAACCGAAAATTATGTGTCTGATGTCAATGTTAATACGGAAGAAAAAATCGGATACCTTGGTTTGGCAAAAGCTCAGTTTCATGATACTTACATAATTTCACAGGCTCAAAACGGTATAATTATTATTGATCAGCATGCAGCTCACGAGCGAATTGTTATGGAAAAGCTTAAGGAAAGTTTGTTGGCGGAAAATAAAATTGCAACACAGATGTTGCTGATTCCTGAAATTATAGAATTAGGAATGTCTGAAAAAGAACACCTTATCGCAGAAAAGGATAATTTACGAAAGTTGGGTTTGGTTATTGAAGAGTTTGGTATTACAGAAGTGATTGTTCATGAAATACCGGCACTGATTTCAGACGCCAATATTAAAAAACTGGTAACAGATTTGGCGCAAGAAATTACTGAGTGGGGCGGGCAATTCAGCTTAACGGAAAAGTTACACCATATATGTGCAACCGTTGCGTGTCACGGTTCGGTAAGGGCCGGAAGAAAGTTAAACATTGATGAAATGAATAGGCTTTTACGAGATATGGAAAAAACTGAACATTCCGGTCAATGTAACCATGGAAGACCAACATACATAGAGTTAAAAATAACAGACATAGAAAAACTATTTGACAGAAAATAAACGGTTGTTTTAGTTTTAAGGTTGCTGAAAATTATCATTGGCTTGTGGCTAAATATGATAATTTATCAGCATTTGTATCTGTAAAACACAGCCTTGTCACATTGTGTGAAAAAACTCCGCGGATAAAATTATCGGCGGAGTTTTGTGTTAGAGTTTAGTGTATTGATGCGTTTGGTTCAGTTTGTTGCGGGTAGATCTCTTTTGAATTGATCTCGTAAGCCGTAACATTGTAAAGCATCTCAGATATAACTTCTCTTCTTTTGGTTGTGTAGCAAATGTTGGCAACCTCTTCTAGAGTAAGTTTGCATGATGGACCGAGCTCCACATGGTAAAACTTGTCCAACTTACCAATCAGCTTGTCAGTCTGTTCAGGGGTAAGGTTCAGGCTCTGAAAAGTGTCAGCATTTGTTACCTGATGTCCTACAGCGTCTTCGTAAAACTTTTTCACGCCAGCGCAGATAATCATTTTCTGTTTCATATAATATCTATTTAATATAAATTCGATTCATTAAACCATATAAAGCATCTTTTGTCAATAGATAAGATTTAAAACTAAAAAGATATATAAACAAAAAAACCGCGGATAAATTTATCGGCGGTTTTTTGTAAAGTATAGTTCCTAGTGAATAGAAACAGATTCTGAATTAAAAATTTCGTTTGCAACGATATCGTATTCGTTGATAAGCTGTTTTACCTTTTTCAACGTAGCATCTCTACAACACTTGTAACATACATCAGTAAGCTGATTACAAGTGAGGCGTTGTTTGGTAGAAATTGAGACTCCGTAAGTCTTTTCAATCTGGTTGATGAATTGCTCATAAGCAGTTTGAGAAAGCTTAGTAGTGTCAAGTGTCTTCGTTGTTTCACCAGCTCCTCGAGCAGTAATCGAGAAAAGTCTTTCGATTACGGTTTTAATGTTTTCTCTTTTCATACCTCAAAATAATTAATTGTGTTCTTACATAAAAACATATTTGAGCTTTTTTGTCAAGAGTATATTAAAAAATATGTTAAAATAATTAACGCCACATTTATATATGGTGCTAAAATTATTTTTTTTATGGTAAAAATACTGTTATATTAAAAACATTTTGCAGGAAAAACAATGATATAAAACAAATTCCCATGGTTATAATAGGGGTAGTAACCCAACCTAATATTATTTTTAATGTAATTGACCAATTAATTCCTCTGCCACCTTTTAATAATCCAAGGCCTAAAATAGCTCCTATAACAGCTTGGGTACTAGAAACTGGAACTAAAGGAAAAGATGGTAGATTATGGCTAATTAAAAAATCTTGTAGTCCTTTTGATGAAAATAAAAACAATGTTAATGCTTGAGCCAATACAACAATAAGAGCTAATAAAGGTGTCATTTTCATTAAGTTATTACCTACAGTTAAAATTACTTTTTTTGAATATGTTATAATACCAACACTAATAGATATGCCACCTAATAAAAATAATATTTGTAATCCACTAAGATGAAAATATTTTCCTATTTGTACAGGTTTGAAAGGCGATGAATCTGCAAATACGCCGATGATATTAGCAATATTATTTGCTCCTAAAGAATACGCACATAATGCACCTGCAATTATTAAGCCGATTCTGATGTAGAAATCTTGTCGTAAAAGATGCATATGAGCTCTTTTTATAATTGTTTTTGATAAATAGTATAAAATTATAGCGATAATACCAGTAAGCAAAGGGCATAAAAACCAAGTGGAGCAAATTTTAGTTAGAACAGAAATGTCGGTTGCCTTTCCACAATATAAGTTCCATCCAATAATTCCGCCAACTATTGCTTGAGATGTTGAAACTGCCATACCTACTTTTGCCATCCAATATACAGTTATTGCAGCAGACAGTGCTACCATAAATGCACCACCTAAAGCATTTACTGCTCCTAATGCACCTAGGGTTTCTGTCCCTCCTTGTCCTCCGTATACAGCTCCTAAAATTACAAAAATAGAAGATATAATTGCAGCAGTGCGAAACTTTACCATTTTTGAGCCAACGGCAGTCCCGAAAATATTAGATGCATCATTTGCACCTAAAGACCATCCTAAAAATAAGCCGCTGCTTAAGAAAAATAAATATGTTAAATCCATTAAATATCTCTCTTTATAACGTAAATAGATAATTGATCAATGCAATTTTCAGCCAAGTCAGCAATATCGGCAACTTCGCTGATAACGGAACCTAATTGCAATTTTTGAGCGAGCTCCATATCAGATGCAAAGATTCTTTCTTTTAGTTTTGCACTGGTTTTATCGCTTTCATGTTCAAGCCAATATACTTTTTTAGCATAGTTTCTAACAGCTGTAAAATCTTTAAAGAATGAACGAGAAGCAATAGCTAAATTTTCAACGCATTCACATACTTGTTCGGTCAGTTCTGTGAAACTGTCATGATAAGTTGCAGGAATATCTGTTTGCTCTATATAAAACTTATGAGTAACATCATCAATTTCATTAACAACTTTATCGAGATTTTCCACTAATTCTAAAATATTACCTCTAAAATCTGGAATTAAGTTGTGAGTGTACAATCTGTTTTCAATTTCTCTTCTGAGAGCATCGGCTTCATGCTCAATGTCTTTAATTTCTTTACTTAAATGTCTGTATTCAGAGCTTCTTTTTTCTTTTAAATAAATCTTTACGGCTTTTTTAAATACAAGAGATATTTCAATGATTTTATCATGCAAAATATCAATTTTTTGTTCTAGTTCTTTAGTGTGCGAAAATAATGAAAATTTTAAATTAAACATTAGAGCCTCTCAAAATAAAAAAATATTACTTGTTAACATAGTATATAAAATTATGCTTGTAAATAAAGAAATCTTAGTTTAGATTATATTTGTTTAATTACGTAATTATTTATAAGGATAAAAAAATGAATAAAAATTCTTTATATGTTTCTTTATTAGCTTTGGCTGTTTCTGCAGGTGCTGTGGTTTTCGCATCTAACAGAGATGAAAATCACAAAGTTAATGCTCCATTCCCAGTTTCTGAAAAAGCTGTTTCTGAAATCTTGAACAATAATCCAAAAATTATTGTTGAAGCATTACAAAAATATGAAATTCAACAACGTGAAGCAGAAGAACAAGCTGCTGCAAAATTGTTCTTGGAAAATCTTGATGAAGTTCAAAATGATCCAAACACACCATTTGTTGGTCCTGAAGATGCAGAAGTTGTTTTAGTTGAATTTTTCGATTTTAACTGCGGCTATTGCAAAAGAATTGCAAACACAATGGATAGTGTTGTAAAAAATAATCCTGATATCAAAGTTGTATTCAAACCTATGACATTCTTAGGTTCTAAACCTATCGCATTGGCTGCTGTTGCTGCTAATGAACAAGGTAAGTTCTTAGAAGTTTACAAAGCATTTTTAACAGCATCTGATAGATTAGATGAAGCTAGAATTAATGAAATTGTTAAAAAAGCTGGTCTTGATATGAACAAATTCAAAGCAGACGTAGCTTCTGAAAAAGTAAATAAAGTTGTAGAAGATGTAGCTAAACTTGGCAATAAAGTTCAAGTTCGTGGCGTACCAACTTTAGTATTGAATGGCAAAAAACTTAATACTATTGATTTAGAAGGTATCCAAGCTGCAATTGACAATGCAAAATAATTTAATTGCATTTTAACAAAAAAAGCTCCGATGTAAAAATCGGAGTTTTTTTTGTTAGAGTTTGAAAATATCAGATAAAAATACTAAGATATATCTATAAAGATTGAAGTAATCCTACAACACCATATCTGCAAAGTTTTGTAAAAATAGGTTTGTTAAGACCTAGTTCTGCAATTACAGATTTTGGAGAAAAATCATAACTTATGTTATGGTATGAAATAACTCCATCTTTTATTGTTTTTAATATTGCGCTTGGTAATTTATCTTTACCAATGCAAGATGATAAAAACACAAAAGCTTCATCAGCATCATTTAAATTCAAAATAGCCAGTTTGCGAGCTAAAATGTTTAATGATACATCTGCTTTTGAAGCATCTTTTGCCCAGGGGGATCCGCCACCGATAGGGCATGTAATTGAATAAAAATCGCAAGCAAGTTTACGACCGGTTACACCGCAATCAGCTATAGATGAATGACATTTATAAGTACCGGTTCCGTTAATAACAATTTCATCGGGCTTTTGGCCTAAGATATTTATTATTGTATCGGTTAAATTGATCTCATTTATCATTGGTATAGCAACAATTGCTGTTTTGATGTTGTTATTTTCATCAATGGTAATTTGTGTTTTAATATCTAAACCCAAATTAGTACTATTTAGAGCCATGTTATACAGCTCATTATTAAGTTTTTTTGCTAAATATAATTCTTTAGGTAAAAAATCGTCTCCTTGGCAAGCATATCCGACAAATACGCCTTGATCACCCCAACCGCCGGAAGAAACTCCTTGTGAAATTTCAGGCGATTGAAGACCTATCAGATTTATTACTTTAATTTTATTGATATCAATGGCATTATTACCCCAAACGGTTGCATATTTTTCATCGTATCCGATTTCTCTTAGGGCATTTTTTACCATATCTTCAATGTTGTCTAATTTTGCTGATGAGCATATTTCTCCACCTAAAATGACTGTATTGTCTTTTATCATAACTTCTACGGCATAACGCAGAGATACATCTTGTTTTATTAAACAATCAAGTATATGTTCGGAAATATAATCAGCAGTTTTATCAGGGTGTCCTAAAGACACAAATTCAGCAGTTCTAAGCATTTTTGTTCTCCTTTTTAGTCCGTTTATAGTGCCGGACAATTTGGTTAAATCCACACATCAGGATTTGTACTTATCATTAAAACTTTTAACTGTCAAGAATGTATTTGATAATATATATTGACAAATTTTTGCCGATATTCTATATTTATATATCAAAAAAATTTTTGTGATATGAAAAATAAAATTATTAAGTACTGGCCGAATATTGTAAGCGTATGCGGTTTTTTAATGATGTCAACGTTTTTGGCACTTGCTTATTATTGTAATAGCATAGCTTGTGTACTAGGTTTTATAGTGTCATTAAGCGTTTATGGATTGGGTGAATTTGCTTCAGTCTACCGCTCCTTTAAACAGGAAACAAAGGGTTCTAGAGCATCGTGGTTCTCAATACTGAAATTGGTAGCGATTGCTTTGGTGTTTTTTGTTTCTCAGCTGCTAGCTCTCGCCGGATTTCTTATCCCTAGCATCGGATTACTTCTTGTAGGCTGGGTGGTGATGGTGTTTGGTTCTGTGCTCTTTGTCGTAGGATTGGTGTTGTTATTGATACACTGGCTGATTTACCGTTAAAAATGAAGAAGTGTTGGATTATAAGTAAAAATATAATCCAACACTTTTTTATTTTACAGGAATGTTTGGTATTAAGTTTGTTTCATCAGTTGTAAAATCTTTGTTAGGTAACCAAGTTTGGTTACGGCCTAAAAATGCAATTTTACCTCTGACAATAAGGTTGGCTCCATCTCTTTTAACTTCACAACCGTAAACTTTACCCTTTTGCGGATCTAAAATGTTTCCGCCTACATATTTTGCGCCGTCTTTTTGCAAATTCCAAATAATGTCTAAGCCTAAAATTTTAGGAGAATTAGGAAGCTTTGCAACGGCATTTTTATTTTTAAGCAAATCAACTATACGTCCAAAATATTTTCCTTCATACTCATATATTTGCACAACGCTTTTGGCGGTTTTTGTTTCATCATCAATGGTTGTCCAAAATCCTGTTATGGAATCTGAGGCAAAAACATTTGTGCTTAGCAAAATGCTAAATATAAAAGCTAAATATTTATTCATAATATATTACCTTACTCGAAGATTAGTAACATTCATATAATCCGGCACAGCTTGTAGTGCTATAACGTAAACCATATTTTTTACACTCTTGAATGGTAAATTGATATTTTGCATCGCAGCAAAATTTAAAATATGATGAATTATTAGGGCAAGCTATTCTGCCAACTTGGTTACTTGGGCAAGATGTTTTTGTGTAATTATTTTTTATACAATCTTGAGCAGTATAATTTTGGTTGGTTGTTTTCTTTTTGCTTACAATATTACCTGCATCGCTGGCCTGTGGTAAGAAAGATACAGCAGCATTAGCAGTATATGCAAAACAAGTTAAAGCAAAAGCTAAATATATAATTTTTTTCATTTTATCCTCCATACAGTTTTAACTAATGATATATTTAATAGAATTAATTATCAAGCAAATTTTTATTTTTAAGTTCTGCAAGTGAACTTAAAAAACTTAGCTGAATTTTAGCGACTTGTTCTATGCTTTCTATTTCAACATATTCATTTGGAGCGTGCATTCCGTTGCCGGATCCGGAGTGCATAATAACAATAGATTTTCTTATTGCAAATTCTCTAGAATCTGTTGCTCCTCCAATATATTCAAACTCTACAGGACGTTGTAAAATATTTTGGGCAAGTTGTTTATATTGTTGAATATAAACATTTGCTTCATCCATTATTACCGGAGTTGATGATGATACAATTTCATAACTTACACCATTTACCAAACATTTATCCAAATTTGATTTTAAGTCATCAATTGATGTCTTCTCTGTTAATCTGAAATCCAGTAAAGCTTCTGAGTTTACGGCAATTACGTTTGATACTTCACCCCCGTTTATTTTTGCAAAATGTACTGTGTCAATCCATTTGTCATCAGGAGATGGTAAATTAAGAGAAAAATATGGATAAATTGTTCTGATATTTTGCCAAACCTTAAATAAGTTTTCGTTAGCATCAATGCCGTCCCAGGGAGTTGAACCATGTGCTGCTTGACCTTCGGATTTTAATTTAACAAATACCGGATTTTTACATCTGGCAACAATTTTGGTAATGTCTCCTCCTACATCATTATCTAACACTATTTTAGCCTTTATATTTGGAAATTTTTCCAAGAAAGCTTTTGTGCTTTTACTTCCGGTTTCTTCATCTGTAGAAAGTAAGAAAGCAAAGTTTAATTTTAAATTGTTATCAAGAACATATTTAAGAGAATTTAATGCTATGGCAGCAAAAGATTTCATGTCTAAAGTTCCTCGTCCGTACATCTTTTTATCTTTGATGATGGGGGTAAACATATCATCGGTTGCTGGAACAACATCAATGTGACCTAAAACCAACACATCAAAATTTAATTCTTGAGTGTTTGCTGCCAGAATTACAGGAGATGCATTCTTAAAATGATGTATGTTTACATTTGCACCAAAAGATGATGCTTTAGCTTTAATATATTCAAGACAATTTTCAATTTCTGTTTGGTTGCCAGTAATTGTTTTAAATTGAATTAAATCTTTAATAGTCTCAATTAAATCCATAATTTTTACCTTTTATTTATTTTATTAATGTATGCATATATGCATAGTGAGTATAATGATGCCAGAAAGGATTACAATATGAAAGCAATATTTTTAACAATAATTGCTATATGTTTACAAATTTTTCCTGCCTTTGCTAATGAGCAAGAAGTAAAACATGCTTCTTTGCCAAGGATGGTGTCGTTACGATGGGATAAAGTATACGCCAGATCAGGTCCGGGTACAAAATATCCTATTGAATGGATATATCAACAAAAAGGTGCTCCTGTTGAAATTATTAATGAGTATGATGTGTGGAGAGAAATAAAAGACTGGGAAGGCTCTGTTTCTTGGGTTAAAAAAACTTTACTTACAGGAAAAAGATTTGTGAAAGTTATAACACCGGGTGAAAATAATATTTATAACGATGATGATTACGATTCCAGAGTTATTGCTAAAGTTGAAGATGGTGTTGTGGGTGAAGTGAAAAAATGTACCAAATCAAAAGAGTTTTGCCGTATAAAATTTGATACAATTGAAGGGTGGGTTCCTAAAAAAATCTTATTCGGAGTATATGAAAACGAAAATATAGATTAAATATTGCTCTGTTGAAAAACCTCATTAAGGCAATTATGTGATTTAGTGAGGTTTATTTTTTTTATGGAGAAAAAGATGGGAACAATATTAAAATATTTAGTCTACATTTTCTTGATTATCGTAATTTATCTTTTAGGTGTAGGTTTTTATGAAGGCAATATAAATAAGAATACGACAATGGGTGAAGTGGCTCAAGATGTTACTCATGGAACTGAAGAGATAATAAAAGAAGGATACAATACCACAAAAGATACTATCGAGCGTGTTGTTGAAGATAAATAAAGATATAAAAAAACTCCGAACCTTCGGAGTTTTTTTATGATTAGTAACTTTGGCTCTGTCCGTAGTCAAACACATTTTTAACCAAATGTGTATAATCTTTGGCTTGTTCTTGTGTTGCGAACTTAACAGATGCAGCGGTATCTCTATTTGCTCCATATAAACCATAATCAATTGCGCTTATATGGTTAACATCTTGATTTCCGTTATGTGTTTTATGTGCTTGTTCAGCCATTTTACATCTTGTATTTAAAAGTTGTAATTGGACAGGAGAAATTTCGGCTCCCGGATTTTGTATTTGAGCATGAATGATTTTTGCAATATTCGGGTATGATTCTGCCATCAAAATTAAAGTTGTAGCTGTTACTTGCGGATTATTTGAAATATCAACTCCTACTTGAGCATCTTTTGCTGTTCCCATATTATATTTAGAAACTAAATCTTTTAATTCTTGAGGCATTTTATCAATGTTATTTACAAAGTTATCATATACTGCGCCGGAATCTTCAATGCCTTGTTTGGTTAGCATTGCTTTTCCTTTTTCTGCAGTATAAATAAGATAGTTGTTTTCTGCTTCATTTATCACAATATTATTAACCGTTTGCTCGGTTTTTTCAGGTTCAACATCTTTTATTACGCCGGTGTTAGATTGGCATTCTTTTGCTAGAATACCTGCCGCTATAATCGGAACGAGCATTAAAGGCCATCTGCGGCGTTTTTTATCTGATGTTTTATTATCTTTTACAGGAGGGGTGCCGCCACCACCTTGTTCACCAGTATTGGCATCAGTTGGAACCGGAACAACAGGAATTGGAGTAACACCGTCATCAGTACGTCTTTTCGGATCAATCGGTATAGGAGTATCATTAGTCGGTCTTAACGGAATAGGGTGCCAACGAGGATTTGCTGCTCCACCTCTAATGGCTACATCTTGAGGAGCATTTTCTTCGTTTCCCTTAGATGTAGGATGAAGCACATTAATATATTTTCCGTTTTCGTCATAGTAACCATCACCGTGTGGAGGTTCGCCAAAATATTTTTTCCAGTGATACTTTGAGTATGCACTATCTTGCATGCGCAAATTAAATTCTTTAATTGTTTCATTATCGTCAGTTTCAGGCACTTGTCTTTTACCTAAAAATATTTGTTCGGACAAGTGTTGCCCATAGTCAATTATGCGTTGAGCTAATGCTGATTTTTGCTTAGGATCGATGTTTTGAGCCTCTCTAAGTTGGTCCATGGCATCTAATATATCACGTAATGTGGCTTGTTTTCTCCATACAGCACTTTCAATTTTTCCTTGAAAAGATTTATTTTTAAGCATTGTTTCATGATTATCCATAACTGTTTTCCTTAAAAATTGTTCAATATATTAGAATATACCAAATTATAAAGTTGTTTTCAAGTTTTTTTTGACAGAAAAATGATATGAGGTATGCTGATTATTTGGACGTTGTAAAGACTTGGTTTCTTTTTGTGAAAAAAACTTGAAAAAATATTTTAGTGTGCTAGTATGTCGACAAAATAAATATTGGGTTAAAAAGGGATAATTATGCGCAAAGCACCAAGTCTTCCAAAGGAATTTCATGAAAAACCGTCACCGGTTGAAAATCCGATATTAGTAACAGTTGGAGATAAGAAAGTTGCAAAACATCTGTATCGAGATGGTTCAAATGCCGTTTTCGAAGGTAGCAAGATTACGCAAGTTTTTCCTACTGGTATAGTGCGTATTTGGGATGATAATAAGTGTGGTAATTATCTGTTTATAGAAAAGCATCCAGACGGAAAGCAAATTTCTTGGGAAAAAGATATTAACAGCAATGATCACATTATAGAAAAAGTTTCCGATAATATGGAGTTTGAATGGTATTATCAAGAAGGTTATCAGATATACTCTGAAAAATCAGCAGATGGTAAACATTGCGCTTGGTATCCTGATGATAAAAAGTTTTTTGAAAAGCTACCTGACGGAACAGCGCGTGAATGGTATCCTAACGGACAGATTCGTTGTGAAAAACTTCCTGACGGTACAGAGCATCAATGGCACATTAATGGTGAGAAGAGTTTTGAAAAGATTTTAGAAGGAACAGAACGTGAATGGTATGCTGATGGTGGGCTTAAACGAGAAAAATTTGCTGATGGTACAGAGTATAAGTGGTATACTAGTGGAGTGATGAGCTATGAAAATCTGCCTGATGGTACAAGACGAGAATGGTATAAAAATAAACAAATGAAACAAGAAACTGCTCCGAATGGTACAGAACGCAACTGGTATTTTGACGGGCAAATCAGTCGAGAATATATTCCTGATACATTGCAACGTAAATGGTATCCTAACGGACAAATGAGTTATGAACATATTCATAATGAGGTGCAACGTAGTTGGGATTATGATGGTATGCTTACTCTTGAACAATTTCCTAATGGAGTATGTCGTAAGTGGCATTCTAAAAATCAGCTTAGTTATGAACGTCTTGAAGATAAAACATCAAGAGCATGGCATACTAGTGGGCAGTTGATATACGAACAGCTTCCCGATGGCACAAAGCATGAATGGCACACAAACGGACAATTAAGCTGTGAATGCATTGATAATACTGTAACCAAATATGATAAAGATGGTAAAGTTATTTTCCATTCTGTTGACGGCAAAGAAGATACAGTAGTTTGGTTGGCAAAGCAAAGAGTTGCCAAGAAAAGAGAAGAACAGTTAGCCAAACTTGAATATAAGCCGAAGTTTGTTCAAAAGGTTGCATCTAAAATTGCCGATAGTAAAACATTTAATGAAATTGCATTATGCATGGCGCAAGCAGAAATTGAAAGAAATCTTAAACGCTAATATTAAAAGGTCGCTGAGGTTGGCGAGTTTAACTTTATAAAACCTGATTAAAAAAGTTAACGTAAAATATGTTAACTTTTTTGTTTTAAAATTTTAAAAATCGATTTTAAGGTCGTTTTTTTGCCCATAGAGAAGAAAATGCCTTTTTTTGTGGGTATAAAAAGCAAAAAAAAATTTAAATTTTTAATCGTTTTTGCTAAGCTAAGCAAAGTTTGAAATTAAATAAAAGGAATATAAAAATGGAAGAAACTGAAAACTCCGTTGTTCCGGCTTTGGCTGAAAATATTACGCCGACAATGATAACAGATGAAATGCGCAGATCATATCTTGACTATGCCATGAGTGTTATCGTTTCTCGTGCGCTACCTGATGTCAGAGATGGTTTGAAACCGGTGCATCGCCGCATTATTTATGCGATGTATGAAAGCGGATATGACTGTACAAAACCTTATCGTAAATCAGCCCGTATCGTGGGTGAAGTTTTGGGTAAATATCACCCTCATGGTGATAGCTCAGTTTATGAAGCTATGGTTCGTATGGCTCAGCCATTTTCAATGCGCTTGCCTCTTGTTGATGGACAAGGTAACTTCGGTTCAATGGATGGTGACGGTGCCGCTGCTATGCGTTATACTGAAGCCAGACTTGCAAAAGTTGCACATAAGCTTATCGAAGATATTGAATATGACACTGTTGACTTTATGCCAAACTATGATGAAAGTGTTGAGGAGCCTACAGTTCTTCCGGCTCGCTATCCAAACTTGTTGGTAAACGGTTCAAATGGTATTGCCGTAGGTATGGCAACCAATATGCCTCCTCATAACTTAGGCGAAGTTATTGATGCATGTTGCGCATATATCGATAATCCGGATATAGCTCCTGAAGATTTGATAAATATTGTGCCAGGACCTGATTTTCCGACAGGTGGCCTTATTTTAGGTCAAGGAGGCGCCAAATCTGCATATTTGACTGGCCGTGGCTCTGTGATGATGCGTGCAAAATGTACAATCGAAGAAATCAGAAAAGATAAAGAAGCTATTATTGTTCATGAAATACCATATCAAGTAAATAAAGCTGCTTTAGTTACAAGAATTGCTGAACTTGTTAAAGAAAAACGGGTTGAAGGTATTTCTGACATAAGAGATGAATCTGACAGACAAGGTGTTAGAGTTGTTATTGAAATCAAAAAAGATTTTCAAGCAGATGTTGTCTTAAACCAACTTTATAAATATACACCATTGCAAACAAGTTTTTGTATGAATATGCTTGCAATTAATCACGGTCGTCCAATGATGCTTACATTAAAAGAAATCATTGCAGCGTTTATTGAGTTTAGAGAAGAAACAATTCGTCGTCGTACAATCTATAAACTTAATAAAGCGCGCGATAGAGCCCATGTATTAGTTGGTCTTGCAATTGCTGTTGAAAATTTAGATCCTGTAATTGATCTTATCAGAACAGCTCCAAACCCACAAGCAGCAAAAGAAGCGTTGCTCGCAAAAGCTTGGCCGGCAGGAGATGTTGAAGTTTTAGTAAATCTAATTGATGAACCTGGTCGCAAAGTAGAAGGTGGATTTTATAGTTTATCTGAAGAACAAGCAAAAGCAATTTTAGACTTGAAATTGCAACGTTTAACAGGCTTAGAAAGAGATAAAATTCATGAGGAATTAAAAGCATTAGGTGAAGATATTAAAGAGTTTTTATCAATTTTAGCAAGTCGTGAAAAACTTTATGGTATTATGCGTGATGAATTAGTTGCTGTTAAAGATGAATATGCAACTCCACGTTTAACAAAAATTGAAGATATTGAATATGATACAGATATTGAATCTTTAATTCAACGTGAAGAAATGGTTGTCACAGTTACCGAAGCAGGTTATATTAAACGTGTTCCATTAAACGCATACAAAGCCCAAAAACGTGGTGGTAAAGGAAAATCTGGTATGGCAACGAAAGAGGAAGATTTTGTAACTCGTTTGTTTGTATCCTCTACCCATACACCAGTACTGTTCTTCTCATCAAAAGGCTTGGTATATAAGATGAAGGTATATAAATTACCATTAGGTTCTCCAACTTCTAAAGGAAAACCATTTATTAATTTGTTACCTCTTGATGAAGGTGAAAATATTACTACAATTATGAAACTTCCTGAAAATGAGGAAGATTGCAAAGATTTATCAATTATGTTTGCAACTGCTCAAGGTAATGTTCGCCGTAACTCATTGATGGATTTTGTAAATGTTCAATCAAATGGTAAAATTGCCATGAAACTTGATGAAGGTGACAAACTTGTTAACGTTATGCTTTGTACAGAAGATAATGATGTTATGCTTGCAGCAAAAAGTGGTAAATGTATCAGATTCCCTGTAACTGACGTTCGTGTATTTGTTGGTCGTAATTCAACAGGTGTTAGAGGTATTAAACTTAATGATAATGATGAAGTTATCTCTATGTCAATGTTGAAACATATATCTGCAAATGCAGAACAAAGGGACGAATATTTGAAAGTTTCATCTGCGATTAAACGTATGGAAGCAGAAGCAGGCGAGGGTTCTTGTGTAACAGCAGAACAAACAGGTTTGTTATCATTACTAACTGCAGAAGAATTTGCTAAAATGCAAGAATTAGAAGAGTTTATCTTAACTGTTACAACAACAGGTTATGGTAAACGTTCATCTTCTTATGAATATCGTGTAACAGGTCGTGGAGGACAAGGTATTGCCAATATGGAAATGTCAGCACGAAATAAAGAAGTTGTAAGTTCATTCCCAATTGAAAACGATAACCAAATTATGATGGTTACTGACGGTGGTAAGCTTATTCGTATGCCAGTTGAGGATATCCGAATTGCAGGTCGTAAAACTCAAGGTGTGATTTTGTTTAGAACAGCTGAAGATGAGAAAGTTGTTTCTGTTACTTGGCTTGATGCTGATGATGGAGATGATGATGAGCTAGAAAGTGAAACTGGTTCAGAAGTTTTAGGCGATAGTGCACCAGATGTTGATGAAACTTTTAATGATGAAGTTTTAGAACCCGAGACAGTATCTGAATAACATTCGTTTCAAAAATTTTAAGGCGATATATCTTTATATCGCCTTAAAATTTATAAGAGTATTGACAAAATATATAAATATGATAACATTCAATTATGTTGATGTATAGATATACTACATAAATGGGAGAATGAATGATGAGTAGTGCGGGAGCTATAGCAGCTTCTTTAGCTGCAGCAAGAAGGCGCAGAGAAAATGATAGACGTAGAAGAGAGAACGCTGAAAAAGAAAGACAAAGGCGTGTAAGAGAAGATCAACGTCGTAAAGAACAAGAAAAGCGCGAAGATTTACGTAGGCGACAAGAGAAGGAACAAAGAAGAAAAAACCTTCGCAAAGAATTATATATAAAGCAAAATCTTCAAACAGGTCAAGCTAGTAAGCATAATCAAGAAAGCGCACTATCCTTTACAGATAAATTAGAAATAAAGTATAAAGATTTACCTATTGTTCACAGAGGTGCATATGAAAGTGTGTTAGCAGATGGCTCACGTTTATCATCTATAGATTCAAAATATGTAAGAACCTATCCTGATGGAAGAGTTCAAGAATATTATAGTAGCAATTTTTATGGCCAAGAACATGTATTAAAGTTAACAAAAGAAGAATTACCAAATGGAGCAATGGTTATATATAAACATGGTAAAAAAGCTTACCAAAGAGATGAAGAAGGTAATTATACATATAATAAGATGGATCAATATGGTAAACTGGAAGAAACTTTAGAAGGTAAAATTGATACTAAAGAAGTAACTGAATTTACAGATGAATTAGAAATCAAGTATAAAGACTTACCTATTGTTCACGAAGGTGCATATGAAAGTGTGTTAGCAGATGGTTCACGTTTATCATCTATATATCCAAAACATGTAAGAACCGATCCTGATGGAAGAGTTCAAGAATATTATAGTTATGGCCATGAACATGTATTAAAGTTAACAATGGATC
>JAZKXV010000030.1:0-17842 GCA_045611785.1 Alphaproteobacteria bacterium
TGCCATGCTAATGAAAATTGAAAATCTGCCTCTGAACAAAAATGTTCATCACTTTTAATAAATTCATTCATAATTTTTTCTAAAATTGTTTGCATATCTACTTCCTCCAATCAGTTGGTTTAATTACTTTTACGTGTTCGCCCCATGTGTATAGGTGCCAATCCATTTCTCTTTTGCCACCAGCTCTAAATTTAACAGTTAAAGTTCCGTCAGGATTGTTTGTCATAGTTTGTGTCGGGTGAAAAATGTATTGTTTTGCTTCTTCTGCTACTTCTTTATCAAACAACCATTCAACATCAAAAGGTTCTTCATGATATGCTCCAAAAGATTGTTCTGCATATTTTTTCAAATCAAACCCCTTAACCAAAACAAAAGGGATATCCAAAATTTCTACTTTTTTGATGTTGCTTAAAATAAAGTTATGAGCATCATCTCCAAAATATCCGTCACTATGGTGTGCTACTAAATAATGATTTCGTTCGCCATATAAAAAACCGTAAGGGTCTAATATATAGGTACTGGTTTTGCCTGTAGTTTTATTAAAATAACTAATCTTAATCTGGTGGCATTCCAAAATTGCTTGTCTTATGATTGATATAATTTCATTATCTATCTTTAATTTTGGACCTGGACGGCAAATAAACCCTTCAGCTTCAAGCAAAGCTTCAGCATCGGGTTCAATTTTCCGATATACATCAGATTTAATGCTTGCTTTAATTTTGTTGATGATGTTTTCAAAAACTTCTTTTTTGCCTTGTAACTGCTTGTTTTCTAATAAAGTGCCTGCAATTTCCAGAACAGATAATTCTTCTGCGGAAAACTGAATAAAGTCTTTTAGTGTTCCTTGAGGAATATACCAACGTTTTGTATTATTTTCACATACAACTTCTTCGGTTTGTGGAAAGCGAGTGATGATCATATCTCGCATACGTTCTGCCGTTCGGCGAGAAACATTAAATTTCGTTGCAATTTCATTTAAGGAAACACCTTCACGAGTTGATTGCATCCAAATAGCTAAATCAAGCAAATCATAAGTTTTTTCATAAGCCATAACTTTTATCTCCGATATGTATATGACAAAGTTTGTCATATAAGAAGTAAAGATTTGTTAAATAAAACCTATTTTTTTGCTTATCGGAGCCTTATTTAATTGCTCAATTTCTAACATTTTGATGAGTTCGTCTTTATTTTCCATAAGTCCTAAAATTTCAGCCTTGTCTTTTACAACAACAAAATCACCTGGAGCTAATGATGGTAAATGGCTTAAATTAACATCTTTAATATTGAAAAAGTGTTCAAAACAAAGATTTCGTTGTTCTTCTGTCATATAATCATATTTTACTTTGAAGGTAAAACGTCTTAAAGATGCTTTATCAAGTTTATCCATTAAGTTTGTTGTGCAAACAAACGGGTGTGTTGCTTTTTCCATTTGTGTAAGCATTTCGTTTACTTGAGTAACTTCCCAGCTTCGTTGAGCACCATTTCTATCTTGCAAGAAACTATCTGCTTCATCAAATATGAGTAATGCACCTTGTTGCTTGGCTTCTTCAAAGGCAGCGGCAATATTTTTTTCAGCTTCGCCTACCCACATTGATAATAGGTCAGAACATCTCTTTTTTATAACCGGTATTCCCATTTGTTCTCCTAAATATTGAGCAAATGCTGATTTACCAGTACCGGATACTCCATATAAACAAAGTGAAAAGTTTAGTTTGCCTAAATTTGTAAGTTGTTTTGCAAGATTGGTTAAATCTGTATCTGTATTTAGCAATGCTGGATTAAATTGTGTTTTAGGTACAACAATATCATTTTTAGGTTTTTGACCATTATTATATGCTTCTTGCAAAACATCTAAGGTTTGTTCAACTTCTTTAATACCTCCTTTTATAAGTTTAGCAGATTTAGTTGCAGTTGTTATAAAAGAAGGGGATAACGAGTATTTGGTAACAAATTCTTTTACTGTTTTTTCATCATGTGGCAAATTATTTGCTTTCAAACTTTTTTGCCACATTTCTTCTAATACTGGTTTATTTGGACGAGTAAAATTTATAGCATAAGTAAATCTGCGGAGATATGCTTTATCCATACAGTTAATGTTATTTGAAATCCAAATGGTTGGTTTTGAATTGGTTTCTAAAATTCTATTAACTTTTATTTTAGATGTTTTATCATCTTTTTTAGAGAAGAAAAAATAAGAATTGTGACAAGATGTCAAAATATCATCAGCCTCATCTACAAGAATACAGGATTTTTTACTTTTTTCTAACAAAATATTAGCTCGGATAAGTTGTTTATAACGACTATCTTCATTATCTGTAACTAAATCGCTATTATCATCTTCTCCTATAGAGTATAAGTTACCGGATACTTCATTTACCAAGGTTTTGGCAAATTCTGTTTTACCGGTTCCAGGCTCTCCATAAAGAAGTATGTTTATTCCTTTTTCATTGTTACTTAAACTCTTTTGTAGAATTTTCTTCACATTTTCAATATTTTCAATATGTTTGAAGTCTGACCATTGTAGGTTAGCTTTTATACTTTTTCCTAAAATATAATTCCTTAAATCTTCTGCAGTCTTAAATTTTTGATTATACAAATATTTGCTAAGAGATGATGGTTCTACTTCGCCATTATATTCAATTTCAATTAAACCTAAGGTTACTAAAGAAGAGTGTTTGCTACACATTATATCGATCTTCTGAGGATTTATTCCTGCAAAAAGAGCTTGTTCGCTATGTTCTAATTTGGAATGTCTTGTTTTAAGATCTCGCAAAATATCAGACAAATAATCATTGCACTCATTTCTTACTAAAAAACCTAAAAATTCTGTATCATCATGGCTAAGATTGAACAATTTTTGCAAAAAAAGTAAATTTTGCTCAAGACTACTAGGTTTGTTTTTAGAAGATATTTTATATTTGTTGTTTAGTTTAGAAGCATATTCAAGAATATTATTAATGCAGTTTTTGCGATTTTTATTAAAAAATTTCACAAAGTCATATCTATCATATTCTTCTGTTTCCATTAGCTTATGTTCACAAAACTTTTGCCCATCTTCAATAATCCATTTTGCAATATTTTCTATGTTTTTTCTAACAAAGCTTTTATTGCTTAAACCATTTGCAATGTATAAAAGAGTTTTCTTTTCTTCAAAATTGTTTGTCATATTACACCTCTAATTTTTATGTTACAAATTGAGTGTAATAGATGGGTATGACAAAATATGACGCACACACTTAAGTGTTACATATTAAAATAAAGGACTGAAACCTCAGTCCTTTTTAATGTTATTTTTTGTTATCTGCCATCAAACTATGAATATCATATTCATCATATCCTTCATAGTAATAGCTTACATCAATACCTTTCATATAAACATCTCGTTTATTAATCTCATCTGTAAGAGCATTTTTAAGTCTGCCCGTCATTTAGTCCGTCAGTTATCCCGCACAAGACAAGCTATTACCATTACTCTTCCAATATTTTTTAAATTTTCACCCGAACGAATCTTAAATACAACCCATACTTTTACCCGAATGCATTTCTACTACATCCCCGAAGTTTAAGACATTTGCCTATTTTTTGCCATTATAGTTACTTTAGTAATCGTTTTGTTAGTAAATTCTGTCCTTCTTCATAAAGGTTATCAAGGTGTTTTAGTTTATTTAGTCCATCGTTTATCTGGGATATTCCGGTTATTAAATGATGAATTGCATCAAGTGACGGATGTCTTTGTTCGGATATAAAAAATCTGCACTTCCCTTATTACCATGTTGAGTCGCTAAAGAGTACAACATTTCCTTTATCGCAGGATGTCTTTTTTCTATATTAAATCCTCTAATCTTCTTAGTATAATTAATAAGTGGTTTTAATTTTTTATCCAAAATAAATTGATATTGTAATTTATCAAAGTTTTTATTCTCTGCCAAATTAAAAAAGTCGCTATTTTAAGCGACTTTTTTTTAAGGGAAATTTATTCTTCTTCCGTTATTTCTTTGCCACAAAAACGGCAATAAGGCATTTTTATATACGTTTTTTGGTGACAATGTGGGCAGGTGCATAATTGCTTTTCTCCACAGGAAAAACAAAATTCATTATCTAATACTTGTGCACCACAACTCCAGCACTTTCCTTTAATCAATTTTTTGTATAAATTCTTACGACGTCCCTTTGTTTGTAAAAAATATACAACTCCGGCAAACAGTAAAAATAACAATCCGATTGCTATATAATACCATAGAGCCATCAAATGTAAAGCTTCAAAGAAAGTAATCAGATTATGCAACAGAGTTTCCGGTAAAATATGTGAAATGAAACTAATAGTAATAAAAACTCCCTGTAAGAAACCAACTAAAATGATATGATTTACTAAAAGTAAGCGAATATATTTTTCTTTACGGATTAAACTTTTACGCAATAACATAAAGACAGGTATTAAAACCACTATATAAAGCATAGCAAAAATGTATGTTAAAAACAAATCAACCTTAGTAATAAAGGTATATTGCTCAAATATATTGCTTTTATTTTGTTTTGTGTAGTGTATTAACTGTTTAACTTCAGGTAATGAGTTAAAATCTTGTTTTTGTTGATTTAAATGTTTTTTTGCTTGTTCTAATTCTTGCTCGTTTATCTGGATTTGTTTAATATTTTCCGTGTAAGATAAATCAAGTCCTTTTTGCTCTTGAATGGCAAGGTTATATGCTGTTGCATTTCCTTCTAATGTATACCGAGCTTCTCTTATTTCTTTTTCTAATTGATTTATTTTGTCTTCTGTTTGTTTAATGTTGTTTAAAGCACTTGTAACAGAGTCATTAGAACGTACTTTGTCATATTCTTTTTGAAATAAGGCACAGTATTTTCCTGTTTTCGGGGAATAATATTCAAACCTCGGAATATCATGATTTAAAACATAATCCACCTGAGAACGGCAGTTGTGTTCTTTAGCAAAACGATAATCTACACTGGTCATACCCATTGATATTAATCGCCATATCAAAATATCAAAAAGTACTAAAGCTACAATTACACCAAACGTTAATGACTCGTTTTTTCCATAACGAAACAGATTCTTCTTTAAATTCAACTCCATCGGTTACCCCCTTTTTTTATGAAACTTTCTTGAAGTATAAATGCGTATAAATTAAAAAACAATATTTTTGAAAGGATATTTACAGATATTAATGTTGCTGTTTCTGGATCAATATTATCTACATTTATTATTTCGTCAGTTGGCGTTGCTAATAGATACTTTAGTAATCGTTTTGTTATTAAGAATTTTGCCTGAGTGTTAAATTGCTTTTTTTCGTGGTTTATTACAAACGCACAAAGTAATACTTGTTCTTCCTTATAAAAGAACAAATCTAAAAAATTAAATAATAACCAAATTAAATCAAAATTACTAAAATACGTAATTATATTTATCAAGCTTAAAATATTTGACTAAAAACAAAAGACATTATATACTTATACTCAATTACTAATTATTATAGTCTATTATTTGATCCGGTTTCTCATTATTAGGAGAATTTCAGGTTTTAGACTTAATTCAAAGGAATATTGCCGGATATTTCTTCTAATTCAAATTTTATGAGACACATTTTTAAAGTTTGCTTAGCAATGCTATTTGTAACAATTGCTACCTCTGGTTATGCATCTGCCTTTTCTGCAAGTAACACCGACCAAAACGACAGACAGATAAATACTTCTGCGAGTAATGTCGTTAAATACAAAGGAAAGACATTTACAATCAGCACCTTAAACGAAAACGAGGCAATAAAAGAAATATCAAATGCGCGCAAAGTATATGCATTTGTTGTTTCAAAAGTTGCTATGAACACAGGTAACTCATGCGATTTTAACAACACTTTCTTCAACCCTGACACTAATGAATATGCCGTAGAAGTTTGGGTGAATGATGAAAACAAAAAGTACACGAAAAATTGCTTTGTTATTTTCAGTTTGAAAGGTGCAAAAATTAAAAAGACATTACCAGATGGTTTTGAGTACAACAGCACAGAGGTGGCTTACGTCGGTGATAATACCAAAGCTGGATATTGCTATGCAGACTACAAAGGACGACACAACTCTTACATTGTGTATGTTAAGTAAAACTGTGTACGTTAAGTAAACCAAAAAACCTTCTTCGCAAGAAGAAGGTTTTTTTATATATATTTTATTTACAAACAAAAGCTTGAAAATCAACAACTCAAATAAAACAATTGACTCAATTATTTTTCACCTTATATTAGAACATAATAAGAACATTAAGGATGTAAAATGAGGCAACATATCATAGCTTTGGTAGATTGTGATTGTTTTTATGTTTCCTGTGAAAGAAAGGATAATCCTTCATTGCAGGGCAAACCCGTATGCGTAATGACCGGAAGCGGAAATAAAGGGATTATTGTTTCAAGGTCTAAAGAAGCAAAAGCTCTAGGCATTAAAATGGGGGCACCTTATTTTCAAATTAAAGATTTTTACAAAGACGTTATTTACATTCCGGCTCGAATGCATCGATACAGCGAAATTTCTAAAGAAGTTATGGACACTATAAAAACATTTAGTCCTGATGTTGAGGTGGTATCAGTTGATGAAGCATATATCGACTTAACAAGTTTAAACAAAGTTTATAAATCGACTTACACAGATATAATTAATAATATACGTAAAACAATTTTAGATAAAGTAGGTATTCCAGTATCAATAGGTTTAGGTTGCTCTAAAACATTAGCAAAACTTGCAAGCGACAAAGCAAAGAACAATAATGGCATTTTTGTTATCCGTCCTGATAAAATATCAGATATTATCGGAGAAATGCCTATTGAAGACGTGTGCGGAATTGGTCACAAAATTAGCGAACACATGAAATTCAGCGGAATTTTTACCATCAATGACTTTGTAGAAAAAGACAACACTTGGATAAGAAAAGCCTTTGGCATAAACGGCTTAAGCCTTAAAAGCGAACTAGAAGGCACCGCGACGTCTTTGGTTAATAGCGAACCCTCTGCCCCACAAAGCATTCAAAATACAAAAAGTTTTGAAGATTTTACTCAAAATCCGAATTATTTAGAGCATGAACTTAACAAACACGTTCATAGCGCTTGTCAAAAGTTAAGACATTGGAACGGCTTTTGTCAAGCAATTGAAGTAATATTAAAAACCAAAGATTTTAAATATTACGGCGCAGAAGCAAAATTTACTAACCCTACAAATTCAGACAGAGAAGTAAGAGAAGCGGCAATTAAACTTTTAAGAAAAATTTATCGATCTAACCTAATTTATAGAGCAACCGGAATTACTCTTAAAAACCTGATATACGGAAAACAAATTCAACAATCTTTATTTGAAACACTTACTCCGCACGATGACAAACTATCTCATATTGTTGACGAGCTTGAAGCTAAGTTTGGCAAAGGGGTTATTAAAAACGGCTTATAACACTCCACTTAAAATAAAATATAAAAAAATATTTGATTTTCAAAACAAAATATATTAATATTTGTCTACATCTATAAATTGTTTTGTTTAACTATTTAAAAATTATCTGTAATGAGCATGAAAATTTTGCATGGAGAAATTGCTTCTCAGCCAACTGTTGTATCAGTTGATGGTAGCGGATGTACATTGGTATATGTATTAATCAATATTTATGGAACATACAAAAAATTCCATTATCTTGATACTGTCAGACGGGAATACAATGTAATATATCTGCCAGACAACTCATTTTCCAACATTCTTGTTTCATCTGTCGGAGACAAAGTTCGTGTTAAGGTATTATCGTTGAATGATGGCGATGAATCAACAAAAATATACACCTTTGTAAACGACACACGAGGTCTCGGAAAAATTGATGAGTAAATAACCTTAAAAAACTTAAAATATGAATGCTAATCTGTTTTTTATTATTGCCTTGATTTTTGGCTTTAGCTTATGTGCTTATGCTGTTCTTAAAGCTTATCATGAAGGATTAGAGCAAAGAAGAGCAAAAGAAAGGGAGGAAAGACGTGTTAAACCCGGATATTACTGGTATATAGACAACACGTTTTCAAAAGACAGAATACCTGATAAAAAAGTTAAGGCTATTGTTGAACTTGTTGATGGTTGTTTTATATATGGCGACCTAACCGCTTCCGAGATTTTCGACATTGAAGAACAACAATTAACTTGGAATGAAGCCAAAAAGTTTTTTGAAGAATTTTCTTATCCTTGTGTAGAATACGAAAAAATAGTTTGGTATGACATTAGTCAACTACACAAAGTTCAAAAAGCTTACTATTTGCATACATATAAAACGCTTATTGAAATGCAAAAAATTCCTCGCCACAGTGGAAACTGGTCTTGCTCAGAGTGCTGCAGTCTAAAAGAAAATGCCTTTATTATGGATTTTGGATATAAAGATTCTTTTGACACTCCAAAGGCCAATAAGTTCGCTGTTCGTCCTGTAATAGGAATGTTGTGCCGTGACGTTACATTGTTAAGCGTTACAACCTTGTAACTCTAAACACATCTGCCTAACCCCTCACATTTTATATTTTCGTGAGGGGTTTGTTTTATCTAGCGTTTATATTTTAACATCTATCTACCGGAATTATTCTTATTCGAAACCTTTGTAACAGGAAAAACCGTACGCAATGTATCTATATAAGTTCTTCCATTTACTTCTGAGGCCTTTTTCATTAATTGAGCATTGTCTTTTGGTAATTTACCAATGCTATAAAACGCTCCGATGACTATAGAATTTAAATCTAAATAAGCTTTACCACATAAATTGGCTTGCTCCTCATTAATCAGTATGTTGCCTCTAAGTAGCTCTTCTTCAATTCTTCTTCTTTTATCCAGCGCCACTATAACCTGACCACGAGATTTGTTTCTTGCTCTGAGAGACGAACAAGCCAAATTTAAATATTTTTCATCGCCTGTTTCTTTCCACTGGTTAAAGGCCTTGGTAAAAGCTGAAGGTTTATACTCATTTAAAGAACCAACAACAGCCGGACCACAGTTAAACATAAAGCTTGTTATGGCAATTTTTTCCTCTTCAGTCATATTTTCAAGTTTAAAATATTTTAGCATTTGTGGAAGATAATGTTTTTCAGCATAATAGTCCCACATATCAAACAAATCTTTTTCTGTTTTAATGCGGTCACCGGCCTGAACTTTTCTTCCATTTTTATGATAACAAAAACCCAAACCTACACTGTAGCATTTTGCAACATTATCATAATATGCTTTAAGTTTTATATTTTCAAACAAGGTTAAAAACTTAACCATATCTTCTTTCGACTGATTAAACTGATCTACTCGATATTGAACAAGAGCGACACTATCTGTCGGGATTTGCTCTGTTTTAAGACTATCACTTAAAACACTATCAACTTGGTTAATATCTTGCGATGGTGGGCAAGTCTCAGTACTTGAAAACCTTAACGTATCAAGTTTTGCACTATCAAGTTTTAACAAAAGAGTATCTATATTATCTTCTCTTGCTTTACTTTTTATTAGTTCAATAGGATCTTGCTGATTGCCTCCTTCAGTTTTATCAGCGGTTGAATGCGCCGATAAACCAAAAGACGATGATAAAATTGTAGCAAATATAAGGCCGTATCTTTTCAGTGTTTGTTTTGTTTTTTCATATATTTTCATTTTTGCCTCATATTTACATATTTCCGATTCTTCTTGCCGATTGTACCCTTTTTTTAACCTAATAACAAGCAAATAAATACAAAACTCATATTTTTTCCATGCAAAAAACATTATTATTGCCTATTGATAAATTTTGATGTATAAATAAAGCAATTAAGTATAATTGTTAAAATCGTATTATTATGGAGAATCAAAATCAAGGGACGTTATTCCCAGAACTCGATGTTGTTCTATCCGAACCATCAAATGTTGCAAAACCACAGGCAAAAAAGAAGAAGAGAGCATCAGTTAAAGAACAAAAAGAAGCTCTTTTGAAGTTGCAGAAAGAAAACGAGGAAAAACAGCTTGAAATTGAACGCCTGAAAAAACTCTGCGAACAGCTTGAACCTAAAGCTCGTGCATTTGACGACCTTATCGAATCTAACAGCTTGTTCCCTATCGGCGTTATCGCTAAAAACTTCGGACGTTCTGCAATTTGGCTCAACAAGTATTTGCAGCAAAAGAAAGTTCAGTACAACAGAGGTGATGTTTGGCTTTTATACTCAAAGTATCAGTCTTGCGGATACACTAGAGTTTGTTGGTACAACTACAACGAAGACTCTTACGGCAGACCACTGACCAAACCTCACACTTACTGGACCGGCAAAGGACTTGCTTTCATCAGAGACTTACTAAAAGCTGATGGGTTAATCTAACACCAAAAATAAAGAGGCTAAACAGCCTCTTTATTTGTTTATTATATTTGTATACCTTTTTTATTTTTCATATATTTCTCTAAAGGATTTTCACTATATGCCACATCCTTAAATTGAGACACAACCGTATCTAATTGCTTAATAGCTTCTTTATTGCCTTCACTTTCATATATCGGTCTTAAATTGTGATCTATTTTAGAAACAATCAGTTTTTTCTTCCTCTTAACAATTTTACGAGATTTAACAGTTTGTCCTAATGCAAACTCTAAATAATCTTTACGCAATTTTTTATTTTTGGCTGCGACATTCAATAAAGTATGAACCCGTTCTTCACCATTTAAAATCTTCATTGCTAAATATGTTTCTGTTTCGGTCCAATCCTCCAATCGGCCTTGGGTTAACTGAATTTTTGCAATCTTTTTAAGCAAAGCAGGCTTTTCTGAGACTTGAGAATATCTTAAAGCTTCGCTATAATGCAATTCAGCCTTCAATAATGGCTCTTGATGTTCTTCTTTGCCGGCATATCCGATAACAGGTTTATACTCATTTTCATAGCATTCTGCCAAACTTATATTGATTTTATACAAATCTCCCGGCAATGTAGCTTCTTTTAGAGCTCTGCGATAAGCAGCTCTTACAGCACCTTTATTGACATAGTCCGGCCCCAATCTGTTTAAGCAGTAACGAATACGCTTATAATCTGAAGTATTCTCAATTACTTTATATAAACATTCTTTTTCCGCATTATTTTCTTTTGGATCATAAATGTCTTTTTCACCTAACAATGCACGATGAATAATAGACATATTATAATATCCTGCAGCAATTTGCTCAGGGGAAAGATATTGAGTAAAATCTTCAAATTTTTCCTGAATTTTGTTTGCCTGATAAGATGTTACCTGCTTATCGCTCATACCATGCAAAACGCTATATATTTCACCTTGTACATCACAAATATCTTGAGCAATAGCTAACTCAGGAACAAACATATGTCTGTTTCTAATTTCATTTAGCATACCTTCGGTAAGCTCAACTCTTGATGCATCGTTAAATCTGGAAGGATCTGAACATGTTAGTAACAATTTATATGCTTCAGACAAATTTTCATCCAAAGCTTCATTAATGATTTTAGATGAAGCATATGCAATTGTGCATCTTACAATATTTTCATCTGATAAAGAAATTGATAAGCGTCCATTTTCATCAACAGGAGCATATTGAGACAGAGCTGATAAGAAAAGTTGTTGTTCGTCAGAGTGCATATAATGATTAAAAATATTCATAGCTATCTCTTCCCTAGATGCTACCTTCATAGGGCTAGAGCACAATGCTTCGCCATTAGCACCATATAACTTTACTGTATCATTCATGTTTAGCCTCCATATTTTTGTACATTTTGCCATTTTACCGATTATCTGTCAAATTGTTTTTTAAAAAACATTTCACAATTACATTTTTTAATGCTATAAACAAAAAAACATTGAGGTTTTATTATGCCAGAATACACAATAGATTATTTGTTAGATAAAAAAATTAAAATTTTTCAACCTTTAGATGGGTATAGAGCTTCTTCTGATGCCATACTTTTATCATCTTTAATCTATAATATAAAGCAAGCCGATAACATTTTAGATGTTGGTTCCGGCACTGGCGGAATTTCATTATGCTTGGCTTATCGTTTTCCTCAAAACAGCATTGTCGGGCTCGAATTACAGCCTAAATTATCTCAACTTTCAAATTTAAGTGCTCAAGCAAATACTTTTAACAATCTGGTTTATTATAATTGCGATATAAAAGAAAAACATTTACCTGTTAAACCCTGCTCTTTTAACCATGTGGTTTCAAACCCTCCTTACTCATTAAACGATATGCCGTCACCGAATAAGAGCAAAGCTCTTGCGCATAATCATAGCGGGCTTAACTTAACATCTTGGATACACTTTTGCCTTAAAATGCTTAAGCCGTTCGGATATCTATATATGATAAACAGAGCAGAAGCTGTTTCCGAAACAATGATTGCTTTATCAAATAAAGCGGGAAATATACAAATAATACCATTATATTCAAAAGAAAATCAAAACGCCAAACGAGTTATGATAATTGCGCAAAAAGATTCAAAAACTCCTACAAAAATTTTGCCACCATTTTACACGCATACAGCAGACGGATCATACACTGCGCAGGCTCAAAAAATTTTACGAGATGGGAAATCATTCAATTTAATTGACAATTAATATAAAAATTTTTACAATTAGGATATACATAAGCTATACGGAGAAAAATTATGAAAAAAATTTGGTTGATACTTGTTTTATGTGGATTTTCATTTAACGCTAATGCACTTGATACTGCTGAATATGACGCATGTTATAAAAGTGCAAAAGACGATTATGAAGTTTCTTTGTGCATGAAAGCTCAAACAGTCCGCGTTACCGACGCCATTAAAGAAATTTATCAAAATATTGCTAAAGATGAACTTTTGAAAAAATGGCAAAAAGGTGCACCAATTACCGGAAATTTAAAAGAAATGTATAGTTCTTGGTTAAATTATCGTAACCGCTATTGCTCTCTTTATACATTTGCATCTGCTAACGCATTCGGCGGAGAAGATTATCATCGTGAAAAATGTTTATTAACATTAACTCAAGATCAATACGACCAAATTCATTTAGTTATAATAAACGCTCAGTCTGGTGGTGAAGAAGACGACGAGTAAGTTTTATAACTTAATAATTAGTGTAAATATACTACCGCTGCCAACTGCTGAAACAACCTTTATTTTAGCTCCTATGGCAGCGGTAATTTTTTTCACAATTGCCAGCCCTAACCCTACTCCGCATTTATCGTTAATATGATGTGTATTTTTCCCTTGGTAAAATTCTTCAAATATATAAGGCAAATCATCTTTATTAATACCTACCCCATTATCTTCTATGCTAATCTCTAACAAATCATCATAAACTTTACATAACAAGTTTACTTTATCTTTTGTAAATTTAAATGCATTATTTAACAAATTACGCAAAATTCGTTCAAGTAAAATACCATCTGTTTCAATAACTGCTTTGCAAAGATTATATTCAAATTTAATATTTTTAACATAGGCAGACATTTCATATTCTTGAACTATATTATTTAACAACTTATGTATATTTACTTTGTTTTTGTAAGGCTTGAACTCAGATAATTCTAATTTTGAAAAATCAAGTATATCTCCTAACAAACAATTTAAATTGTTTGTAGTATTTACAATTTTTTGCCATATATTTTTTTGCTTGCATGACAAATTATCCGTATCAAATAAATCAATATAAATCATTAATGCCTGAAGAGGTTGCCTTAAATCATGGCTTGCCTGAGCCAAAAAACAAGCACAATTTTTATTAATTTTACTCATATCAATCTCCTTAAACAATATATAATCGCCTTTTGTATAATTCAAAGTAAGATTTTTTTCACAACTATGCTATTTTTAAAAAATCGGTGATGACAAAGCATTTTTTTTGCATTATTTATATTAGTAAGAATGTATTTAGGAGTAATATTGTGCAGGAAAATTTTTCTATTGAAGAAACAAAAGCCTTTAACACAGGAGTATGTGCAATAATTGTTTTTGCCATATTAATGTTTCTTATGTTTTTTTCCGGGAATGACTACAAACATGTTGACACGGCTTTTTACCATATAAATGCAACCTTTGGTCGCACAGACGGATTACTTGTCGGCGACAAAGTACGTATGGCCGGGGTCGATATAGGTCGTATTGTTGACGCAAAACTTGACGATAATTATAATGCCATATTAAAGCTTGAAATAAAATCAGGTCTTAATATTCCTGATGATAGCAGTGCTTCTATTGTAAGCTCGGGCCTTATGGGAAATAAATATATAGAAATCGAACCGGGCGGATCTGAAGATTTTATCTTAGATGGTGGAGAATTTAGCTATACACAGGATGCAATGGTGTTAGAAGAGTTACTTGATAGAATAATTGCTATTGGTAAATCAAAAAATAAAAATAGCCAAGAAAATGATATTAAGGAGGATATTAATGAGTAAAAAACCTGTTGAAACAATTATGGGAATTGTGGTTTTAATTGTTGCTGTCTTATTCTTGTTTTTTGCTTATCGCGTATCTGATTTGCAAGTTGTCAAAGGCTATGAATTAAAAGCTAAATTTTTAAAAGTTGGCGGAATAAATGTCGGATCAGATGTCAGAATTAATGGCATTAAAGTTGGCACGGTAATTGAACAAAAGCTCAATCCTGAAGATTATATGGTAGATTTAACTCTTAGTATTGCATCTAATATTAAGCTCCCTAAAGATAGTGAGGTGGCCATTGTCGGAGACGGATTAATGGGTAACAAATTCATTAAAATCGAACCCGGCAAAACCGATAATTTTCTATCTGACGGAGATGAGTTTGAAAACACTAAAGATTTCAAATCCTTAGAAGATATGGTTGGTGAAATTATATTTATGGTGACAGACAATGGTAACTAAAATTAAATTTATATTCGCACTTTTATGCTGTATATTAGCAGCATTTAAGGCATCTGCCGAACAAATTGAAACCAATACTGCGCAAATGCACGCCATGGATAAAATTACAGGTCGTGTAAATATAATTGAAGTTCCTGTAAACGGAGAAGTCAAGTTCGGTACATTTTCTGTTGTAGTCAGAAGCTGTAAAACCAATGCTGAAGGAGAAGTTCCGGAAAACTATGCCTTTGTTGATGTTACAGATAAAAGCTTCGATAAAGAAGAATTTAACATTTTTAAAGGTTGGATGATATCTTCATCTCCGGCGGTAAATGCTGTTGAACATCCTATATATGATGTATGGTTATTAAAATGTTTTAATTCAGATCACGAAAATAAAAACATACTTTCAGAAGAACAACTTGTTCAAAGAGATAAGCTTCCCAGATTGCAAGAAGTTATTGAGCAGGTTAAAAATCAAGAAACAAACAATCTGGTTGATGTAGAAACAATAAACATAACATTTAAAGATTCTATGTATAAAGAAGAAAAAGTTGTAAAAAAAGAAACAACCAAAACTACAGAAAATGAAAATCAAGGATCTCCTCAAAACTTACTTAATATCACAGAGAACTTCGATGAACCTGAAGAAGAATTAATTGAGTTACCTAATAATGAACTTTCCGCTTTATTACAAAAAGAAGCTCAAAATATTATGGTTGAAGAAGAATCCTCAATTGATGATGAACTATCTGCAGCAATTGATGCAGAATTAGCAAAACACAACAGATAATAAGCTCATGCTTATAAATAAAAAGTTGCACAATGTGCAACTTTTTATTTATTGAGCTCATATAAAACTACAGCCGCAGCAGTTGAAACATTTAAACTCTCTACTTTTTCACTTATCGGTAAACGAATCGTTATATCGCAAGATTCTTCTACCAAACGTCTCATACCTGCCCCTTCACTACCCATAATAACAGCCAGTTTTGTGTTTTTATCAATTTCAGCCACATTACTTTTTGCATAGCCATCCATTCCTACAATCCAAAAACCATTTTTCTTCAAAGTTTCAATTGTTCTTGCTAAATTTGTAACTCTAACAACGGGTAAAAATTCCATAGTTCCCGCAGCAGCTTTTGCCATTGCACCGCTTTCTTGCGGAGAATTTTTATCTTGTATAATAAGAGCCTTAGTTCCAAAAGCAGCACATGAACGAATAATTGCTCCCACATTTTGAGGATCTGTAACCTGATCTAATATTAAAACATTACACTTTTCTTCATTAGCGGTCATTTCACACAATTCTTCAATACTCAAGCCCTCTAATTCTGAGCAGTAAAGAGCATAACCCTGATGTACGGCATCAAAAGGAAGTAATTTATCAATATCTTTCTTATCTGCTGTAACAACATTAAGACTAGGATATTTTGCCCTGATTTGAACTGCATTTTCCGGAGTACATACGAGTTTTTTTAATTTTCTGCTCGGATTTTCAAGAGCAGCCATAACTGCATGCCTACCATACAAAACTAAATCATTCGAATTGTTTTTCTGCTTTACCGGTTTAGCAAATTTTTTCATCTCCAATTACCTTTCTTAAAATTCCGTTATGTTCAGCCAACATCTTTAAGGCCGTATCCTTATCACATTTCTTTATTTTCATAACGCAAGCTGTTTTAACACTATATCCCGAATCTTGCAACACGCTTAATGCTTCTTCTTTCTCTATAGAACAAATTTGTGAAACAAAGCGTGCACCACGGTCTATTAGTTTTTCATTTACCATACGCATATCTATCATGTAGTTTTTATATGTTTTACCGATTCGGATCATTGCACCTGTAGATAACATATTTAGAACCATTTTTTGAGCCGTACCGGATTTTAATCTTGAAGAACCTGTAATTGCTTCTTGTCCGACTACAGTACAGATACATACATCTGAAAATTCTTTTAATTTAGCATTTGGGTTAGATGTTATACCTATTGTAGGCACACCCATTTTTTGAGCTTGTTTTAATATTGAAAGAACATATTTAGGATTTCCACTGGCAGAAATTCCAACGACAACATCATTAGAAGTCGGATTAAATGTATTTAAATCAGCAAGACCAAATTCTTCATTATCTTCTGCATTTTCAATAGAGAAACGAAGGGCTTTATCCCCTCCGGCTATATAACCTTGCACCATAGAGCGTTCGACTCCAAAAGTCGGCCAACATTCTGAAGCATCTAAAACGCCTAATCTTCCGCTTGTACCGGCACCAAAATATGCCAAACGTCCACCTTTTAAGAATGCCGCTGATATGATTTCAATCGCTTTAGCAATATTTTCAAGTTCTGCCTCAACAGCTATTGCTACCTTTTTATCTTCATTATTGATAGATTTTGCTATATCGATAGGTTCCATCAAATCAATATTTACTGTATCAGCATTTGTTTGCTCTGTTAAAATAATATTTTCTGCCATAAAATATCCTCCCAAAATCAAGTCTTTGAAGCATTTATGCACATTTTATGCAAAATTATTTAATTTTTAATAAAAAAAAGGTTGACAAGAGAACAAAAATAAGGTTATTTGCATTGAAGAAGGAAATAAAGATTTGTTCTTTCCCGTCTTACTAAAAAAAATGGAGGGGTGGCAGAGCGGTCAAATGCAACGGACTGTAAATCCGTCGACTTTAGTCTACGATGGTTCGAATCCATCCCCCTCCACCATTTAGGTTTTATTCTGATTGCTGAGTTTGCGGGTGTAGCTCAATGGTAGAGCAGAAGCCTTCCAAGCTTATGACGAGGGTTCGATTCCCTTCACCCGCTCCAAATCATCACATATCGGAAATTGTCTTAACCCCTTTAGATAGGATTTTATAACAATGGCAAAAGAGAAATTTGAACGCAGTAAGCCACACTGCAACATTGGTACGATTGGACACGTAGACCATGGTAAAACAACATTAACAGCAGCTATTACAAAAGTATTAGCAGAAGCTGGTGGTGCTGAATTCGTTGATTA
>JAZKXV010000031.1:0-48770 GCA_045611785.1 Alphaproteobacteria bacterium
GGTCTTTTGAGCATGTCATTGTTAAGAGATAGGCTTTTAGCTTCTTCTTTTAATGTTTTAATAAATTCCATAGTATCAATTTGAGGTTGGTTATTTGCTTTTCTTATATCATTTAAGGCGTGTTTTAAAAATGTTGAAGCTGAAACTCCCGGAATTTCAACTGGATGTTGCATTATTAAGAAAAGCCCGGCTCTTGCTCTTTCTTCGATGTTCATGGCAAGCAAATCCTGACCTTTGAATTTAACACTTCCTGATGTTACTTCATATCCGTCTTTCCCGCATAAAACATATGATAATGTAGATTTGCCTGCACCATTAGGTCCCATAATTGCATGAACTTCATTTTCATAAATAGTGAGATTGAAGTTTTTAATAATTTCTTTATTATCAACCTTTGCACATAAATCTTCAATTTCAAGCAGTGGGGTCTTACTCATTTGTAACTCCTGTGTTCTTAATAAAATCATTAAGTCGTTGTTCAATTTTTAAGAGTTTTTCTGATTTATATTTTTCTACTTGTTCATAAATACCATAACACTCTTTTAGTTGGTTTAACATGATTTCAACATCAGCGGTTTCTTCAATTATTTCTGCAATGTTGTCTTTATTTCTGTTAATATTTTTTAATATTTCTTTTGTAAGCTCGCTCATTTCCTCAATTACTTGTAACATTTGAGGCTCTTTCCCCCAAATTTTTAGCGCTTTTTTATAAATGTCCATTATCCGACACTCCCTTCTAATGATATATTGATAAGTTTTGAGGCTTCAATTGCAAACTCCATAGGCAGATGTTGCATAACTTCTTTGCAAAAACCGTTTACAATTAAGCTGATGGCATCTTCTTCGGAAATTCCTCGTTGTCTGCAATAAAAAAGTTGCTCATCATTTATTTTTGATGTGGTAGCTTCATGTTCAAGAGTTGCGCTCTTGCTTCTGTTTTCAATATAGGGAACAGTGTGTGAACCGCAATTTCTTCCGATAAGTAAGCTATCGCATTGTGAATAGTTGCGTGCTTTATCGGCATTGGGCATAATTTTTACTAGCCCTCTATATGTCTGATTTGAAAAACCTGCTGAAATACCTTTAGAAATAATTTTAGAACGAGTGTTTTTTCCGATATGTATCATTTTTGTTCCGGTATCAGCTTGTTGATGGTTGTTTGTAATTGCAACAGAATAAAATTCGCCGATTGAGTTATCTCCTTGTAAAACGCATGATGGATATTTCCACGTAACAGCAGATCCGGTTTCCACTTGAGTCCAAGAAATTTTGGAGTTGTTACCTCTGCAAGCTGCTCTTTTGGTAACAAAGTTATAAACTCCTCCTTTACCGTCTTTATCTCCTGGGTACCAGTTTTGTACTGTAGAGTATTTTACTTCGGCATTTTTTAATACCACAATTTCTACTATTGCAGCATGCAATTGGTTTTCATCACGTTGTGGAGCTGTACAACCTTCCAAATAAGAAACATAGCTTTCTTCATCAGCAATAATCAGAGTTCTTTCAAATTGTCCGGTGTTTTTTGCATTGATTCGAAAATATGTAGATAATTCCATAGGGCATTTTACGCCTTTAGGTATATATACAAAAGATCCATCCGTAAAAACAGCAGAATTAAGACATGCAAAAAAATTATCAGTATAAGGGACTACGGAACCTAAATATTTTTCTACTAAATCGGGATATTCTTGAATTGCTTCAGAAATAGAACAGAAAATAATGCCTTTTTCTTTTAGTTTTGCTCTGTAAGTTGTGGCTACGGAAACACTGTCAAAAACAGCATCAACGGCTACAACACCGGCTAAAATTTCTTGCTCTTTTAAGGGAATACCTAATTTATTATATGTTTCTATTATTTTAGGATCTACTTCATCTAAGCTTTTGGGCTTTACTTTTTGAACTGGAGCTGAATAGTAGTACAAATCTTGATAATCAATTTTTTCATAACAAAGTTTTGCCCAAGTTGGCTCAGACATATTTTTCCAAAATTCAAAAGCTTGCAAGCGTTTTTTTAATAACCATTCCGGTTCGGATTTTTTAAGTGAAATTAATTTTATAATGTCTTCATTTAAGCCTTTAGGTATGGTTTGTGATTCAATGTCTGTGACAAAACCATATTTATATTTATTGCCTAAAGCGTCTTCTATGTGAGGCTTTTGAACCATTATACAACCCTAAATTAAAAATTTGACGTCAGCATACGCAATTGTTTTATAAAAATCAAGAGCTTTTAACGAATAGTTAGTTATTTAATGGCATATTATAAAAGTTAAAGAATAAGGAAATTTAATGTTAAAAAAGTTTCTTAGCATAATGGCGATGTGTTTTCTTCTAAACGGATGTTATAGTTCGGGTGGGGAGATTAGGCTTTTTAATCGCTATTCATTGTTTGGCGAGAACCCTTCCACTGTTAAAGTGGCAAAGGGTGATACGCTTTATAGCATTTCAAAACGATATGATGTTCCTTTGAGAGATTTAATTGAAATTAATAACTTAAAAGCTCCTTATTCATTAAACATAGGTCAAACTATAAATTTGCCTGTAGCCCGATACCATGTGGTTCACAAGGGTGATACATTATACGCTATTGCTCGTAAATATAATGTTGATGTCGCATCTCTAAGCAGATTAAATAATTTAAAATCACCATATGCATTAAATGTCGGTCAGAAACTTCAGTTATCAGGAAGTTTATCGTCAAATAGAGCGTCGGCTTCGGTGAAATCTAATGCAAGACAAAACGCTTCGGTTGCAAAAAGACAGAACAATACGCCTTATGTGCCGCCTAAAAACAGAACTGCAAAATTTATGTGGCCGGTTGAAGGCAAGGTGATATCAGGTTTCGGAACCATCGGCAAAGGTCGTAAAAACGATGGTATAAATATAAAAGCACCAATCGGAACAACTGTAAAGGCCGCAGATAAAGGAACTGTTGCATATGCCGGAAATGAGTTAAAAGGATTTGGTAACTTGATTTTAATAAAACATCCTGATGGCTGGATAACAGCATATGCACACAACAATCAACTTTTGGTTCGTAAAGGTCAAGCTGTTATTAAGGGCGAAAAAATAGCAACTGTTGGCCAAAGTGGCGGAGTTGATAGCCCACAACTTCACTTTGAAGTAAGAGCCGGTAAAAAAGCAGTTAATCCACGCAAATATTTACCTTAAAATACTTTTTATTGAAAAATAGTTGTTTAATAATTGCAACTTTAGTTTGTAAGTTGCAAAAAATGATGTATATTCGTCGCAGTTAATAATATGTTTTAAGGAGAAAATAATGTTTATTAGTGATGCTTGGGCTCAAGCAGTTCCTCCAGCAAGCGCAGGAGCATCAACACTGGGTGTTGTTATTCAACTTGTTTGTATTATGCTTGTTTTTTATTTTTTGCTTATTCGTCCTCAACAAAAGAAAATTAAACAGCATGAAGCAACATTAAATGCCATGAAAAAAGGTGATGAAGTTATTACAGGCGGTGGCGTATATGGTAAGGTTACCAATATTGAAGAAGATAAAGTTAGTGTTGAAATAGCAAAAGGTGTTGAAATTAAAGTGCATAAATATACGATTCGTGAGGTTTTGAGCGCTGAAAACACTGAAGTGAAAACTATTAAAACAACTAAAACTCAAAAAAACTAAAACAAAAACTATAGGATAAAAAAATGTATAAACTATCAACAAAAAGAATTGCGCTTATTATCGCTATTTGCTTTATAGGTTTTTTTCTAGCAATTCCTAACTTTTTACCAAGAGATATTAAAATTCCTTCTTGGTGGAAAACAGTTAGCTTAGGTCTTGATTTACAAGGTGGTTCTAACTTGTTATTAGAAGTTAAAATGGATGATGTTGTAAAAGAGCGTATGGCAACTATTGAAGATTCTGTACGTCAAATTTTAAGAGATCATCGTATTCGTTATCAAAATTTATCAGTAAATGATGATAATGTTAGAGTAAAAATTGAAAATTCGACATCAAGAAGTCAAGCTGTTAGCAGCTTTAAGCAAATTGAAGATGGCTTAACAGTTTCTGTTGTTGGTGATACAATTGAAATTAAATATTCAGAAATAGCATATAATCAACTCCAAGCAAAAGTTGTTGCTCAGTCTATTGAAATTGTTCGTCGCCGTATTGATGAATTGGGTACAAAAGAACCAACAATTCAAAGTCAGGGACAAAACCGAATTGTGGTACAATTACCAGGCATTCAAAATCCTGAGGAAGTAAAACAACTTTTAGGTAAAACAGCAAAGATGTCTTTCCATTTAGTTGATAAAAGAACAAATGCTGCAGATGCTAGACGTGGAAAATTAAGTAGTTCTTCTCGTGTTGTTTCAGGGGTTAATGGTGGCCAATATGTAATTACTCGTAAAGCAGTTGTAGATGGGGCTCATTTAATAGATGCTGGTGTTGCTTTTCAAGATGGTGCTCCTGTTGTAAGTTTTAAATTTGATACTGTTGGTGGTCGCAAATTTGCTGAAGTTACTAAAAACCATGTAAAAGATGAATTAGCAATTGTTTTAGATAATCAGGTTATTTCAGCTCCTACCATTCAAGGTGCAATTACTGGTGGAAGTGGTGTTATTACTGGTAACTTTAGTTCCGAAACAGCTAATGAGTTAGCGATGTTATTGCGTTCTGGCGCTTTACCGGCTCCATTGGAAGTTTTAGAAGAAAGAACTGTAGGTGCCGGTTTAGGTGCAGATTCTATTAAAGCTGGGTTGGTTGCTTCAGTTATTGGTTTAATATTCGTTGTTTTATTCATGGTGGCTGCATATGGATTGTTTGGTGTATTTACAACCATAACCGTGTTTATCAACCTGTTTTTAATGTTGGGTGCTATGAGTGCAATTGGCACTACATTAACACTTCCAGGTATTGCGGGTATTATCTTAACTATTGGTATGGCAGTAGATGCAAATGTACTTATTTTTGAGCGTATGCGTGAAGAAGTTAAAAAAGGTCGCTCAACCAGAGATGCTGCAGATGCTGGATTTACAGAAGCTTGGTCAACAATTATTGACTCTAATTTAACAACACTTGTAGCTGCACTTGTTCTGTTTTGGTTTGGAACAGGTCCTGTTAGAGGATTTGCTGTAACACTTGCTATCGGTATTGCTACATCTATGTTTACATCAGTAACAGTTGCGCGAGTTATGGTTTCAACATGGATTTCTCGTTGTAAACCTACAAAATTGCCAATTTAATTTTAGAAAAGGAAATAAGAAAATGAAAATATTTAATTGGGTAACCAAAGATACAAATATTGATTTTATGAAACCTCGTAAGTTTACTTATGCGTTTTCTATAGTGTTGGCAGTTTTGTCTTGCTATTGGATATTTATTGGTGGTTTTAACTATGGAATTGACTTTTCTGGTGGTATTTTGATGGAAATTAAAAGTGAACAACCAATAGATGCAGAAAAAATTCGTAAAGACTTATCATCTCTAGCACTTGATGAACTTACATTGCAAACTTTGGGCGAAAATAATGATGAGATGATTATTAGAACTCAAGTTGATAATGCTACTGAAGAAAATCAAAGAATTGCTGTTGCTAAAATTAAAGAAATTTTGGGTAGTGGTTACGAGTATCGTAAAGTAGAATCTGTTGGACCACAAGTTGGTGATGAACTTAAACGTGATGGTATTATTGCTTCTTTAATTGCGATTTTAGCTATATGTTTATATATTTGGTTTAGATTTGAATGGCAGTTTGCTCTTGGCGCATTACTTGGTTTATTCCATGACGTATTTATTACAGTTGGATTATTAGCAGTATTTAAGTTTGACGTTAGTTTAACTACTGTAGCTGCTATTTTAACTTTAGCAGGTTACTCTGTTAACGATACTGTGGTTACATATGATAGAATACGCGAAAACTTACGTAAATATAAGAAAATGTCTCAATATGACTTAATAAATAAAAGCTTGAATGATATTTTTTCAAGAACAATTTTAACTGGTTTAACCACCATGTTTGCTTCTGCATCTTTATTTATTTGGGGTGGAGAGGCTTTAAAAAGTTTTTCATTTACCATTCTATGGGGCGTAATTATTGGAACATATTCTTCAATTTACATTTCTGCTGTTTTCTTAAATATTTTTGATTTAAGAAAAACTCAAGAAGCACAAACCAAAGATTTAAACCCATTTGGTAACGTGTAAAAGAGTAGATAAATATCAAACCTCCGATTTATAACGTCATTTATTTATCGGAGGTTTTACTTGTAAAGGAACTTAATTTATGATACATGCATCTTTTTTAATTGTTATTGGGCTGATTTTGCTTATTGTTGGCGCTGAATATACAGTAAAAGGATCAGTTGCTATTGCAAATAAGCTCAAAATTCCAATGATAATTGTTGGTCTTACGGTTGTTGCATTAGGGACATCTTTACCAGAATTTATAGTTAGTGTTAAAGCAGCATTAAGTGGAAGTGCAGGGATTTCTATAGGAAACGTTGTTGGTTCAAATATTGCAAATGTACTTCTTATATTAGGAAGTGCAGCGGTATTTTATCCTATAAAATGTAGAAGAAGAATCTTTTTGCGTAATTATAAGTTTTTGTTTTTGGTTACTGCTATTTTTGTTGCATTTGCCATGAGTGGAAAATTTATTTTTTGGCAGGGTATTATAATGCTAGGTCTTTTGAGTGCATTTATATATTATAACTATAAAAATTCTTCTAAAGTTGCAGTGAGTGAAGATAGTTTAAGTCCTATAGCAAATAAAGGTTGGATTTTTGTTATAGGAGTGACCACTTGTGGTTTAGTAGCAATTATGTATGGGGCAGATTTTTTGGTAAAGGGGGCAATAGATATTGCGACAATGTATGGTGTTTCAAATGAAATTATTGGATTAACAATTGTTGCTGTAGGAACATCTCTCCCGGAACTTGCTACCACAATTGTTGCAGCAATAAAGCGCCAAAATGATGTGGCTCTTGGAAATATTATTGGTTCTAATATTTGGAATATTGTCTTTATTATGGGATTTACTTCTGTGGTGATAGATGTTCCTGTTTCGAAACAATTTATGTACTATGATGTATGGGTAATGTTATTATCAACATTGCTATTATATCCAGTTATGATGACAAAAGCCAGAATGAATAGAGTTGAAGGTTTTGTTTTTGTAAGCATATATGTATTATATTTATTATCACAAATAATGATAATTAAAGGATATTGGAATTTAGGATAAATTAAAATTTAATGATTTAAACACCTGTTAAATTTCTTTTAATAGGTGTTTTTTGTTTTAAAAAGATTTTTTCTTGCAATAAAACAAGAAAAACTATAATATATGCATATCGCCAAAAGGCGGTGGTGTCCAAAAAACATCATAAACCCAAAGATGCTCCTTTTTTATGGGGAGTAAACGATATAAGGCATTTTATGCTCGAATAAGTTTGGCTGACTTTGGGCAGTTTTTTGGCTCCCCGCTTTGTTTTTAACAAGGCGGTTTATTTTTTTTATAAGGAGTTGAGTATGACTGCAAAATGTAAAACAATACAAAATGTTGTAAAAAATCAATTAAGTGCCTTGCTATATAGTTATATGCAGATTAATAATATTTCACTTGAAGAAATATCTCTTAAAACAGGCATATTGTTAAGAACTGTAAGACATTTGCAAACAGGAGAAAGATGTAGCTTTTTAGATTTATATACAGTTATGAAATCATTAAATTTAAAAATTAAAGTTAGTCTAGTTGAGGATGTAGAGTTAAATAAAAAATCACCCACATAAAAAGTGATGTTAAAACTTAATTTGCTAATTAAAACATATAAGTTTTACCTTGACGATTAAGAATAAAAATCAGATAATAAAATAAATTAGAAATTTATTTTAAAGGAGTTTTTGTTATGGGAAAGTGTAATAATCCTAACTGCAATTGCGAAAATTGTAACTGTGGAGATAATTGTACATGTGGTGAAAACTGCAATTGTGGAAAAGGTTGTAATTGCGATAAATAATAGGTTATGAGGTATAATATGGGACGTGTCATTATTTTGATGATGGATTCATTTGGTATTGGTGGCGCAAAAGATGCTGCAGCATTCGGTGATGAAGGTGCTAATACATTATATAATACCAGTGTTGCAAATAATGGGCTTGAAATTCCTAATCTTAATGCATTAGGGCTTGGAAAAGCAGCATTTTTATCATCAAATAAAAATCCTTGTATAAAAGGAACTCCAAAGATTGATATACCATCACAATATGGAGTTATGCAAGAAATTAGTAAAGGTAAAGACACATCTTCAGGACATTGGGAAATGGCTGGAGTTCCTGTTTTATTTGACTGGGGCTATTTTCCTAAAACTTATCCATCATTTAATGATGAATTAATTGGTTCAATTATAAAAGAAAGTGGTATTAATGGCATTTTAGGCAATGTAGCCGCATCAGGAACAGCCATAATTGAAGAATTTGGTGAAGAACATATAAAAACTCTAAAGCCTATATTTTATACATCAGCAGATAGTGTAATGCAAATAGCCGCACATGAAAAATATTTTGGCTTAGATAACTTGTATAAGCTATGCGAAATTGCTTTTGAGAAAGTAAAACCATATAATATAGCTCGTATTATTGCTCGTCCATTTGAAGGAGAGAAAAAAGGAGAGTTTAAGCGTACCAAAAATCGTCATGATTATTCGGTAACACCTCCAGCACCAACAGTATTAGATAAATTAAAACAAAGTGGAGGCGAGGTAGTCTCAGTTGGTAAGATAAGTGATATTTATGCTGGTTCAGGAATTACAAAAGCTGTAAAAGCAAGTGGTTTAGAAGAATTATGGGATGTTACGTTAAATGAAGTTAAGGTAGCAAAGAGTAATACAATTGTTTTTACTAATTTTGTTGATTTTGATATGACATGGGGGCATCGTCGAGATGTAAAAGGCTATGCTCAAGGTTTGGAATATTTTGATAAAAGACTTCCTGAACTGGTAGAACTATTGCAAGATGATGATATTGTTTTTATAACAGCCGACCACGGATGTGATCCAACATATAAAGGAACGGACCATACAAGAGAAAATGTGCCAGTATTGATGTTTGGTAAAAATATAACAAAAGGTGAGCTCGGAATACGCAAAACCTATGCAGATATTGGTCAAACAATTGCAGGGTATTTTAATTTAGAATCAATGAATTATGGAAAGAGCTTCTTGTAAAAAATGAAAAAACACAAACTGCCATTTTATGATACAAGAAGCACCAATATAGATATGTTGGTACTCCATTGTCAGGCTTTTGATGAAGATAAAAGCTTGCAAATATTAAATCAAGTTCAATTAAGTGCTCATTATATGATAGGGCTAAATGGAAAAATCTATCAATTGGTAGAAGATAAATATCGAGCATGGCACACAAAAACAGATGCTTCTTACTGGAAAGGTATAGAAGATATAAATAGCCATTCTATAGGGATTGAAATTTGCACACTATCTTTAGGACAGGAACAATACTCAAAAAAACAAACATATAGCCTACTAAGATTATGTAAAACTTTAAAAAAGAAATACCATATAAAAAATCAAAATATTGTAGGACATAGCGATATTTGTCCTAATAGAAAGCCAGATCCAGGTAAGAGTTTTCCTTGGGAATATTTTTCTCGTCATGGTGTTGGTTTATGGTATAATATTAAAGATGCAGAAAAAGTTGAAGAAACCGATGAAAGCAAAATGTTATCAGCAATCGGTTATAATGTGGAGGATTTAACTGCTGCAAAATGGGCCTTTTGTAAAAGATTTATGCCGAACATTGTACCAACAGATGAAGTAAAAATCTTAATTGATAGACCTGTGCCAGAAAATGTCTCCATATTGATAAAAGATACTAGTTTCAATGAAATATTAAAAGCAGTATATTTTAAATATAGTAAATAAGCTTTTTAATAAAATATAAATTTTTTTTTTGTATCTTGTTCTACATAATTGGCAATATATTTATAACTTTGTGTAAGTATGAAATTTATAATTAACAAGGATTTGATATGAAAACATCTCAGCTAGGTAGAAGTATGGTAGAAATGCTAGGTGTTCTAGCAATTATTGGGGTGTTAAGTGTCGGTAGTATAACAGGATATGCTACCGCTATGAGAAAATATAAACTTAATAAGCATGCTGAAATGTTTAATATATTGTTATCTAATGCGTTGCAAATTTCTGGTTCTATAAATGCATCCACCAATGGTTTTATTTATTATAACGAATTGCTTGATAAAGTAAAACTCTTGCCAGATGGTGTGGTCTATAAAAAAGAAATATGGAGTGGAGGTAATAAAAACGGAACTAATATTTATAATTCTGTAGATAAATTACAAGATAAATTTGGTGGTGATATAACCTTTTTTTCAAGATACGGATACAATTACAATTTTGCCATTTCTTATCAGTTAGCGAATACTTCTGATAGTGCTGATATGTGTCAAAATATCATTAATATTGTTAAAGAACATTCCTCAAATATTCAAAGATTGTTAAGAGAAGATATTTCAGGATCTTATTGGAAAAGTACTTCAATTTGGTCGGATTGTAATAATAATGATGTTTGTTTTAAACAATTATCAGCATCTGATATAGTAAATATGTGCCGAACAGATAAAGATAATAAAAGTGGTAATTACTTATTTTTTATTTTATGGTAAAATTTTAAAAATACAAAATCCACAAATATATGGCTGCTATAAACACACTTACAATCATTACAGGAATTGACCAAAGTAAAAACTTTACAAAACTTATCGGATGACCTTCACGAGAGGCAAGTCCTGCTACAATAACATTTGCCGAAGCTCCAATTAAAGTACCGTTACCACCAAAACAAGCGCCTAATGATAATGCCCACCATACAGGCATCATTGCCTCTCTTCCACCCATAGCAGGTTCCATAGATTTTAGCATTGGTATCATGGTTGCAACAAACGGAATGTTATCTATTGCACTTGACAATGCAGCAGATGAGCCTAAAATCAAAAATACGGTCTTTTTAATACTACCTTCGGTTAAATCTATAAACCATTGTCCTAAAAGTTGCAAGACACCTGTAATTTCAAGTGCATGAACAACCATAAAAAGCCCACAGAAAAAGAAAATTGTTGTCCAGTCTACAAGGTTAAAAATATCTTCGGTTTTTTCGTCTCTGTCGTAATGAGTTTCGCCTAATGTGTACAAAAGCAGTAAAACTGCAGCACCAAATAGGGCAATTACGCCATTTGCAATGTGAATATATTCGGCACATATAAAACCTGCAATAGTAAAGAATAAAACAACTAAAGACTTATACAAAAGCACTTTGTTTGTTATGCTTTCTGCTTCATTTATACGCATAATTGATGCACGGTTTCTCTCAGTTGTTTTAAGGCTTTTATGCCAAATAAGAACAAAAGTTACGATTAATAAGGCCGTGGTTATAATTACGATAGGTGATAGTGTGATTAAAAAGTCAAGAAACGAAAGCTCTAAGGCGGAACCAATCAAAATGTTTGGAGGGTCGCCGATTAAGGTGGCTGTTCCACCGATATTAGAAGCAAAAATTTCCAATATTAGATATGGAAATGGATTAATATTTAGTTTTCTTGTAATTTGAAATGTTACAGGTACAATTAATAACACCGTGGTTACATTATCTAAAAATGCTGAGAAGAATGCAGTTACAACAGCTAGCATAATCATAATTCCCACAGGATGCGCTTTAACCTTTTTTGCTCCCCATACGGCAACAAACTGAAAAAGTCCTGATTTTTCAGTTATGTTGACAATTACCATCATGCCAACAAGTAGCGATATGGTATTAAAGTCTATTCCACTAAATGCTTGTGCTTGAGTTAAAATACCTAAAAAAATCATTATGGTAGCAGTTAAAAGTGTTACCACAGCACGATTAATTTTTTCAGAGAATAATATGAGGTAGCAAATTAAGACAAGTGCGCAAGCGACTGTTTTTGCATCAATTCCTAAAGTGGTGTTTAATAAGTTAAGCATAGTCCTAAACCCTTAGATAAAGTGAATAATGTATAAATAAATCATAGCCAAAGTAACACTAATAAGCATCACAGGAATTGACCAAATTAAGAACCTAATAAAACTGATAGGGTGTCCTTCACGGGTTGCAAAACCTGCCACAATAACATTGGCAGATGCTGCAATAAGTGAACCGTTGCCACCAAAACAAGAACCAAGCGATAAGGCCCACCAAACCGGCATCATTGTCTCACGGCCACCCATAGATTCTTCCATAGATTTAATTAAAGGTATCATTGTTGCAACAAACGGAATGTTATCAATTGCAGTTGAAACTATGGCAGATACCCAAAGAACCAAGAAAGTTGCTTTTTTAATGCTTCCTTCTGTAATTTCTATAAATTTTTGACCCAATAGCTCTAAAACTCCGGCAACTTCCAATCCATAAACAATGGCAAATAAACCACAGAAAAAGAAGATTGTGGTCCAATCTACAAGGCTGAAAGCATCTTCAACTTTTTGGTCACGTTCTTGGTGCTTGTCACCTAATGTGTATAGCATGAGTAATAAGGCAGCACCAAACAGAGCAATTGTACCATTATTAATATGAATATATTCGGCACATATAAAACCGATTATGGTAAGAGCTAAAACCCCAAGAGATTTATATAGTAAGTTATAATTTGTAATGCTATCTGTTTCATTAATTTTCATAATTTTTGCTTTGTCGGTTTCACTTGCCACCATTTTGCGGCCAAAAATAAAGTCAAAAACAGCAATTAATACAACCATTGTAACTATAACTATAAGGGTGAGTTCTTTTACAAAATCCATAAAAGAAAGCTCTAAGGCTGAACCAATCAAAATGTTTGGAGGGTCGCCGATTAAGGTGGCTGTTCCCCCTATATTTGAAGCGAAAATCTCTAAAATTAAAAACGGGTAGGGGTTGATTTTTAGGTTTCTGGTAATTTGAAATGTAACCGGAACAATAAGTAATACCGTTGTAACATTGTCTAAAACAGCAGAAAATACGGCAGTTACAATAGAGAGCATAATAAGTAAGCCCCTCGGAGATGCTTTAACAATTTTGGCACTTTTTATTGCCACATATTGAAACATGCCAGATTTTTCGGCAATGCCGACAACAATCATCATACCGATTAGAAGTGATATTGTATTAAAATCTATGCCGGCAAGAGCAGAGGTCTGAGTTAAAATGCCGGCAAAAATCATGACAGAAGCGCCCAATAGAGCTACAACAGCACGATTAAGCTTTTCAGTAAACAAAATGATGTAACTGACAACTAAAATAGAAGTTGCTAATATTTGCGGATTAAGCCCGAAAATGGCTTGTGGCAATATATGAGCGTCCATAAAAATCCTCCAAAAATATTTTCTACCGCACAATATATATTCGCTAATCTTAAAAAACAAATAATATTTTTGAATATTTAATAAATTGGTATGGAAAGAGGATGGATATAAGCTTTATGGTTAATTAAGTATTTTTTTCTCCTTTTTTATAATATTCTTCTGATTCTAATTTTCCGGTTTCATCATACTTTTTGTATACGCCATCTAATTCACCATTTATGAAGTTTGCTTCTTCGCTTAATTTTCCGTTCTCGTAGTATATTTTGTATAAACCATTTATTTTGCCGTTTATGTATTGGTTTTCTGCTTCCAATTGTCCATTTTTATAATATGATTTAGATGGACCATTTAGATAATCATTTTTGAAATTGGTCTGCTGCCATAATTCACCTGTTTCATAATATTCAAAAGCTTCACCTTCTAGTTTTCCATTTACATAATTTTCTGTTCTTTGTAATTGACCATTTTCATAATATTCTTTAGCGACGCCATCAGGGTAATTATTTATATAATTTACTTCACTTTGTAAATTTCCGTTGTTATAAAATGTTTTATAAAAGCCGTTCAATTGGCCATTTATGTAGTTTTTTTCTATACTTAAGTTTCCGTTCTTATTATAAATCTTGCGTACTCCCTCTAATTTGCCATCTACGTAGTTTGCTTCTTCACTTAAGTTTCCATTTTCATAATAAACTTTTTTTAAACCATTTCCTCTATTATTAAGGTAATTTGATTCTATATTTAACGTTCCGTTCTCATGGTATATTTTTCTAAAACCATTAATTTCATCATTTACATAATTAGTTTCACTGAATATTTGTCCTGTTTCATAATATGACCTGACAATGCCCTCTAATTTACCATCTATGTAGTTTTCTTCCATATTTAATTTTCCATTTTCATGGTATGTTTTGCATATACCATTTAATTTGCCGTTTATGTAGTTTTCTTCATCACGTAAGTTTCCATTTTCATAATAAGATTTTTGTAAACCATCTAATATACCATTTTTATAATAATATTCTGATTTTAATTGTCCATTTTTATAATATGATTTTTTCGGACCTTCGATATGACCTTGTATAAAGTTAGCCTCAAATTCTAATTGTCCGTTCTTATGATACACTTTTCTTAAACCATCCATTAGCCCGTTTTTGAAATTTAGTTCTTCTTCTATTTTACCATTTTCATAATATGATTTAGCAATACCATCTTGTTTACCGTTTTTATAAGTAAGAATGCGTGCTATTTTACCATTTGGATGTGTAGAGTGAGCTTCACCGGTAAATGGAACCGAATTTTCATCTGTGCAAAAAACTATAATGCCATCTGCAGAACAATTAAGTTTCGAATTTTTTTCATCAAATAAATCGTAGCTAATAATAAGTAATTTTTCGTTATTATCGTTAATAGTATTAATCAAATTTAATAATGAGCTATTTTTTGCATTTGTAGTGTTTGCAGCTAATAATACTAACATCAAAATGATATAAAATCTCATAACACCTCCTTAATATATGACATTATGTTCAGTTTATCTTTCCTTAAAAAAATCAAGTTATTATTTTAGTTTTTTCTTAATATAAAAATATATAAAGAGAATAAATATCGCAAGTGGAAGTTCTTTTTTAGCTTTTGTTGATAATGTAAAGATAGATGCTTTACCGTTTTTATATGTTACTTCTTTTCTAAATTTTCCATTTTCATAATAAAAAGTGAACAATCCGTTAGCTAATCCATCTTTGAAAAAGCCTTTCATTTTTAATTGCCCATTTAGATAATATTCTTTATATGGTCCATCTAGCTTATTATCTTTATAAGTTACATCAAATCTGAGATTTCCATTTTGATAATGTTGTTTATATGGTCCGTTCTTAATTGATGCTTCATTGCGATAAAGAGCATCCATTACCAATAATTTTACATTTCCGCTCAATTCTGTAGAAGCACTATTATTTGTATTATGTTGTGTGTTTTTTATTACTTCGTCTTTTTCTTTTGTTTTTTGAAACAAATCTTTTCTTTTAGAGGGGGGATTCTTTGTTGGCTCATTAAGGTGCAATTCTTTTAAATTGTTAATTGAGATAATAGAATCCTGATTAGAGAGTTGTCTGTTTGGTGGAGTAAGACTTGAGCTTTCGCCACTGGTGTTGATTGTGCCTGAATCTGCTGTATTATTATCAACAGTTTTATCTTTACTATAGGCATTATCGTAAGCGTTATCTAAATTTGTATAATCTAAATAGCTATATGCTTGAGCATCTATAATATTTGTTCTGGCCAGTAATAGCATAAATAAAATAAGTACATATCTCATAACAGTTACCTTAATTGCGGTTTTTAAGTTTTTTTTGCCAATAGATTATTAATGCATACCCCAAGACTAAGACCAACAACAGAATATGATATTCATTGAATACTTCAAAATCGGTTTTGTTACCGTTTTTATATCTTATTTTTTCCAATAAAGCTCCGGTTTCATCATATTTTTTATATACACCATGTTTGACGCCATTTTTATAATGTGTGATACTGTCTAATTTTCCGTTGTTATAATATGTTTTATAAAAGCCGTTCAATTCGTCGTTTTTATAAAGTACTTCAGTATATAAATTTCCGTTTTCATAATAACAAGAGTTTAAGCCTGTTTTATGACCGTCTTTATTGTGTCCTTTGCATTCAATATTTCCGTTTTTGTAAAATATTGTATAATAACCTTCGGTTTTACCGTGCTCATAGAGCATTTCTTCATGTAATTGTCCGTTTATGTAATATTTTTTATATAAACCGTCTACTTCACCATCTGTGAAATTTAGTTCGGTCATTAATTTGCCATTTTCATAATATGCTTTAAAAGGACCGTTTCTTTTTCCGTTTTTACGAGGTCCTTCAATTAAAATATTTCCGTTTTTGTAGTAAAACTTTGAATAACCATCTTGTGTTTCTGCTTGAGTGATGATTTCTTGTTCTAATTGTCCGTTTTCATAATATCTTCTTGATATGGTTTCGTTTGTGTCTTCGTTGTGGAGTAGCTGTGTTTTTAAGTTTCCGTTTTGATAATAAGATTTAATTGTTTCTTTAAGATGGTCGTTTTCGTATATATCTTCACTTTCTAAATTGCCATTTTCATAATATCTTTTGTATAAGCCATCTATTTTGCCGTTTTTATAATTTATTTCGCTTTTTATATTGCCGTTTGGATATCTGGAAACTTTTAATCCTTCAATAAAAACAAGCTCTTTGATTTCTTCCTGTTCGTTAATTAAAGGTTTTTCTGTTTTTTGTTTGTCGGTTGAGTCGTTAGAATGTGTTTCTAAGTCATTTGAAATTACAGCTTTAATATTTAAAAAATCACTATAAGACTTACTATTGGCAATATTTGTTCCAAATATTATCAATATTAAAACCGGAAATAATGATTTCATAAAAAGCCTCCACAGACATAAAACAGTATGTCCAGTTTATTTGTTATGTGTAAAAACTCAAGCATAATTTATCTTTATACCCTAAATAAAGCACAAGAAATATACATATAATATGATATTTAGTGTTTCTTGCTGTTTTTTGCTATAAAAAAACTCCCAACAGGGAGTTTTAAAAAATGTTTATAATTGGCTTCCTGAGCCTTTTCCTGAAATTGGCATATATGATCCGACGCCACCGAAATATTTTTGGAAAAAGCCAATTTCATGGCCGGAAGATATAGTTTGTTGTTTGCTTATCTCTACATTTTTACCATCATTTTTATCGTAGTTAGAAATTTTTGAAACTTTACCATTGTCATCAAAATTAATGCTTAACACTTTGCGATCAAGTTCTTCCGGTTTAAAGAAAGCAACTTTTTTAAGAGTGGATGACATATAAATCCAAGTGTTACCATCAAAAGATGATATAGAAGATGGTGAACCTAAAATGCTGGCAACTTCATTGCGAGTTTGTCCGACACTAATTTGAGAGATTTTATCAGTTGATGGCATGTTGCCATTGTGAACTAAAAAAGCCTCATTAGAACAAGAGGTATTAAATATTAAAATCAGTCCTAACAAAAACAAATTGCGTATTGACATATAAACTCCGTATAATTAAATTAAGTTGAAATATTATATAGCACAGGGAAAATAATAATGCAAAAAGATTTTTCATATCCGTTGAATGTTGATGAATTAAATCAGCAAGAACAACACCATAAGCTTGCAGCTAATGAAGAACAACTTAAAACTTTGCGAGACATTTTACAAGTTGAAGATGTAAAAAGTTTTGAAGCTGATATATTTTTAAAATTAAATTTGAAACAGCATACACTCGATTTATGGGGAAATTTAAAAGCTGTTTTGGAGTTAAAAAGCGTTGTATCATTGGAAAATTTTGAAAAAAAATATGATGTCGATTTTAAATACTGTTATGATACTAAAGCAACATATAAAGATATTAAAGAATTAGAGCCGTCAATTTATGATGATGTGCCGGATGTTATAGATAACGGTAAGATAGATTTAGCTAACATTGCAATTGAACAATTGGCTTTAGAATTAGACGATTATCCTCGTCAAGAAGGGGAAGAATTTGAGTTTGTCAGCGAGTTTGATGAGGAAACAACAAGGTTATCAAATCCGTTTATGGTTTTAGAAAAATTAAAAAAATAAACAATATGCAAAAAATGCTTGCATTTATAAAAAAAATTTTATAAAAGCTCATTAATATTTTAGGTTAAATTTTGCTTGCATTTAAATAAAAAGTGAAGTAAGAATTAGCTTTGAATAATTTGTTGTAATAATAAACTTTTAGTAAAAGAGAAGAAAAATGGCTACACCAAAGAAGAAAACATCACAATCTCGTCGCAATATGCGCCGTTCTCACGATGCGTTAACTCCTAACGCTTATCAAGAATGCCCAAACTGTGGCGAATTGAAAAGACCTCATAATGTTTGCACAAAGTGCGGTCAATATGACGGTAAAGAAGTTGTTGCTCAAAAAGCAGACAAATAATTTTTTGAACTAATTTAATATGGAGCAGGTTTTGTCTGATAATAATCTGGTCATATCTGTAGATGCAATGGGGGGAGATAAATCCCCTCGCATTGTAATTGAAGGCTTAGCAATTGCTGCTAAGCAAAATCCTGACATTAGATTTCTTTTATTCGGAGATGAACTTAGAGTTAAGGAAGAAATGAAAAAGTTTCCTAGCCTTAACAAGGTTTGCACAGTTATTAATTGTATAGAAATGGTACATAATGAAGATAAGCCATCTCAGGTTATCCGAAATAAAAATACCAGCATGTACCAAGCAATTGATGCTGTTCGCAGAAAAGAAGCACAAGCTGTGGTTTCTGCAGGAAATACAGGTGCATTAATGGCAATTTCAAAGATGTTGCTTAAAACCATTCAGAAAATTCATCGTCCGGCAATTGTAAGTATTATGCCTCATAGATATGGTAAATACGTTATGCTTGATTTAGGGGCAAATACAGAATGTAATGCCGTTAATTTAGCAGAATTTGCAGTAATGGGCAATATATTGGCTAAAAATGCCTTAAATATTGAAAAGCCTAGAGTGGCATTGTTAAATATTGGTGCTGAAGAGATGAAAGGTAAAGAAGAAATTCGCCAAGCATCTCAAATGCTCAAAAATGCATCTCTTGATATGGATTTTATTGGCTTTATTGAGCCACACGAAATTTCTTTCGGTAAAGCAGATGTTATTGTTGCAGACGGATTCACAGGAAATGTTGCATTAAAATCAATTGAAGGAACAGCTAAACTCATGAGAAGCATGATTAAAGATGCTGTTAAGAGTACTGTTATTTCTTGGTTAGGACTTCCTTTCATGTATTTTGCAGCTAAAAAAATCAGCAAAACTATGAATCCAAAATTATATAACGGTGCAATGTTCGTTGGCCTTAATGGCTTATCTGTAAAAAGCCATGGCGGTGCAGATGGTTTAGGTTTTTCCGTTGCATTGAACAATGCAGCAAGTCTTGTACGACAGGATTTTGTTAATACGATTCGTAAAGAATTAGAAGAAGTTGATTTAGATGAAGTTTCACAGGATATGTTCTATGAAGTGTATTAGATCCGAAATTATTGGTTATGGACATTATTTACCTGAAAAAGTTTTGACTAACGATGATTTATCTAAGATTGTTGAAACAAATGATGAATGGATAAGTACCAGAACAGGTATTAAATCTCGTCATATTGCAGAAAATATAACAACTGCAGAAATGTCCGTTAATGCTTCTAAAAAAGCATTAGAAAATTCTGGTATACATATAGAAGATATCGATTTAATTGTGGTTGGAACTTTAACACCTGATAATACAACTCCATCATGCGCTGCTAAAGTAAGTAATTTGCTTGGTACACGATTCGGTGTTCCATCATTCGATGTTTCTGCCGCTTGTTCAGGCTTTGTATATGCTTTAACAGTAGCGGATAATATGATTAGACTTGGTCAAGTTAAAACTGCTTTAGTAATCGGTGCCGAAAGATTATCAAAAGTTACCGATTGGACAGATAGAAACACATGCGTTTTGTTTGGTGATGGAGCCGGTGCAGTTGTGTTAAAAGCTACAGAAGGTGATGGTAGTGTCAGCGATACTGGTATTTTAAGTACTCGTATATATTCAGATGGTTCAGGATATGAACACTTGTACACAACCGGCGGTGTGTCAACAACAGCCAATGCCGGATATATCTTTATGAATGGTAAAGAAGTGTTTAAGTCAGCTGTAGGCTGTTTATCGGAAGCAGCTCAAACAGTTATGAATGATTTAAATGTAACTTCATCAGACATTGATTTTTTAGTTCCTCATCAAGCAAATATTCGCATAATTGAAGGGGTTGGCCATAAGTTAGGTATACCTACTGAAAGAGTTATAGTTACAGTTGATCATCATGGAAACACATCAGCTGCCTCAATTCCTCTTGCGTTATCAGAATCGGTTTCATCAGGAAAGTTAAAAAAAGGAGATTTAGTTGTTTTAACAGCAATGGGTGCCGGATTTACTTGGGGTGGAATTTTATTAAGAATTTAAAAAAACTGTGAAATATTGGTTTTAGTTGCTTGAGATTATTTTGCCAATGTTGTAGTTTTGAAGAAATATTTATAATAACTAAATTTTAGGGAAGAAAAATGAAAACAATTACACGTGCAGATGTTGCAGAAACAATTTATGAAGAGGTAGGTCTTTCACGTAAGGATTCTGGCGATATTTTAGATATGGTTATTGATGAAATTAAAACAGAGTTAGTAAAAGGCAATGATGTTAAATTATCATCATTTGGTACATTAGCATTAAGAAAGAAAAATCCTCGTGTTGGTCGCAACCCTAAAACTGGTGTTGAAGCTGAAATTTCTGCAAGAACAGTAATTTCATTTAAGCCTTCTCAAAATATGCGTAAAGCAATTAATTCTTAGTCTTAAGGAATAAGCACATGGTGGTTAATAAGTCTAAGTCGGCCTTTAGGACCATTGCGGAGGTAGCCGAAGAACTTGGCGTAGCTACACATGTGTTGCGTTTTTGGGAAACAAAATTTAATCAGATAAAACCGATGAAAGCATCTGGCGGACGCAGATATTATCGTCCTGATGATGTAGAAATTGTAAAACTGATTAAGAGCTTTTTATATGAAAAGCGTTATACCATTGAAGGTGTACAAAAGCTTTTCAAAGATAAAGGTTTAAAAGCAATTTTAGGTGGTGAAATTCAAAAGGATTTCTTTGATATTTCAGCTGATGAAACAATCTCTGAAGGTCAAATTGAAGCTACCTACGGTCTAACTCAAATGCAAAGACAAGTTTTAACAGAAGCGTACAATGAATTAAAGCAAATTGAAGAAGACTTAAATAATATATAATCAAAAAACCTCCTAATTTCGGAGGTTTTTTGATACTCTTTATTATATTATCATAATTGAATTATAAAATGTTTGCACATACAGACATATAAAAATAATCTGTAGGTTAGGGCAATTCGACCTGTTATCTTAGAATTTAATTGCAATTATTATATCAATTGACAGACTTTATTTTTATGTTTAGTGAAGATAATGCGTCGTTAATTGATAGGTGCAAGTTTAAGCCAAGAGATAATTTTGTGTTTTTTACTAGCCAGCCTTCAACATTTACCCCGATAACATTACCAAACTCATCTAATAAAGGGCCTCCACTCGAGCCGTTATCCATGAAACAATCGGTTTCAATACGTTGAGCGTTTTTAGTTCTAGTGTATCTCGTTATGCAGCCTTTGGATAAAACCTGATTTTTTGTTCCTGGGTTACCAAAACTAAAAGCAACTGAGCCGATATTAAGTTCAGATGTTCTGATAGGAAGTGGTATCATCTTGTTTTCAGATGAAATTTTAATTAGGGCAATGTCTAAATTGTTTATTCTAATAACTTCTCCCGGAACATGTCTACCTGAGAATAGCTCTACTTTAACAATATTTTGTTCTTTAACAACATGTTTGTTTGTCAGAATAAAGCCATCATCTGTAATGAAAAATCCTGATCCGTGCCCTGTGTCTGTTATAATTTTTACAAAACCAGCCAAAATTTTATCATAATTATCTGAAATTGGTGTTTCATAAAGCTTTTGAGGTTTAATTGTAAGGGTTTCATATGTTTTATCTTCTTCCATATTATTTATACCGGTACAATGTTTTACATCTTCCATAAATATTTCAAAGATACGTTTTTGATCGGTTTCAACCTCAGCTAAGCTAACTTTTTCAGCTGCTAATGCAAAAATTGCCGGAGTTAGATTTGTTAAGCTTGTAATATCTTTTAATGGTTCAACACCAAATGTTTTTCTATAAACATAATTGTATTGATCTTTACGTAAATAATCAAACTTAGCGTTTATTTTAAATCGGCGAATTGAAGCATATTCCAAATTATCTAAATAGTTTGTTGTGGCACATACAGGATATGGATGGTTTTCTAATTGCACCAAAAATTCGTTAGTAATACGCACATCGTAAGCTTGCGATAAATTGGCTTTATTTGGTAAGAATGTATCAATTTCATCAAAAATGAGCATGGCTCGACGGTTTTTAGCTTCTTCAAATGCCTCAGCAATGTTCTTTTCTGCTTCTCCTAACCATTTGCTTATAATATCAGAAGCGCGTCTTTCAATTACTTCATAGCCTAATTCTTTTGCTAAATTACGCAAATATAGGCTTTTCCCGGTACCTGAAGGTCCGTGAAGCAAAATTGAGAAATTGTGTGTTTGTTCTTCTTTTAAGTTCTTTACATATAATTCAAGAGATTTTCCTTCGATATTGATAAAGTTTTTATCAAAATTAATTGGTTGTTCAATATATGTAATGCGACCGGTAGCCTTAATGGCTGTTTCTTCTTTTAGCATCTCGCATAATTCAAATTTATCTTCAATATTTAATATTTGAGCTTTTTTCTTAACTACTGCAAAATCGCCATTGGTTAAGCCACCAATTTTAAATAGTTCTGATGGTGCTTCCATATTAAAGTTATAACGAAAAGCATATCCTACTTGTTCAGGGGTTAAATAATCAAAATTAATTTTGAATATAAAACGTCTGAGAATGGCTTTATCAATATCTGAAACAAAGTTAGTGGTTGCCATAAATGGACATTTAGTGTTTTCTAAACAGGTTAAAAAAGCGTTTGTCATATCAGACTTCCATTGGTTTCCGTTGCTAAAATCGTTTTCTCTTTTTCCGGTTATTCTTTCAACTTCATCTAGTATGACTACAGCATTTTGTTCCTCAGCTTCTTTGAAAAGTTTCAAAACGTTTTTAGCCGGTTCTCCCTGATATTTTGAAAATAATTCTGCTGCAGTTTTTTCTAAAACATTTTTTCCCATTTTATGTGCTAAATAACGTAAATAATATGATTTTCCGGTGCCTGCAGGTCCTGATATAAGCATTGTAAATGGTTGAGTTATTTTTTCTAATTTTTCTGTTAGGTTAACTAAATTTGTGTTGGCATTTACTAAATTTATATCAAAAAATGATATAGGTGTAGTATAGGTTAAAAAGCTTGGCTTTTTAGATGCTTCATCATTAAGCATATCAATGATGTTGTTTTCATCGGAGATGTTAAGTAATATTGCTTTTTCTTTTATGCGTAAAAAGTCATCATAAACTAAGCCGTTAACATTGTCTAATTTACTAGAATAAATGCCAAATATATTTTGTAAAGCTGCCTGCTTTTGAGCCTTGTTCATATAATCAAATTTGACTTTTAGAGGGAAGGCATCAACAAGAATTTGAGGTAACTTGTCAATATCATTTACAATCAAAATGAAAGATTTATTTTTCTCTCGTATCTGCCTAATTAAATATTCTGTGTTTGATTGATACGCATAATCTTTATCATCTTCAAAACGATGGTATAAGTTAAAGCATGTATCAATGTTGTGAAGTACCAAATTATCAAAGAAGTTAGATTGCAGACACTTGGTTAAAGAGCTACGACCTTCTAAATTACTGGCTGTGATGCTATCATAAGTTTTATCAATATTAGCAAACAGTTTATACGCAAATTCTTTCCTGCCGGAATTTTCCGGACCGTGTATCAAGATAGAAAAGTTTTCTTCACCTTTATTAAATAATATTTGTTGCATCAGATCAGAAAGGTTATAATCTGCATTATAATAATCAAGATTATAAGCTTTATGTTTTTCTCTATCTGCAGTTAGTCTCATATTAATTGTAGCTTCCTCTTTAATCATATTTATGATAGAGTGTTCATCAGAGATATTAAACCACATCATTTTGGTTTTGACACGCAAAAAGTCATTATAAACTAAACCTTGTACATTATCTAATTGGTTAGACACAGGAATCCCTAAAACATTTTGTAAAGCTAAGTTCTTTTGAGCTCTATTCATATAATCAAACTTAATTCTAATAGGAAAGGCATTAAGAAGAGTTTTAGGCAATTTATTAATATCATTTATAATTAATATGTTAGACCTTTTATTCTCCTTTATACGGTTTATAAGATTTTCTGAATTTGATTGAAAAATAAAGTCTTTAGCATCGTCAAAACGATTATAAATGTTGAAACAAGTATCAATTTCATGAAAGATAAGATGGTTATTTATGTTGTCATGTAAGGCATGTGCAAGGTTTCCTCTTGAGGCTAAATTAGCTGCACTAACAGTTTTAAATGACATATTTAATGTTGCATATAATTTACCGGCAAATTCATACATGCCGGAATTTATAGGGCCATATAACAAGATAGAAAAGTTTTCATCTTGGGCATTGTTACTAATTTGATCGATTAAAGCTTCTAAATCATGATTTGCGTTGTAATAGTTGAGATCATATGAAATATGTTTTTCTCTAGTTAAAAATGTTTCTTTTTCTGATTTGGCATTGGTGCTTCCTAATTTTTCAGCTTTTTCATAAAGATTAATTATCTGATCTTTTATGTTAGTGTATCCGCTGATTTTTCTTTCATACATAAGTTTATAAAAACGAGCAGAATATAAGTAAGTAGGGCGTAAAGATTCGTTTGCTTCCATTGTCATAGAAATTAGTTTTTCAACTTTTTTAATATTTTCCGGATTTGTTTCTAATGTTTTATCTCTTAATGAATTTGTTAAAGTTCTGATATAATCTTGATAAAAATTAAGCCCTTTTTTGATATCTTTGTTCTCTTCAAACATTTTAAATGTGTTTAACAGAAAAATTTGATCCTGTTTAATGGTATAATAGGATAAAGAATATTCTAAGAGAGCTTTAACGTCGTATTTATTATTTATTAAATTGATTAATTCTGTTTTAGATCTAGTCGACATTTATCTTCTCCATAAACATATTAAAATACTTCTTTTACATATCAAACGACAATAGGCTAATAAAAACGAGATAAAAACCTTTGAAACATCAGCTTAACAAAGATACTAAAATAAAAATTATATTTTTTCACTATGTTTTTTTATTATTTATACTGTTTTTTTATTGTATGCATGCTTTTATACCACCTGCACGGAATTTAACAGTTAAGCTAACCTTATTAAAAAACTTATTATTGAATCGGCTCGCCGTTTTTGAAATATGTTTTATCTGTTAGCATTCCTGTTGGTTCAAGTTCTATACACTTTTAAAACGCAAAAAAAAACACCTAAAAGGTGTTTTCTATGGCGGAGAGTATAGGACTCGAACCTATGCATCGCTATTCACGATGACGGATTAGCAATCCGCTGCATTACCACTCTGCCAACTCTCCGTGGTAACTGAAAAGTATATTTATATTATCTTTTTCTTCTCGTCAATATATTTTTTTGTTTTTTTGCATAATTTTTTATCTTTGCAGATTATTGTTGTCAATTATAAGCAAATTTTTCTTATTTTCTGCAGTTTTATATAGATCTGATAAATTTTTTTTAATGTCATTATCTAAAAATTTTATACCATGAGCAGCAATATCTTCAGGAATCCCGAATTTTGCTTCAGCAACGGCACCGGCAATACAGGCGAGGGTGTCTGTATCACCACCCAAAGAAACAGCATTTCTGATTGCATCTTCATATGAAGATGCGTTTAATACACAAACAATAGCTGGAGCAAATGTTTTTTTGCAACTGAAATAAAATTTATCCATTTTTTCACGTTCTGTATCAACAGTTGAGTTAAAATCATATCCATATTTTGCCCCAATGTTAATAATATCCTCGTTAGAACAATCGTTTAATGTTGCATGTATAATTTCTACATAAGCTGAAACAGCATTGATGCTTTCGGGATGATTGTGAGTAATACATGTAAATTCAATTGCTTTTTCAAGAGCTCTTTTTGTGTTTCTTTCAACAAACGGAATAGGGCTGACACGCATTAAACATCCGTTGGTTTTAGCTTGATAAGGTTCTCTATTTTCGGAATTTACCCATTTCATAAAACCAGGAGAAAAAGCTTCGTGTCCGGATGGGCTTTTGTTGTTAATGTATTTTTTTGCCCAAAATACAAGCTTTTCTTCGGCACTGCTACCGTTTACAATCCAATCTGAAGCAGCACAAGTAAGAATTGTGTCATCTGTAAATTGGCATTTGTCATCAAAAAGTTTAAATTCTTTAGTTTTTATATTGTCAAATTCAAACCTTGAGCCGATAATGTCACCTAAAATTGCTCCATACATATCATGTCTCCTTAAATAAGAACGTTTTAAATCATAAATAAAAGTTAAGCTTATTACAATTAAAATTTTTGCTTGAAAAAAGTTTTTTTTGTGTTATTGTGTCATCACTTCCGAGAAGGTGGATAATTTTATCCCGTTTTAAATTTAAGTTTAAGACTATCGGGACAATAACATAATTTAATAATAAAAAAGGATTAATCTAATGAAAAGTATTGTTTCTGCAAAGAAAAAAGTAAGTCGTAAATATGTTGTAAACCTTTGGGGTGACGCAAATAGCCCTTTTGAAAAAAGAAGCTATGCACCTGGTCAACATGGTCAAAGAAGAAAGAAAGCTACCGACTACGGCACACAGCTTTCAGCTAAACAAAAATTAAAAACCTATTATGGTAACATTTCCGAAAAACAATTTTACAAATATTATGTTGAAGCTGTTCGTAGAACAGGGGATGCTGCTGAAAATTTAATCGGTTTGTTAGAATCTCGTTTAGATAACTTAGTATACAAAGCAAAATTTGTTCCTACAGTTTTTGCTGCTCGTCAATTTGTAAACCACGGTCACGTTACTGTTAATGGTAAAAAAGTTAACATTCCATCTTACATGGTTAAAGTTGGTGATGTTATTGAAGTTAGAGAAAAATCTAAATCTATGGCAATGGTTGCTGCTTCTGTTGAATCTCAAACAAGAGAAGTTGCTTCTTATTTAGAAGTTGACAATAAAAAATTGTCTGCAAAATATACTTTTGTTCCTAAATATGAAGATGTTCCTTATGCTTGCATGATGGAACCAAACCTTGTTATCGAGTTTTACTCAAGATAGTTTTTCTAAAACAATCAAAAAAAGCAGGATTTTTCCTGCTTTTTTTGTTTTTGATAACTTATTCGTTTCTAAGTTTAAATATATTATTTTCGTATCCTTGAATAGATTTATCTGTTTCTGCTTTTTCTAAACGATACTCAGAATATGCTACATATTCTTTTTCTCTCTCAATGCCTAAATATTTTCTATTTAGTTTTTTAGCTGTTACTGCCGTTGTGCCCGAACCAAGAAAAGGATCAAAAACTAAATCTTGTGCGTTGCTTGATGCTAAAATGAGTTTTGCAATTAATTTTTCGGGTTTTTGGGTAGGGTGAGGGGTGTTTTCAGGCATTGACCAAAATGGTATAGATATATCTGTCCAAACATTTGAAGGATGGGTTAACCTGTATTTGTTACCTTCTTCATTTTCTTGCCAATCTTTAGGTTTTCCTTTTGTATCACGATATGGTGCAATTACCGGACGTAAAATTTTTACATTATCTAAATTAAATGTATATTTTTCACTTTTTGTAAAAAACCAAATATCTTCCAGGCAATTTTTCCAGTTGTTAAGAGCTCCGCGACCTTTTTCTCTTTCCCAAGATATGCGGTTTTGTAAGATGAAATATTTTTGAGCTACTTGCGGAATTGCAAGAGATGTTTTCCAGTCAGAACAAATATATATGCTACCATCATCTTTTAAAATGCGAGCAACATGTTTTAACCATTTATCTAACCATTTTTGATATTCCTTAAACTCCATCTGTTTAAATTGTTGACGGCTAAATACCTTTGTTAAATTGTATGGAGGATCAACAATAACTAAATCAACGCATTTATCAGGGATAAGAGGTAATGCTTTGAAGCTGTCTTGCCATATAACTTTGTTGGCAAGTTCTGTAGCATCAGCTTTTTTAGTTAGCTTAATGGACTTTTTAACAAAATCTGATGTTTGTTTATCAGTAAGCTCTATTGTTCGATTACGAGGTGCTTTTGTCACTATTCTTCACCAAATTTACAATTAACTAATAAAGATAAAGACTTAATTACTTCCTCAGCCTGATTTCCCGAAGCGGAAACTTTTATGGTTGTTCCTTGAGAAGCTGCTAACATCATTAAACCCATAATAGAACAACCGCTAACGGTTTGTCCTAATCTTTCAACCTCAACATCTGCATCAAATTCTTCTGCGCATTTAACAAATGATGCTGCAGCTCTAGCATGTAAACCTTTTTTGTTTTGTATAATAAGCTCTACGCTACAAACTTCATCGGTCATTTTTTAATTATCCTAACAACTGAGATGCAATGTTGATATATTTCTTGCCGGCATCTTGAGCACCAATTACGGCATCTTTCAGACTAGCTTCTTTGCGTAAAGCAGCTAATTTAATTAACATAGGCAAGTTTAATCCGGCAATGATTTCAACATTGGCTTTATCCATTATGGAAATTGCTAAGTTTGAAGGTGTTCCGCCAAACATATCTGTTAACACAATAACACCTTTTCCGCTGTCAACATGTTTTACTTTGTTAACAATTTCTTCTCTACGTTGTTCCATGTCATCATCAGGACCTATGCAAACAGTTCCTATTTGTTGTTGAGAACCAACCACGTGTTGCATAGCAGCTAAAAATTCATCAGCCAAATGTCCGTGAGTAACTAAAATTAAACCAATCATTATTTATTTCCGCCTGTCCATGTTTTAATAGCACCAAATGATTTTAAAACTTCATCACGATTTTTTGCTTTAATGAGTTCGTCAGCGCGAGTTTGTTTACCGATAAATATTATTTCTTCAACATTATCAACCGGAACACCATAAACACGTTCTACCATTTCGCCTGATAATTCAATAATCATGACAAATTCAGATTCAGCTAAAACATTTCTTGTTTCCGGATCAATTTTATCTAAGCGAACAGCTAAACGTTCATCTCTTTTTAATAAAGCTGTTTCTTTTCCATCAAACTCTAATACCGGAGAAACAGGGGTTCCGGCACGTGAGTCAATAAAAATTGCCAATTCACCATATTTATTTTCAATGATTTCGTAGAAATCTTGTTTTTCAATGATTGTATAATATTGATTTTCCATAGGCATCCTCGTTTGAATAGTTTAATTTAATAATATGATAAATGAAGTTTTTGACTGTGTCAATTTTCTTTATCGGTTATCTTCCTATATTTTTATTTTTTACAATTTCTGTTTTTTCAATAGTGTTGTCATTTTCAAAGTGTTTAAGTTTCACCTCAGACTTTTTTGCATTTTTATTAAGCTTTACTTCTTGTCCTGATTTTTCTAAAATCATTTTTGCTAATTTTTGATCATTTAGCTTTTGTTCACCGGCTTTTACAATATCTTTCATATCCATGTTTTTGGTAGCTTCTTTTCCGCCGAGTTGTTCAATTTTTTTAATACCTTTTGCGGCTTCAATAACTTTTCCTTCTTCGATTTTTCCTTTAATCCCGAGTTTCCCGCCAATTTCTTTTTTAATGATTTTTTCTTGAGTGTTTTGAGGGTTGAAAGTGGCTTCTTGCATTCCGGCTTCCAAAGCTTTTTTGCTAATACTGTTAAGACCTGCTTCTTTTGCTAAATTAACTGCAATGTGTAATGCTTCCATTTTACCGGCGTCTTGTTGCATTTTAGCATTATGGATAGTATTTTTTTGATTAAAGTCCCTTTTTTCATCTTCGGTTAATGCATATAAAAGAGATGTTTCTTCCTCTTGTTCAGGCATTTTAATATGGGCAAAGATAGAATCATTTTCATCATCTTCTTCGTCATATATATCTTTAATTTTTTTTCGTAATTTTAATAATCCTGCCGGTAAATTTTCAGGTTTATTATCACTTTTACTAGACAGAGGTGTCTTTTTATCATTTTTGTATTTTGACGCTTCCTTTGAGTCGTTTTTAAGAGTTAAGCGTTCTTTATTACCAATACCTTTTTTCTTCCAATCAAATGAAAGCTCTTCTTCTTCGGTATTTTTATTATTTGTATCCAAATTTGTATCCAAAATAACCTCGTTTGTAATCGTTGGTTTAATGCATTATGTCATATACAAAATATAATGTCAAAATTATTTTATTAAATATGTAATCATTATAGATTCATTTGGCAATATCTTTGGTACAACTTCAATATTTTTTCCATCATTTCTTTCTAATCTGAAACGGGCGCATATATTTAAAATGTGCTCAAGCATACTTTGCTTCAGGTTGTTCCAGTTTTCTTGATGAGAGAAAAACTTTTTTTGCATTTCAATTACATCATTTAAGTTTAAGATGTCTTGCATTTTGATTTTTTCGATATTCCAAAGCTTTAAGTAACTTTGGTTGAAGTGTTTGAGCTTTCTGTCAGGACCAAATATAAGAACAGCATCAGTAATATTATCTAATATATTTTGCTGAATTCCTAATAGCTCATTAATCATGCGCGTTGCGGCAAGTCTGTCAGAAACATCTTCAAATGCAAAAATTAAACCATTTGGATGAAGCGAAATTACACGTTTTATAGTTCTTCCGTCCGGCAGGTGCAATAAATCTTCTTTTGATTCAATTAAATTGTTAAAAAGCTTCAGCTCATTTTCTTTATATGTTTTAAAATCACTAACTTCAGGTAAAAGTCTTAAATTACGTATTTTTTCCAAAAATTCTGAGTAGTGAGGGTTTGAAGATGTAAAATCAGCGTCTAAGTTCCATAATTTTAAGAAAGATTTATTTTGGAAAATGAGCTTTTGAGATGTGTCGAATATGGCAAAAGCTGTTCCTAGTGCAGATAAAACTTCCAAATGAGCGGTCTGATGTATTTTGAAGGTTCTTTTAACGTTATCTAATTCAGACATATCATAAATTGCACCGACAGTGGAAATTTTGTTTAAATCTCCTTCATGATGGAAAGGAGTTTCCGTAATTTCAAAATTGCAAGCTTGTCCATTTACAACTATGTTTATGTTTTGTTTTTGCATTTTATTTGTTAATTGGGCTGTTTGAGCAAGGTTTCTTGCAGGAGGAATTTCAGTGTCGTCAATGCCGACACCTGTAAACTCAAACTGTTTACTAATTATTTCGTCTTTGTTTTTTAATCCGGAATATTCAACATATTTTTTGTTAACGGCAATGATATTAAGTAGATCATCTCTTACCCATATAGGATAATTTAAGTTATCAATTAGGTCTTGTAAAACACTTAATTGGTTGGTAAGAGTTTCTTTTTCGGTGATTAGTTCTTCAATTTTAATCATTTCTTCGCTTAAATCACGAAACCAAAGCATATCACAGTATAAATTTCCGTCACTTGCATTAATTCGTGCGCCATATATACTCATTTTTCTGGCACCGTTTTTTAATGAAAATGTATCTTCAAAAGGGATATTTTCTTCTTGCATAAGTTTTAAGTATTTACTTATTTTTTTTGCGTCATCTTTATAAAAGGCCATTAAGACATCTTCAAAATTGGAAGATGTTCCGTTTTTTAAATTAAGCATGACAGCCAAACGTCTGGAGCAACGCTCTCGGATAAGTTTGCGAGGGTCTTTAATATGCTCATCAGGATAAACAAAGGCAAAATAGCCATCTTTAGATGCATACATCGTTTCGGCATAACGTTCACGATCTCTATTTAAAAAATAGTTTTTTTGTTTAAGTCTGAAAATTGTGATTTTAAATGAAACAACCAAAGACAGCAAAATGGTGCCGACTATAAGACTTAAATATAACATCTCTTTTAATAAAAAATTATCCATTGCTTTATCACTTACGTTAAAAAAAAGTTGTTTGTTTGTAAATTGTATATTATAAACAAAAATACGCAATCTAAATTTAAGGGTGTGAATAAAAATGTTTACATTGGCTTTCGATACTACAGTTAACTATTGTTCTATAGCATTGCTTAATGATACAAAGGCTATAGATGTTTATGAGCAGGAGATGGAATTCGGACAAGCTGAAGCTTTAATTATACAAATTGATAAGATGCTTAAAAGAAACAATTTGGTTTTTAAAGATTTATCTTTGGTGGTTGTTTGCACGGGGCCCGGATCTTTTACAGGTGTTCGTTCCAGCATTTCTGCTGCAAGAGCTTTTAAAATTGCTTGTCCTGACGTATGTGTTACAGGTGTTAGTGCTTTTGAAGCATATGCTCAAGAATTGGAAGAAACTGAAAAAGCTGATGTTAATGCTATAGTTATTGAAACCAAGCGTGAAGATTTTTACGTTCAATATTATGATAATAAACTCAATAAAATAATTCCGCCGTTAACTTCATATTATGATGATATTATAAGGTTCTTAAGTTCAAAAAATGTGACTTTAATCGGAGATGGTGTAGAACGTTTTTTAAATAGACCAAGCGGATTGAGCTTATATAGTGTTTTGATAAAACCGAAGGTAAATATTCATACATTGGCGTTAGCCGGAATAAAAAGATATGTTAGCAAAACAGCTGATTTTCCTAAGCCATTATATCTAAAAGCACCAGATGTCTGTGTAAAATAAAAAAAATAGTAGAAATTTTGATAAATTAGCTGTATTTTGCAAAAAGAATTTTTTGTTAACTTATTTAAAAAGAGGTAAAAGTGACTAAATCTGAATTGATTGAAAAAATTGCTGCAAAAAATCCTAATCTTATGCTTAAAGATGTGGAGAAAATAGTAAATGTAATTTTAAATAAAATTATTTCAACTTTAGCTAGCGGTGATAGAGTTGAATTTCGTGGTTTTGGCGCATTTTCAGTTCGTAAACGTGCACCAAGAGTAGCTAAGAACCCACGTACAGGCGCAAAAGTTGAAGTTGAAGAAAGAAATATTGCGCATTTTAAAACCGGTAAAGAACTACATGAAATGTTAAATCAATAATTTTATTGAATATTTTATAAAATTGTAATGAAAGGGTTTTGATTATGAATTTTATCAGAGGTTTAATAAAAATTCCGCTACTAATAATCATTGTTATTTTTGCGGTTATTAACAATGAGTTTGTAAAATTTACATTAAAGCCCTTTGATGTTGACATCAGTATTACTTTAAGTGTTTTAATTTTGGTCTTATTTTTTGCCGGTTATATTTTTGGAAGATTTGACGGCTATATTGCAAATGCTCCGCTTCGTTCTCAATTAAAAAGCCATAAAAAGACTAATAAAGTACTCAATAAAGAACGTGAAAAGTTGCATGCAACAGTTTCCAATTTGCAAGAAAATATTGAAAATTTAAAACAAAAGGAAACATTGCCGCCAAAAGTTACACTTAAAGAAAAAGTTTCTAAATTTTTTTCTTTCAAGAAAAATCAATAGCATAGGATAAAAATATGAATTGGCTTACTGATATTGTTCGTCCGAAAATACAAAAGACGACTCCTAAAGAAATTGCAGATAATTTATGGGTGAAATGCCCATCTTGTAATCAGATGCTTTTCTCTAAAGAGTTAAAAAAATCTATGTATGTTTGCACATCTTGCGGACATCATTTGCGTTTATATGTTGATAAACGTTTGAAAATGTTGTTTGATAATGAGAAATATACAGAAGTTAGCTTACCTGTTTTGCAAGATGATCCGTTAAAATTTAAGGATTCTCAACGCTATACTGATAGGTTGAAAACATATCGTAGAAATACCGGCAGTCAAGATGCTATCAAAGTTGCCACTGGTAAAATCGGTGATGTCGATTCTGTTGTTGCCGTGATGGATTTTTCATTTATGGGTGGTTCAATGGGAACAGCTGTAGGTGAGGGTATTGTTACAGCTGCAGAGTTAGCTATTAAGCGTAAAGTTCCACTTATTACGGTTGCGTCTTCAGGTGGTGCTCGTATGCAAGAAGGTATGTTATCTTTAATGCAAATGGCAAGAACCACAGCTGCTGTAAACTGTTTAAAAGAAAAAGGTCTACCGTTTATTTCTATAATGGCTGATCCTACAACCGGAGGGGTATCGGCCTCATTTGCTATGCTTGGTGATATAAATATTGCAGAGAAGGGATGTTTAATCGGTTTTGCGGGTCAACGTGTAATTGAGCAAACAATTAGAGAAAAACTTCCTGAAGGTTTTCAGCGTGCAGAATATCTTAAAGAACATGGAATGGTTGACATAGTTGTTGATAGACAACACATGAAAGAAGAGTTAGTTAAGGTTCTTAAAATATTGATGCACAAGTAAAGATTAGGCTCTCGTACGAGAGCCTCTTTTGTTTACACGAGAATGCGGTATTGGTCTTTGATTTTCACGTTTTTGTTGTGTATGTATCTGCACATTGGTGTTAGTTTTGTTTTTAGGTTTATCCATATAATATGCGCTCCTACCGTGTCTTAGCTTATTGATTTTTTGTTTATCATTAAGATTTGCATAAGAAATATCAGTTTTAATAATTTGAAGAACCTGAGCAGTCTGATCTCGTAAAAATAAATTTTGACCAGGGGTTAAACCTCTAAGCTTTTGTATTAATTGGGCATCTATTTTTTCTTCTTTTTTTTCTTTTGGTTTTGGAAGCTTTACATCTATAATAATATCAGTAAGGGTATTTTTCTCTGATGTTGATGAACTTTTGACTGCAGAATATTTTTCCTCCATAGATTTTTCGATTGAATTTGCATCATTTAGAGCTTTAGAATAATGTATTTCTTCAGACTTTAATTTTTTAGCATATGGAGTATCTTTTTCTGTTAATTCAAGCTTTGCTTGAATTTTTCTAAGCTTTTCTTTTGCTTCTTCTTTTATTTGTTGAACTTTTTTAAATGCCTGTTCCATTAATTTAATAACGTGCATATTGGTTGTGAATTGAGTTTGTTTATCATCTTTTTTGTGTTCGGTAGTTTTTTTATCCATAGCTTTACTCCTATAAAAAATTATACCATATTTTATCATGATTTAAAATACATTTTTATAAATTACGCATATTATAGACTACAATGTAAAGATAAAATATGTTGTTGACTTTTTTTGATAAAGTTTATAAAACTTACAAAAAGTAACTAACTGATTTTGGAGTAATCTATATGAAAAATTTTATTAATGAATTTAAAAAATTTGCTATGCGTGGTAATGTTATCGATATGGCTGTCGGTATTATTATCGGTGCCGCTTTTGGTAAAATTGTTGATTCTTTAGTTAAAGATATCATTATGCCACCAATAGGTATTTTATTAGGAAAAATAGATTTTGCTAATTTGTTCTTTGTATTAAATGATGGTAAAATTCCTGGACCATATGTATCTTTAGATGCAGCTAAAGAAGCTGGCGCAGTTACTATGAATGTTGGTATGTTTATCAATGCTACCATTAGTTTTATAATTGTTGCTTTTGCAGTGTTTGTGTTGATTAAAGCAATTAATACATTACAAGAAAAAATGTTAGCTGATGAGAAAAAAGAAGAAGTTGCAGCTGCTCCAACTACTAAAAAATGTCCTTTCTGTTGTTCAGATATCGCAATTGAAGCTGTTAGATGTCCTCATTGTACATCAGAACTTACAGCTCCCAAAAAAACAACAAAGAAAAAAGCTGATTAAAAATTTTTAAGAGTGGAAAAATTCCACTCTTTTTTTTATAAAAAATATAATTGAAATTAGACATCTTTTGTGATATGTTTTTTGCATATTATATAAAGGATAACTTAAATGATGGAATATTTAAAAAGAAAACTAACCAAAGTTTCTGCAGATGATGCAGTAACATCTTTTCCGCGATATTATGAAGAAAACGGTAAAATTATAAAAGAATGTGCAGGAGGAGAAAAATGGGTAATTAGACTTGATTCTAATTATAATGAAGTTTTAGTGGAGCGAATTGCATGAGTAAAAAAGAACATTGGTTGGTTGTAATTGCTGGTCCGAATGGCGCAGGTAAATCTACTTTTTATAATAATATTTTAAAATCTGATCCGCTGTTTAAAAATGCTCCGTTTGTTAACTTGGATAACTATGCAAAAGAAATGGCAGGTTCGGATGGAAATCCTGATGACTATTTTAGTCAAGCAGGTCGTAAAGTTATTGAGACCATACATTCTCATTTTGAAAAGAAAAAAAGCTTTGTTTATGAAACAACTTCTTCAGGTACCACTCATTTAAGAATGATGGAAACCGCAAAATCTAAAGGTTATAAAATTGCAACAATTTTTATCGGCTTGTCCAGAGTAGAATTATCTCACCTCAGAGTAAAGCAAAGAGTTGGTGAGGGTGGACATAATGTTCCAGCAGAAGATATTGAGCGACGTTATCCAAAAGTAATTAAAAACTTTCCGGATATGTTGGCTCGAAGTGATTTGGCTGCGGTTTTTGATAACTCAGGCAAAGATCCTTATAAGTTAATCTTTTTAATGGATAAATATCATTTCCGTATATTCTATTCATATCCACGTTGGGTTAATACTGCAATGAAAGGTAGAAAAACCAGTAAGAGCTTCATATTCTTAAATGCTAATGACTTGAAAAAAGACACAAAAATGCAGCAACTTAAAAAAATTACTGATGAGTTATTTAAAAATTTCAAAGAATAAAGTTTATTTAATTTGTATATCTTAATAATAAAAAGCTCTGAAATGAAATTCAGAGCTTTTTTGTGAGTGATAATATAATCTTAAATGTGACGTGTGTTTGCGCTCATAAACATGCCACCACTAGGCATTTGTTCCATCGTTTCAACAGCTTTTACGCTAATTTTTAATGTGTTGGCAATAAAACTTAAATCTTTTCCCATTTTTTCAGCAGCACGCTTAAAACTTATTTTCCAACCGGTTTGAGCCTGAATTTCTTTATACAACTGTACAATCTTTCCTTCATCATGATTTAAGAGTTTAGCTGCCAAAGCCCATGTCGTTAACCATTCATGAGGATAACGATAATCAGAATTGGCGTTTCTTCCATCTTCTAATTTATGAGATCCTGACATGTTACCAAAGCTTCTTAAAGCTTGAGTAAGTTTTATTTTCTTAAATCTTGCAGCTTCGGAATGTTGTTCATGTAAATGTATATCTTCAGAACGTTTTGATAACGTATCTAAAGTTTGTTCAGATGTTTTCATTACGTGGCAATATGGCGTTATGCACCAAACATCTCCTTCACCGTTCCAAATGTTTATGGCATAGTTGTCATCTTTTACATTTGGCATATCAATTAATGTTATATTATCGGGGTTTATTTCAAAATCGTATATGCCTAAGTTTCCAAGTTCTTCACGCGTTTCTCTTAAAACATTATTGCGGCGTATTATATTTATATCATCAGTTAAAACAGGTTTGTTGTCTTTAAGGATGACATCATCTTTTTGCCCAAATAATGCAAGTTTTTCTTCAGCTGATAAGTTTGCAAAATATTCTTCATTTGTACGTTCAGATAAACCGCCTAATGCACCAATTCCGTCTGGCGCAGACGTTCTGGCATTAAGTCTTTGTATAACGCCAATATAAATGTTATCAAGCTCTTTTAAGGGGCTCTTTTGAGGGGTTACTTCTCCTGAATATAAAGTAACGTTAGCACCGCTACTGTTAAGCAATTCACGATTTTTTCCAATACTTAAAATTTGTTCACGCTCAGATCCTTTTTTAGCTGAACGTAACTTATTGAGAATATCTTTTCTGGTAATGTTCATCTTTTTTTCCTAAAAGCCGGTGGCTTGATGCAAAACTAGCCACCGGCAATAATTAGTTAGTTTGAAAATGCTGTTTTATAAACATCTAATACAAGTTCTTTTGTACAAGGACGAGGATTACCGCCAGTGCATACGTCTGCCATTGCAGCATCTGCTAAAGCATCTAAATCTGTTTCTTTAACACCAATTTCTTTTAATGTCATTGGAATGCCTACATCTGCAGAGAGTTTTTTAACAGCTTCAATTGCAGCTTTTCTGTATTCTGCTTGATTCATTGTATCAACATCTTTTACTCCCATCGCTTTTGCAATTTCTTTATATTTATCACCTGTATATTCAGCGTTAAATTCCATTACATAAGGTAATAAAACTGCATTTGCAATACCATGAGGCGTGTCATAAAAAGCACTCAAAGGGTGTGCCATGCCATGAACAACTCCAAGCCCGACATTTGAAAATGCCATACCTGTAACATATTGTCCTAATGCCATATCAGTGCGTCCTTCAGGGTCGTTTTCAACGGCTTTTCTTAATGAGCGAGATATAAGTTCGATAGCTTTTAAGTTAAGAGTGTCAGCTAATTCCCATGCACCTAACGTTGTATATCCCTCAATAGCGTGTGTAAGAGCATCCATTCCTGTTGCTGCGGTTAAAGATTTTGGCATTGTTGACATCATATCCGGATCAACAACAGCAACAACAGGTATGTCATGAGGATCAACGCAAACAAATTTACGACGTTTTTCTTCATCTGTTATAACATAATTGATTGTTGTTTCAGCTGCTGTTCCGGCTGTTGTTGCAACGGCAATAACAGGAACACTTTTGTTTTTGGTTGGTGCAACGCCTTCTAAAGAAAGAACATCGTCAAATTCTGGATTGTTGATTATGATACCAATGGCTTTAGCTGTATCTTGAGGAGAACCACCTCCAATGGCAATCATATAATCGGCATTTGCATTTTTGAATGCTTCAACACCTTGTTTTACAATATCTACACTGGGATTTGCCTTTACTTTATCAAAAATTTCAAATGAAAGATTGTTTGTATCAAGCAGTGTGGTTACTTTTTCAACTACTTTAAATTTAACCAAATCAGCGTCTGTGACAACCAGAGCTTTTTTGAAGTTTCTAGCTTTAACCTCGGTAACTATCTCATTTATTGAACCGCTGCCGTGATAACTGGTTTCATTTAATATAAAACGTTTTGCGCTCATATATTTCCTCCTGAAAGTAAAGTTAATAATAATCGTGATAATATTAGCATAAATAAAAAAAAACTCCATTATTTTTTTTGCATTACACAATCTAAAGTTTAATTGAAATTTGTGTTTTAGCTAACATTATATTGTTTGTATGCAGTTATTTATGAAAAACACTTACTGGCGTAACATTATTTTTCAGAATAAAAATAAATTATGAAAGATAAATCTTGAAAGTAATATTATGAAAGATAAACTAAAAAAATCATTGGCACTTAAAATAAAAGCTTTAAGAGATAGTGCTTCTATTACACAAGAAGAGTTAGCATTTAAGTGTGACGTCAGTTGGAGAACAATATCAAATTTAGAAAGAGGTTTGGTTATACCTGATTTGGTTATGCTCTTTAAGATAGCTAAACTGTTTAATGTAACGTTAGATAGTATGCTTGAACTTGAAATTGATAAAAATAAAAGCTCAAGCAGACTGAAAAAAGAGCAGTATATAACAGAAAAACTGAAATATGCTGATGATAAATTGCTCGATTATATGTTAGATGAACTGAATTTGCTTCTAAAATATTTTAATTAATGATGCTTATGCATTTTTATCAGTTCATTTAAAAATTCTTCATAAGCATAGCTTGCAATTAGTGCGCTGTGCGTAAAATGATTTTTTTGTAAAGATTTTATCAAATTGTAAAAGCTTAAATTTAATATTCTTAATTTGTTGGTTTGTGTTCTCATTGTTATTTTCCAAAAATTTATATTGATTAGTGAACTTTAATTTTGTATAACACTATATATGTAATAAATTAAAAAATGAAGAAACTAATTTCATATAAACGGTATATAAAATGGGCTATGGAATAAAAGAAGCTATTTTAAGATTTCGTAAATTGCTTTGTTTAAGTGCTGCAGTAAAATGTGGATCTATTTCAAAAGCTGCAGAAAAAAATAATATGAAGCAATCTAATTTATCTGTACTAATAAGAGAGTTAGAAGAAGAGCTAGGTGAAGCTCTGATTAGCAGAATTCATAATGGTGTAAAAATTACTGAAGCAGGTAGGGAAGTTTATGCAATTGCATGTAATTTAGAAAATATTATAAATAGAACTCATAATTTAAATATAAAAGCGTTTCGTGTTTCAGGAGAAATCAGACTTTGGACAACAGATGGCTTAGGGGTAGGGTATATATCTGATTGTTTTAGTAAGTTTTACAGTAAATATCCTAAGGTAAATATTGAAGTTATATGCTCTTTAGATAAGCCTAAAGCTGACCAATTTGATATGGCTGTAATTTATGATGAGCCACAAGATTCATCGTTAAAAGTTGTTAAAGCGTATGAATTAAAATTTTCGCTTTTTGCTTCAAAGACATATTTGTCGCAGTTCGGTTATCCTAAAAATATAAAAGATTTAAAAGAAAACCATAGATTATGTAATAAGTCTAATTATACAAGCGTATGGAAAAAATGGAATGACCTTATCTCTGATGTTAAAAATATTTCCGCAACAACTAATTCATCAGCTATGCTTTTGCAGTTAGTTAAAGATGGTATAGGAATTGGGCTTTTACCAAGGGGCGTTTCAAAAGAAGAAGACTTGGTAGAGCTGACAAATATTAAATTTGAACTGACACATAAGTGTTGGTTGGTTGTTAGAGATGAAATTAAAGATATCGATAAAATCAAGGCTTTAACAAAGTTTATTAAAGATGCATCTGACAAATTATAAAACGAGCTAAGTTTAATGCCGGTTTTGAATTAACAGATGAAATCCATATGGTTTGTTTAAAGTCTGTTCCGATAGTGTTTTCAACAGTAATTAATTCATCAGTATTGAGAGGTTCATTGTAGCTTACAGATACATCTGCTGTGTGCTCATCATCGCTTAAAACTATTTTTGCTTCAGTAAATAAATGTAAGTTTTTAAGATAAATGTTTTTTGGAACATATAATAATATCTCTTGCTTAATATCATAATTAAACATTTTAGTTATAATTTCTTCAAATTGTATTTCAATTTTTGAAATTGATTTAGATAGACTTATAGCTTTGGCTGTAGGGATAAGACCTTTGTTTGTACGCTTAAAAAGTTGGGTTTGAGTTATGTCTTCTAAGTCTTTAATTATTTTACTTAAGTTAGATTGTTTAATTCCGTTTTTTTCGGCAATAGTACTTATTTTGCTGAATTTAACAAGATCGTTTAAATATAGCATATCTCTGAATAATGTTGATTTTGTTTTGATTTGCATTTTAGAAAAACTCTTATGTTTGTGACTCAAAATATATACCTTGTTATAAAATTAGTATATATAAAATGTATACAAGTCAATATATATTTTATCTATGATAACATCGGATATTAACATAGTTATAGTTTCTAATGAACAAGAATATGCTCAGGCAATGAAAGTTCGCCGAGATGTTTTTGTTGATGAATATCATATTAATGAAAAACAAGAATTTGATGGCAATGACTATTCTTCTACACATGTTTTAGCCTTAAGCGATGATAAGCCTGTAGGAACAATGCGTATAAGATATTTTAACGGTTTTGTTAAAATGGAAAGAATGTGCGTTTTACAAGATTATCGTAAAACAGATGTGGCTGAGCAAATTATGCAAAAAGCGATGTTGTTTTCTGCTCAAAAGGGCTATGATAAAGCATATGGTGTTTGTAAAAAAGAATTATTGCATAGGTGGCAAAAAAATGGTTTTTTGCCGATAGAAGGTGCTGTACCTGTTGAACAAAACGGCATGCAATTGGTCCCGGTATACTGCAATCTGCCTAAAGTGGATAATATAATTACTATGCAAACCGAACCACAAATATTAAATGCAAAAGAAGGCAGTTGGTTTGAGGTAGAAGAAAAATCTCCTGTTTTTAGAATTAAGGAGTTAACCAATAAGGTTAAGAAAATGAAGCAATCTGCTGATTTTAAATGTAATTCAGGTAATGTGTTGTCTGCGTTATCCAAAAAGGCTGATGATAAATCCTATTAATATAATACTCATCAAAGCGCTGCCTAATAATATGACATTGGGCGAAGATTTTGTTTCTTTTCTTAGTTTCCAGTTTGCTGCAAATATTCCGAGATAACTCAATAAAAAAGCAGCGCTAGATAGGTTAACAATAGAAGAAAAATCCATAAAAACGATAGATAAAACTATTATAAATGTTGTGAAAGCATTTCCCCAAGTTGCATTTTTTGTAAGGGCAATTGTATATATTTTGGGTAATACGTTAAATTTTCCTAATGCTTGTGATATGCGGAACATGCTAAAGAAGGTTGCGTTAATTCCGGATATAAAAGCTAGTCCGGCTGCTAAGTATAAAAAGTAGTATCCCCAATGGCCGAGTAGCTTATATGCAACGGTGGCAATTGCTGTTTCAGTATCGTGCATTAGGTCAGTTTGAGGGGTGTAATTGATTACAACGTAAGCTAAATTTAGATAAATAAGCATTACAATGATTAATGTAATATATATGGCTAAAGCCATAGTGCGTTTGGGTTTGTGTACGTTTGCGGCTGCATTTGTTATAACTCCATATCCGGCATAGGCAAAAAAAGTTATTCCGACGCTACGCAAAAAATCAAAATGTTTTACATACTTAAATGTGGATGAGGGAATTTTAAAATCTGTTTGATAATAAGCAACACAGATTATGCATATTAATATAGATAGTTTAAGTATAACAATAAATGTTTCAAACCAACCGACTTCAGCTGCAGTTTGCATATTAAGCCAAGCTAAAATCAGTGTTAAACCTACGGCAAATGCGTTAACATAGAAAAGTTGGTTTTCTGTAGCTTTGATTAACTCTGCGGCGTATATTCCGAAAGATTTAGCTAACATTGCGATAGAAACAGCAGATGCAATCATGTATATTAAGGATAATCCTCCTGAAACAAATTTAGACTTAAAAGCAATATGAAAATAATCGGTCAGTCCTCCTGATTGAGGATATTTTCCGGCAAGTTTTGCATATGAATATCCTGATAATAGGGCAGCAATACCTGCGGTAAAAAAAGCTAAATAAGTTCTTTGTGCTGCTAATAAAATAACTTGCCCTAAGAGTGCAAAAATCCCGGCACCAATAATCGAGCCAAGGCCTAAGGAAATAACATTTAATAGGCTTAAATCTTTTGCATTATTGTTTAATTCGGACATCTTTTACTCCTTAATTTTATTACAAATATGAAGTAATTGTTTAACTTATCTTTTCAAGATATGGTTATATCATAAATAGCGTTATTGTCTTTGTGTATTGATGAGATTTTTCAATTTGTCAAATAAAGAAGATTTCTTCTCAGTTTTTGGTTTTTGTTTGAAAGATTTTCTTTAGTTGTTGTATGTTTGTTAGATGTACGTTCTTTATTCATTTTATCCTTATGAATAAAAGCTCCTAAAAGGAGCTTTTATTAACGCTTTATTGCATGTATTGCGTTTTCGTATGTTTTAACATACACAGTGTCACCTTGCTTAAGCAAGAGTGCTTTGCTGGTTTCTATTGTGTAAGGTTTGTCAGATCCTTCAAACACAATAGATGACTCGTTGACAGTTTTAACAGTTTCTTGTCTAAATGGCGAATTGCTTATCGTGTTCGAAAGTACATACAAATTAGCAAATAAAAATACTAAAATTGTTACTAGTATTTGCATTATAATCGCTAATATGATACGACCTGTTTTTTGTTTCTTAATCGCCCTAATTATAATCATCGTCAAAAATACGATTATAAAAGGTAGACCAAACCATATTTTGTTAATTCCGTACAAAAGTATAAGAGATGTTGCAAATAGGCTTATAGAATACATGAGCCACTCATAAGGTTCGAATTTGCAGTCAACTCCAATAAACATTAGTAAGGGAACGAGCAAATATGCTAGTGTTAATCCTGAAAAAACCTTGTCCGGAGCAAAAAACAATACCACCAAAACAGACATGATTGTAAAGACTGCGCTTCCAATCAGCCAAAAAAATTTTCTATTCATAATTGTTTATATTTAATTTGTTAATGAAAATAAAGTATATTAAAAGCATTTATTTGTCAATATTAAAATATGAAATAAGAGCTATACTAGATATTAAAAGTTTTAGCATTGTTAAATTATTAGATATTTATATCATGTAATTTTTTCATAAAAAAAGAGCCCTGTTGGTTAACAGGGCTAATGAAAGGTTCGGAGTGCTATTTACGATATTTAATTTCTCCGGCTGGCAAATTACGATATGAGTTTGGTTTGATTTTTGATCCATTGTATTTAGGATCTCCGTAAAATACAAACTCATGGAATTTACCGGACTTAGTTTGGCCTTGAATCCAGACTGTACAATTATCGTCTGCAATCACTCTAGGTTTTCCGTTTTCGTTGTCCCAAATGCCGAAATTATTCAATACGTAAGTAAAGGTGTCGCCGTTAGGGTAAATGAAAACCACTTCAATCGGCTTGGTGTAATACTCACGCACATCGTAATTAACCTCTACAGCTTTTGCCGCAACGTTGGAAGGGGCAAAGTTGTAGGCGTAGGTTTTGGCAGTTTTGAAGTCAACGATCTGACTCTTGTGAACAGGCTGGTAAACTTCTGGTTTAGGAGGTTCCGGAACTGTCACAACTTCTTCTTTTTGTTTTTTGCCGCAAGATACGACAAGCATGCATGCCATGGCAAGCACTAAAAATAAATTTTTCATAAGACAATGATTTTTTTTTGTGAAACAAACTAATACCTAAAATAATTGCTTAGGTGTGGGTATAGTATATTTAAATGAAGTGTTTGTCAAATGTTTTTTTTGTTTTAAATAAGAAAATATTGACACTTACAAAGAATTAAATTACAATTTAATTCATAAAATAATTATTATGTCTATTAATAGGTGCTTTTGCTCTGAGACATAATAAGAATATGCAAAATTTAATAACATCAAATATTATGAAAAAAGTCATTATTTTTGCGTGTGCAATTATGTGCATGTTTTCTTGTGTAAGTCATGAAATGCAAGAGAAAAAAACAGCTTGTCAAGAGTTATGCGATAGCTTAACTGAAGCAACAGAGTTAAAAGTTTTAACTGTAGAAAGTTGTAGGGATACAACATGGCGTGTTCGTAAATATCGTACAGTAATTGTAGGAAAAACGCCTGTTCATCAACCTTATGTGAAAACTGTTAAAGGATGTGTCTTAGTTATGGAAAATGGTCAACAGTGTTTGACAACGGACTTTTTACACGTTCCTGTTGGAGCAACCATTGTTCAACAGACAATATATGCTCCAGAAAAGTTTCAAGAAGGTGAAGACGTTGGATATCGTCCTGTTGTGCAAAAATATGTAAATCATGTTGTAGCAAATGGAGAAGAATATCCTATAGAGTTTGATATCCTATAACTTAGATTTTTGACCGATAGCTTAATGGCTGTCGGTCTTTTTTTAGGTGAAAAAATAAATAAAAAATGCTTGACATATCAAAATACTAAAGCTAATATGCGCACACTTGCTTTAGAGAGTCGCTCTCTAGAGCATGTATTTTGTATTAATTTTAAACTTTAAGGAAATTTGTGATGCCTACAATTAATCAGTTAATTCGTAACTCACGAACACCAAAAGTGAAGAGAAACAAAGTTCCGGCTTTGAAAGCTTGTCCACAAAAACGCGGTGTTTGTACAAGGGTTTATACAACAACCCCTAAAAAGCCTAACTCGGCTTTGCGTAAAGTGGCTCGTATACGTCTAACTAACGGCTTTGAAGTAATCAGCTACATCCCTGGTGAAGGTCATAATCTTCAAGAACACTCAGTGGTGCTGATTAGAGGAGGCCGTGTGAAAGACTTACCTGGTGTTCGCTATCATATTATTCGCGGTACCTTGGATACTCAAGGTGTGTCAAAACGTCGTCAACGTCGTTCTTTATACGGCGCTAAGAGACCTAAATAGGAGAATATCAGATGTCACGTCGTCATAGTGCTGTAAAAAGAATTGTGCTACCTGATGCAAAATATGGTGATAAGGTAGTAGCAAAATTTATTAATAATATTATGGAAGATGGTAAAAAAGCAGTTGCAGAAAAAATCGTATATTCTGCATTTGATGTTATCGCTTCTAAAACAAAACAAGAACCATTGTCAGTGTTCTTGGAAGCTATTGAAAATGTAAAACCTATGGTAGAGGTTCGTTCTCGCCGTGTTGGTGGTGCAACTTACCAAGTTCCTTGCGAAGTTAGAGCTGACCGTCGTCAAGCATTGTCAATTCGTTGGATTATCGGAGCTGCTCAAAAGCGTTCTGAAAATACAATGACAGACAGAATTGCTGGCGAATTGTTAGATGCTTATGCAAACAGAGGTGCTGCAGTTAAAAAACGTGAAGATACTCACAAAATGGCTGAAGCAAATAAAGCATTCTCACACTATAAGTTCTAATTTGAAAGGGTTTATAAGATGGCTCGTACACATAAATTGGAAACGTATCGTAATATCGGTATCATGGCTCACATCGATGCTGGTAAAACAACGACAACAGAACGTATTTTGTTCTACACCGGTGTGAACCACAAAATTGGTGAAACACACGATGGTGCTGCAACTATGGACTGGATGGAGCAAGAGCAAGAACGTGGTATTACCATTACTTCTGCTGCTACAACATGTTACTGGAACGGCAACCGTATTAACATTATTGACACTCCTGGACACGTTGACTTCACAGTTGAAGTTGAACGTTCTCTTCGCGTGTTAGATGGTGCTATCACTGTGTTTGACTCAGTTGCTGGTGTTGAACCTCAGTCAGAAACTGTTTGGCGTCAAGCTGATAAATATGGTGTACCTCGTATTTGCTTCTGCAACAAAATGGATAGAATTGGTGCTAACTTCTATCGTTGCTTAGATATGATTGTTGATCGTTTGGGTGCTCGCCCAATGGCTCTTCAACTTCCTATCGGTGCAGAAGATGAATTCAAAGGTGTTGTTGATCTTTTACAAATGAAAGCAATCATCTACACAGGTAATACTGCTGATTCTCCAATTGAAATCACTGATATTCCTGCTGAATTAAAAGATAAAGCTGAAGAATATCACAATCAATTAGTTGAAATGGCTGTTGAACAAGATGAACAAGCTATGGAAGATTACCTTGAAGGTAAAGAAGTATCTATCGAAACATTGAAAAAATGTATTCGTAAAGGTACTCTTTCTCAAGATTTTGTTCCTGTATTATGCGGAACAGCATTTAAAAACAAAGGTGTTCAACCATTGTTAGATGCTGTTATCGATTATTTACCATCACCAGTTGATATTCCTGCAATTGAAGGTACAAAACCAGGAACAGAAGATGTTATTACTCGTAAACCTAGTGATGCTGAACCATTATCTGCATTAGCATTTAAAATTATGAACGACCCATTCGTTGGTTCTTTAACATTTACACGTATTTATTCTGGTGTAATGAGCGCCGGTTCTTATATTTACAACTCTGTTAAAGATAAAAAAGAACGTATTGGCCGTATGCTTTTGATGCATGCAAATAAACGTGATGATATTAAAGAAGCTTATGCTGGTGATATTATTGCTTTGGCTGGTTTGAAAGATACCACTACAGGTGATACACTTTGCGATTCTTCTAATCCGATCGTTTTAGAAAACATGGTATTCCCAGATCCTGTGATTGAGCTTGCTGTTGAGCCAAAGACTAAAGTTGACGTTGAAAAAATGGGCTTGGCTTTATCTCGTTTGGCAATGGAAGACCCTTCATTTAAAGTTTCTTCAGACCCAGAAAGCGGACAAACAATCATTAAAGGTATGGGTGAGCTTCACCTCGACATTATTGTTGATCGTTTGAAACGTGAATTCAAAGTAGAAGCAAACGTTGGTGATCCACAAGTTGCATATCGTGAAACAATTACAAAAGCATGTGATATTGAATATACCCACAAAAAACAATCAGGTGGTGCAGGTCAGTTCGCTAGAGTTAAAATCAAATTCGAACCTACTGAAGATCATACCGGATTTGAATTTATCAACACTGTTGTTGGCGGTAACGTTCCAAAAGAATATATCCCTGGTGTTGAAAAAGGTTTAAGAAGTGCTATGGACACCGGTGTTTTAGCCGGATATCCAGTAACTGGTGTGAAATGTAACCTTTATGATGGTGCATATCACGAAGTTGACTCTAACGTTATGTGCTTTGAAATTGCTGCTCGTGCTGCTTTCAGAGAAGGTATGCGTCAAGCAGATGCAAAAATCTTGGAACCAATTATGAAGGTTGAAGTTGTTACCCCTGAAGAATATATGGGTGATATTATTGGTGACTTAAACTCCCGTCGTGGTATGGTGAACGGTATGGATCAACGCGGTAACGCACGTGTTGTTGATGCATTTGTTCCACTTGCTAACATGTTCGGATATGTTAACACCTTGCGCTCATTGTCTCAAGGTCGTGCTCAGTTCACAATGCAATTTGATCATTATGCTGAAGTACCTAGAGATATCGCAGAAACAATCAAAAGCAAAAACGCTTAATTTTAATTAACCGAAAGGGCGAACGCTCGCCCTTTCTAAACTTATAATTTATTTGGAGTAAATTTAAAATGGCAAAAGAGAAATTTGAACGCAGTAAGCCACACTGCAACATTGGTACGATTGGACACGTAGACCATGGTAAAACAACATTAACAGCAGCTATTACAAAAGTATTAGCAGAAGCTGGTGGTGCTGAATTCGTTGATTA
>JAZKXV010000032.1:0-7972 GCA_045611785.1 Alphaproteobacteria bacterium
AGCCGATTCAAATTGGAAAACAGCAGTAGTTTCCCCACGTTGTAATAGCTCATAAGTTTTTTTATCATCAAGAGAAACAGAATCAATATCTAATTCAAATCCCTTAGTTTTCTTTATTAAATCTACTGCTTTTTGAATAACAGTAAGTGTTTTTAACCCCAAAAAGTCAAACTTAATTAATCCGGTTTCTTCAACATATTTCATATCATATTGAGTAACGGGCATATCAGCTTTAGGGTCTTTATATAAAGGAACTAACTTATCAAGAGGTCTGTCTCCGATAACAACCCCTGCAGCATGAACACCTGATTGACGATAAAGTCCCTCAAGTTTCATTCCAATATCAAATAGTTTATTGACCTGAGGATCATTTTGACGCATTTCTTCAAGTTCTGGTACTTGCTCCAATGATTGTTTTAATGTTGGATTTTTTCCTTGAACTCCGGGCGGAATCATTTTGCTCAACTTATCTGCCTGCGAATACGGCATTTGTAATACGCGAGCAACGTCACGAATTACGTTTTTGGCTTGCAGTTTACCATAAGTAATAATTTGAGCTACATGATCAAAACCATACTTGCGTTGTACATAATCAATCGTTTTGAAACGATTTTCTTGGCAAAAATCCACGTCGAAGTCAGGCATGTTTACACGTTCAGGATTTAAAAAACGTTCAAACAACAAATCTAACTTAATAGGATCTAAGTCTGTAATTTTTAATGCCCAAGCAACAATTGAACCGGCCCCTGAACCTCGACCTGGTCCTACCGGAACTCCATTGTTTTTTGACCACCGAATAAAATCTGACACGATTAAAAAATATCCGGGAAAACCCATTCTTTTAATTACGCTTAATTCATAATCTAAACGCTCAAAATATTTTTTATCTATTTCTTCTTTTTGCTCAGCTGTCATACCCTCAAAATAAACGTGCTTTTCCATACGTTCTTTCAAACCACGATAAGACTCTTCTGTAATAAACTCATCTTGTGTTTTTCCATCAGGGCATTCAAAAACTGGTAATAAAGGATCTACTTTTCCGGAAAGATAGTTACACCTTTTTGCAATATTTACTGTATTAATTATTGCTTCCGGCAAATCTTTAAATAAATCCACCATCTCTTCTTGCGTTTTTAAGCGATTATTCGGAGAAAAGCTCTTACGTTTTTCATTTGCAACATATTCTCCTTCTGCAACACAAACTAAAGCATCGTGAGCTTCATACATATCAACATCAAAGAAAAAAGCCTCATTTGTTGCAACAAGCGGAATATTATACTTATATGCAAAATCTATAAAAGCATTTTCTGTTTTATCTTCTTCTATAGTTCCTATTCTGGAAACTTCCATATAAAGTCTGTTTCCAAAAATATTGTGAAGCTCTTTTAGTGTTTCTTCAGCCTCTTCAATTCTATTTTCAAGAAGCAATCTCCCTATAGGACCTTCTGGTCCTGCTGTAAGAGCAATTAAACCATCATTAAACTCTTTTAAATCCGAATATTTAATTTGAGGATCATCACCATTTTGGGTGTTATCTAAATAAAAACGCTTCATTAACTTAGAAATATTAAGATAACCGACATCATTCATTACAAGCAAAACCAATTTATCCCTTTGAGGTTGTTTACCTTTGGTTTTTAATAAATCATCAGCATCTTGATTTCTTAAATAAAATTGACAACCTAATATCGGTTTTATACCGTTATCTGCAGCTAAAGAAGAAAAAGCCTTAGCTCCAAACATATTAGCAGTATCTGTCATTGCAACAGCAGGAACATTTAATTCTTTCAATTTATTCATCAAAACAGGAACTTTTATTGTTCCGGACGATAAAGAATACGCAGTATGAACTCGTAAGTGAATAAATTTAGGTTCTTGCATCATAACACCTTTTTAAACAAACATGGGTGTAGTATAAAACATATTTGTTTTTTCTCAACATATTTTTATCTTATACATATCATTAAAGTAATCCCTCCTTTTTATCGGAGGGATTTTATTTTTTTATTTAATATTCGTAAACTGTATTATTGTTTTTAACATACATATTCAAATACTGATTAACGTTTTGCTCCATACGAGAATTAAATTCTACAAAAAGCTTTTGAACCATTTCGTTCCAATATTTTTCTTTATCTTCAATTGATGTATCTATTGGCATAGTAAGTTCTCTCCATGCTTCAATAGATGTTTGAGCTGAAGATTGACCGTTATCTGAAGAAACCTTTAAAACAACAGATAATGTTGCTCTATATTTCAAGCTATCTTTATAGAAAATTTGAGAAGCTTTAACTTCTTCTTCTGTAACGCTAGCATCTTTAATAATAAATTCTGCAACTCTGTTTGATGAAAAATCAACAGCCTCTAAACGATCTGTAGCCCATATTCTTGCGGCTTTTTCTATAGAAATAGGAAATAAATGCTCAACATTAGGTCTGGTAAAAGATGGTGTAAACTCTGAAACCACATTAATTTTATTAACATTTAACTCGATTGGAGCTTGTGTATCAAAACGAGGTTCTACAAAACGACGTGTTTCTGCAACCTCACCACGGTTAACACAAGCAGTTACCAACAAAACAGCTAAAAGGCTAAAAATCTTATTAAATTTAATCATTTTCTATAATCCGTTATTGTTAAAATATTTGATATTTTTCTAATATACTTTTTTATCAGATGCAAGTTTTTTTAGTGTTTAACAAAATCATCTTTGCCAAAAACATAATTTGTAGAGCAAAATTGACATGTTACACTTATTTTTCCATCTTCAACCATATCTTCAAGGTCTTCTTTCTTAAATGTGCTCAAAGTAGAAAAAAGCTTTTCTTTACTGCACCGGCAACCAAACTCATAAGTATTTTCTTTTGTTACTTTTACATCTAAAGAGTGGAATAAACGGTATAATATCTCTTCAGAAGATAAGTTTTTATCAAAAACTTCTTTTTCTGATAAGCTTCCGATAAATGCTTTTATATCTTCAAACATTTGATTATACTGATTTTCATCTACATTAATATCCTTACCGCCTGTAAGAGGAACTTTCTGAATTAATATACCCGCAGATAAAAACGAATCGCCTTCTTCATCAGGATATTTAACAAACAATTTCAAAGATGTATCAATTTGTTCTGATAGCTTAAAGTATCTTAAAGCAATTTCTGATAAGGTTTTACCTTGTATATCAACAACCCCTTGATATAAGTCTGTTTTAGGGCCTTGATCAATTGTGAAAGCCATATGTCCACCACCAACTAAATGAGGAACCTGTTCAATAATATCTTCGGTTTTACGCAATGTTTTTGCTTTATTTAATTGATATTCATCAAATTTTGCACAAGCTCTTACCTTATGTTCAGATGTTACATCTACAACCAAAACAGAAACAGGTCCGTTTCCTTGAAGTTGTAAAGTAAACAAACCATCATACTTAAGCTGACTTGATAACAAAACCGCCAAAGCAGATGTTTCTGATAAAGCTGTAGAAACATTTAAAGGATAACCGTGTTTTTGTAAAATATCTTGCAAAACGTTATCTAAACGCACAAGTCTACCAACAAAAGCACCGTTTGCTAAACTAAAAGATACACAACTATCAAAATTTTTATTACTCAATTTTAAAATTCCTCATATAATGTTGTTACAAATTAAGTGCAATCTAATATAAAAAGAAAGTTTTTTCAAGTGTCAGAATTTATTGATAAGCCCATAAAGAAGAAAAATATAAAAAAAATAACAAAACAAAGACTTAAAAACATAGCTCTTTATTATTTAAAGCGTTACGAATCTTCTGTTGAAAATTTAAGACAAGTGTTAAAAAGAAGAACTAACGACTACGCATTTTACAATCAGTATTTTGATAAAAAAGAAGCATACACTTGGATTGAAGAGATTTTATCTGATTTTGAAAGGCTAAAATATCTTGATGATAAACGTTATGCTGAACTAAAAATCCAAAATTATATATCTGCTGGAAAGCCTGTCAGATATATAAAAACAAAACTGCAACAAAAAGGTATAAAAACCAATATGATTGAAGATATTTTATCTCAAAAATCGATTGATCCGTTAGAAATGGCCTTAAAATTAGTAAAAAAGAAAAAAATCGGCCCTTATAGAAATAGTGTTGATTTACAAAAAACGAATCGGCAAAAAGATATAGCAACACTCATTAGAGCCGGCTTTGACTATGATATAGCTTGCGAAGTTGTAAACAAAGATTTTAATGACGAAAACATTTAAACGCTTGCATATTTTACTTTTTTATTTTATGTAATTATTGCTACGGAGAGATGGCAGAGCGGTCGAATGCGGTTGACTCGAAATCAATTGTGCGTGTTAAAGCGTACCTAGGGTTCGAATCCCTATCTCTCCGCCATTTTTTCTTAATTACTTTTGAAAAACACACGTTTATTTTTTTATTTTCTCATAAATTTTTCCAGACATTTGAGAGATATCTCCTGCCCCCATAGTAATCACAATTCCTTTTTTTGTATCAATTGTTTGAATAATATTTTCTTTTGTTTTCAAACTTGCAGGAACTGTAACTTTATCCAAAATAATGTCAGAAGTTACGTTTGGAATTGGGTTTTCACGAGCAGGGTAAATATTCATAAGTATTACCTCATTAGCCAATGATAAGCTTTTAGCAAACTCTGGTGCAAAATCTTTTGTTCTTGAATATAAATGAGGCTGAAAAACAACAGTTAAATATTTATCAGGCCATATGGCTTTTACAGAGTTTAATGTAGCTTCAATTTCCTTAGGATGGTGCGCATAATCGTCTATATAAATTAAATCATCATTTCTTGAAATTATATTGAAACGACGATGAACACCTTTAAATAAAGGTAAAGATTTTTTAATTTCCTCAGGAGTTACACCACAATCTAATGCTATAGTAATGGCCGCTGTTGCATTTTCTACATTTACCATTCCCGGTATACCTAACTTTAAATCAAGTATATCAAAGTCTTTATTATGATAATCAAATGTATATAAACCATTTTCTAAACGTAAATTATTTGAGTAAAAATCAGCTTTTTCATTTAAAGCATAAAAACCATCAGGTTGGCGACGTTTTAATTTTAAACCGTTTTTTATAAACAATTTACCTCCATCAACAATTCTTTCGGCAAAATCTTCAAAAGCCTGCACAACACTTTCTCTGCTTCCATAAATATCCATATGGTCAGCGTCTAGCGATGTTATTATAGCCTTTTCAGGGTTAAGTGTTAAAAAAGAACGGTCAAACTCATCGGCTTCTATTACTATATACTCAGATGTTGTATCAACTAACAAGTTAGTTCCGAAATTTTCAGAAACACCACCTAAAAATGCACTGCACTTAACTTTAGAGTTATGTAACAACCAAGCCAACAATGTTGATGTTGTCGTTTTTCCATGAGTTCCAGCTACACATAAAGCTTTTCCTGATTGAGATAACAAACCCAAAACTTCAGAACGTTTATGAGGATGTATACCTTTTTTTATAAAATAATTTAATTGCTCATTATCGCTTGGAATTGCCGGTGTATAAACAACTAATGTATTATCAGCTTGACGATATTCTTCAGGTATACTTTCTATATTATCAACATAATTAATGTAAAAACCTTCGTTTTTTGCCATTTTTTCAGTTAAATCGGTTTTGGTTTTATCATAGCCGGCAACATTATATCCTTTAATTTTAAAATAACGAGCCAAAGCGCTCATTCCTATTCCGCCTATACCAATAAAGTAAACATTTTTTATATTATCTAAAATTGTCATTATTTTACCTTTACAACATTTAACTGTAAATTGCATTAATATTTTACGGCAACATACTCAAATCTTTTTTATGCGTCAAGCTATAAAAATCAAAAAAAGAAAACCTCGGGAGTTTTGCCGAGGTTTTCTCTTGTTTACTTTTCAAGGGAAGCGTTATATGCTTTAACCCTTTTATACGAGTAGCACACACATTCATTGTTCACAAGCTTATCACCACAGTATGGGCAAGTGTTTCTATCACAACAAAACTCATTAAGTGGGAACTTACCTGTCTTTCTGTCCGCAAAAATATAAGCAGGACGACCGTCGTAAAGCTTTAACGACTGCATTTCTCTAGGAATCGTTTTCATAACCCAATAATTTAAAGTTCTACAATTATAAAAAATATGGATTTATTGTATGCATTTTTAATTAAGAGTCTAGATTTTAATTTGTTTAAACACAAAAAAGCTCCGTTTTTCACGGAGCTTTCTTATTTATTGATCTTTATAAGAGCTTATTAAATCAAAAATTTCTGTTTGAGATAAATTTTGAGCCATTGATAAAACATCTTTACCAGTTTCTTCATCAAGAATCGGGCTTTCTACATTTATATCAGCACCAGCTTCAAGTAAAACTTTTACAATTTCTACTTGCCCATTTGTAACAGCCATCATCAATGGTGTGTACCCTATTGGAGAAATAGCATTTAAATCCGCATTAGCATTAATTAAAGCTTTTACAATATCTATATTACTAACAGCACAAGCATAGTACAATAAAGAGCCGAGTCCAGGAATTTCTTTATTTGGATCTTCACCTTGTGCCAACATTTTTTCTACTTGTGCAACATCTCCAAGCATTACCGCGTTATCAATGGTTGTAGGCTCAATCGGTGCTACATTTTCAGAATTTTCTTCATTATCAACTATTTCTTGAGCTCCGGCTTGTACCAACATATCAGCAATTTCTTGATAATTGTTTTCTTGAGCATATTTTAGAGCATTATAACCGATATATTGACCTTCTATAAATTGCTTTACATTAACATCAGCACCAGCTTTAATGAGCAAATCTACTATCTCTCTATGTCCGGCCATAGAAGCTTGCATCAAAGGAGTTTTACCTGATTTTAACTCCGGCAAATTAACATCAGCACCAGCGCTTATTAAAGATTTAGCGTATTGTATATGCCCCATTGAACAAGCCGCTGTTAAAGCTGTTTCTCCAATATCAGTTGATTGAATATTTAAATCTGCACCTAAGTAAATTAACATATTAAACAATGCAAATTTTCTTGTACGGACAGCATTAATCAAAGGCGTTTCACCATTTTCATCTAAATCGTTCATTGTGTCAAAATCAGGTTCATCATATTCTTTAACATGTATATCTTCCCAGAAATTAAAATCTTTTGGTGGTATAACATATTCTTTTTCACTCATAAATTCAGCGGCTTTAGGAAAATTTGCCAACGCATTTATTTGATAAGTATCCCAATCTTTGGCCTCTAGACCTCCGTGTGTATAAAAACCTGATATTTTTTTAAAGTCAGCAAAAGATAGATTTTTTTCTTTAGCTTGATAAGATGCTATTAAAACTTTTTTATCAGTATCCTCATTAAAATCATACGATAACTGATCTATTACATATAAATCAACCAAACCATGTGGTGCTATTTTTAATAAAACATCACCGCTTAACTCATTGTTTTGAAAATATTCTACTTGTTCTTTTAATTTTTCATAAGGAAATTCTTGAACCAATGAATACGCTTTATTTTCTATAATTGAGTACCAAACCATATCAACAGAATGAATAATTGGTTTGGTATAATTTTCATCATAAACAGTTTTGAAACTATTATGGTATTTTGAGTGTTTACATGTCTTATGTGCTAACAAATTATTTTCCATATAAAAATAATTTTTACCATCTTTATCAAGCAATATTTTAGTATAAAACATTTCAGCAGGAAATAATTCTGGAGCCTGCATTAAAATAAAATAGTCAAACATAGGTAAAGCTGCTCCTGTGTTCGATTCATCTCCGATATCTTTATACAAATTATCATGATTATCAAATAACTCTGAAGCATCAACATCTAAATCAGATTCAAAAAAATCCACATCATCAACATAATTGTTTTCTGTTTCTAAATTTGATACTTCACCAATTTCTTTTGCTTGTAATTCTTGAGTTGGAAAAATTAGGTTATATATAG
>JAZKXV010000033.1:0-30320 GCA_045611785.1 Alphaproteobacteria bacterium
TGTTGGCTATCGTTACCTTGGTTACCATTGCCCTGATTTTGTTGGTTATCGTTACCTTGGTTACCATTGTTCTGATTTTGTTGGCTATCGTTACCTTGGTTACCATTGCCCTGATTTTGTTGGTTATCGTTACCTTGGTTACCATTGTTCTGATTTTGTTGGCTATCATTACCTTGGTTACCATTGTTCTGATTTTGTTGGCTATCATTACCTTGGTTACCATTGTTCTGATTTTGTTGGCCATCATTACCTTGGTTACCATTGTCCTGATTTTGTGGGCCATCATTACCTTGGTTACCATTGTCCTGATTTTGTGGGCTGTCGTTACCTTGGTTACCATTGTCCTGATTTTGTAGGTTATTGAAATTTTGATTTTCAGAATTTTGGTTATCTTGATATTCTAAATTTTGTTCGTTTAATGGTATATCATTGTTTGATTCAACTAAAGGAGACACTACAGCACCTGCGGTATGTCCCCCTGCTGCACCTGCTCCAAAAGATAAAAGAGAAATACCAATAGACTTTGTGGCTGCCCAATATGGATTTTTACCATTTTTCTTTGCATTATTGAAAGCTAATCGAGCATGATTTCCTGTGCTAGTTGCAAACATAGCTAAAGCAGTATACATTTTAGTTTGCTGAGCTACAGATACCCACTTAGCAATCTTTGATGCAATTTCAGCATTTTGAGCAACGCTTGCTGCAGCAATACCAACAGCATTAACAGTAGAAATTGCCACTGTGGCACCACTTAAACATGTACCGGCAAACCTTAATGCATTTGAAGGAGATTTTAAATATTTTCCAAAAGTTAATTTCTCTTCTCCATTAGTTTTTGCAGCTAATTCTGCTCTTTGTTTTTTGAAGTCTTTAATCAATCTGTGTAAAGATACACCAAATGATGCTGTTGCAACACCAGCCATTAAACAAGAACCTATAAGTGGGTTAGCAACTGTAACTTTTGCAGCAAGACCGAAAGCAGCACCCCATCCAAATGTTTCTATAACGTTTTTGGCTGTACTATATAATTCGCCGTATTTGTCACTACATTTTTTATCAAAGTTTCTTATTTTATTAAGAATTGTATCGTTACCTTTTGCAGCACCTGCGGCTTTTGTTCCGTTAATTGCAAAATATCCAACGAAAGAAGATTTATTTATTTTAATATTGTCAGATCCGGCTAACTCTTTAGCTAAGTCTTCAAAACTCTGACGGCTTGCTCCTTTGCAAGTTCTGTCTGCTTGAGCAACACCTACAATGTGTTTTTGTAAACGAACAGCATATTCTTGAGCAAAACGTTCCGGAGTTATTTGGTCAGCCGAGCTTGCAGTGTTTGCAAGATATACTTCAGTTTCAATACGAGCAAGTTCTTTGAGTTTCTCAATTTCACTATCTTGTGCATTTTGTGGAATAGCGCTTTTTCTGATGCTTTCGTCATTTATTACGGTGATTTTTCCTAAAAGATCAGCAGCTTCTTGCATTTCAGGATATACATATAAACTTCCTCTATCCTCTATGAATTTAGCGAGTTTTGCATCTGCAAGTTTTACATCTTCATTATCAGGATATTCTTGCTTAAGCTCATCAACCAGTGATTTAAGTGGGCCGTACCATCTAACATCCAGATTAAGTAATGAATCAATCTTTTCCTCAGTAAGAAGAGGTTTGTCCGGATCCAATATTGTTGTTAATGCTTTTGTTCTATCTTCAGGTGATAATTGCGGATGTCTTAAAAGACTCATATATCCACCCAAAGTTAACGTTTTCGTACCATTTTTCCAATCTTCAAAGTCATTATCTTTTAGAACACTTGCAGTACATTGATCAAGTGTTAGAAAATAATTTCTTTTATTGATTTTTTCGAGTTGAGCCGTATTTTCTTTAATTTGGTCATCACTTACTTTATGATCAAGACCAAATTCTTCCTCATAAGCATTGATTGATTCATTAACTTTTTTGAGAGCTTCATCGATTTGAGCAGGGCTCTTATCTGTTTTAATTAAGTTTAAGAGATCACGATACAATAATTGATCTTCATATTTGTTAATTAATAATTTGTTCTCATTAAACTTTGTAGCGCTGTTAGTAATCAACGTTTCTAAAGCAGTTAATTTGTCTTGATCGCCGCTACTTCTTACGTTTTCAATTGTTGTTTTTAATAATGCAAATTTTTCTTGAGGAGTTTTTAATGCATTTATCTCTTTTTTCAATTTTTTGATATATTTTTTGCTATCAAATTCTAATTCTTCATTTTCCTCGTATTCTTTATCATTAGAATTTATGCTTTCAATTCTTTCAGCAAATTTATTTTTATCTTCTTCAGGAATATTTAATTCTAAATTAAATGTCTCTTTAGCATATTCTAAACAATCATTTAAATCTTGACATTGTTTATCAGTTACTAAATCTGGATTTGCTACTGTATATGATATGCGTTTAGATAATTCATCGATTATAATTTGCTGTTTTTCTGGCTCAGAAACTTGGCGCATTATATATAGTAATGAAACAGGAGTAGCCGTTTTTATTTTTTCAGCAAATTCATCATTGCTACGAGTTGCTAAATTAGCGTCATTATAAGATACATTCCATAGTAAAGGATTAGTATCTGAAGTATTTTCGACAGCGTTTTCATCACTTTGTTGATCAGGGTTAGCATCGCCAGCTGCATCATCATTTCCTGTATTGTCATTATCACCTGTGTTATCATTAGTACTGTTGTTGGTATGGCTATCTGCTGTGTTGATATCTGATAACAAACCTAATTCACGGAATTTATTATCTAAAATTTGCAATTCATCTTCAGAAGCAGTAATTTCAAGACCTTCTGCTTTTGCACTGGATATACATTTTTCTAAATGCTCATAATTTAATTTAGTTATTACATCAGGGTGTTGAGCAATAAATTTAATACGTTTATTAACTTCATCCATAATCGCCTGAATTTTTTCAGGATCGGTAATTCTGGAATTAATATCATATTTTGTTATCATATACAATGAAAACATATCAGCGGTTGTAAGCTTTTCTTTGAGCTCTTGAGCATCTAAGTTGTTAACTTCTGTATCTGTTAGGTAAACTGTCCACTTTGCAGGATCAATATCTGAAGTATTATCGCCAGTATTATTGTCTACATTGTCATTGGCTTTATCACCTGTGTTATCGTCAGAACCATTGCCTGTATTGTCATTATCATCGGTGTTATCGCCAGTACCATTATCGGAGTTGTTATTATTCTCTCTGTTTTGATGAATCTCTTGAATCCTTTGCTCAAAATCGTCTCTGTCACGTTGAGATAAAATTGTGTCGAGCTTTAACTCTTCTTCAGCTTTATCTAAGCAGTTAGCTAAAGTGTTAAACTCTGCATCAGATATTAAATCCGGATTAGCGCTGGCAAAAGAAACACGTTTGCTGATTTCATCAGCAATTAAGGCTTGTCTTTCTTTATCTGATACTTCGTTTAATGCACTTAATAATGATGTAGAACTTGCTGTCTTAAGTTTTTCTTCAAATTCTTCATTGCTCAATGTTTCTGTGTCGGTCCAGTTGTATGAGTTAACCCATTTATCAGGGTTGATGCCGGTAATGGTTTCAACAGTAATATCTCCTGTTAAACCTTCTAAATAAGTTAAAGAATCAATGTCTTCTTTTAAGTCTTCTTTAAGTTCCGTAATTTCTTCAGGAGACATAACTTGTACTAATTCCATAGCTTTATCATGAAGAGACATATCTTCATAATCAGAAGCTTGATATGCTTGAAGAGCCGCTAAAAATTCTTCTTTTCTTTCTTTACGAGCAATTTCTTCCGGAGACAACGAAGGCTCATCGTTTTCGGTGCTGTTATTTTCGTTGTTATCGTTTTCAGTGTTTTCAATGTATTGTTTTATTTGTACCATACGTATTGTGGTTTCAGGATCCATTGATTCGTTATTTTGTGTTGCATATTCAAAACGTTTATTAAATTCATCAATGGCTAATTGATGTGTTTCATTTGGGAGATCTTTATCGTTTATAACTTGCTCTAATGCAGCAACAGTAAGTGTACTGAGAATTTTTTGATGTTCTTGCTCTTGGTTTTCGGATTTAAGAGCGTTAAGCTTGTCTTCATCTAAACCATCAACCCAAGTGGTGTGTAAATCTTGTGAGGTGCCTTCTTGGGTATCTGCGTTTTCAGAGCCAGTTCCAGTTACAGATGCACTTTTTAATTCTTCACGTCTGCTTGCAATGACATGACTATCTTGAATTCCAAAATCATAATTAAGTTCTTTAGATAAACGTTCTAATTCATCAAGCTCTTCTAAATTAAGGTTGTTAAGGTTTTGGAACAACGCATTGAAACGATTTTCATCAGCCATTTTTATATCTCCGAAATAATAAAATTTAAATGTAAGTTGAGTTTATCATTATTTTTTTTAATTTGCAACAAAAAATTCGGCCGTTTTGTCAAAAATAATCTGGCGATTTTGAATGATTTATGCTTATAATTAAAAAATAAACCCTCACAAAATCATGAGGGTTTTTTGTTTATTCTTCATCAGATTTTTCTTCTTGTTCTTTTATTTGAACTCTGACACGTTTAATACGCATTTTGTTTGAAGAAATTACTTCGTACTTGCAATATTCATCTTCAACTTTGTCGCCAATTTTAGGAGCCCGACCAATTAAAGTAAATACGTATCCGCCGATGGTGCTTTCATCTCTTTCGCAACAAGGAAGTTTCATGTGTTCGTATGCGTCTTCAACTAAAACTTTTCCGTCAAATTCGCATATACATTCACTTATTTGCTGAATTTCTTGAGCTTCAGCAACATCATGTTCGTCCATAATATCGCCAACAAGTTCTTCTAAGATATCTTCCATAGAAAGCATACCAGCCGTTCCGCCGTATTCGTCAACCACAATGGCAACGTGAGTATGTTTGCGACGCATCAAATGTAAAACTTCTGATACAGATTGGTTTTCTGGTACAAATAATATTTGACGAGCAATTTTGTTTAAACGACCTTTTTCAAGTTTTTCTTCTGAATGTTCAAGCAAGTCACGAATGTGAATCATTCCGACAACGTTATCTCTGTCTTTATCACATAATGGATAACGTGTATGTTTTGAACGTTTTACCAAATTCATTACTTGTTCAAAGCTATCATTTAAAAATAAACAACACATATCTTGTCTTGGTATCATAATTTCATGAGCACAAATTTCTGAAAAATCTATGGCATTTTGAATAATATCACGTTCAGTATCATCAATTACACCACCTCTTTGCGAAGCATTAACTATAAGTTTTATTTCTTCTTCAGAGTGAGCCATGTCTTCTTCTGATGCGGGTTGAACACCCATGATTTTTAAGGCTTTTAAGGTTACCATATCTAAAACCCAAATAAATGGATAAAAGATACGTTTAAAAGTGTATAATGGATATGCTATTATTAAAACGTATGTTTCTGTTTTTTGTATAGCCAATGACTTTGGTATCAATTCTCCTAATACTACGTGTAAAACAGTGATAAGTGTAAATGCAATACCAAAGCTAACAGAATGTAACAAAATGGGGTTGTCAGAAAAGTATCTACCTAAAGAATTTTCTAACAACTTTGATACAGCCGGTTCACCAATCCAACCTAATCCTAATGAGGCTAAAGTGATACCTAATTGAATGGCGCTTAAATAAGAATCTAAATTATCAGTAATTTTTAATGCTGTTTTAGCTCTCTTGTTTCCGTTATGAGCTAATTCTTCAAGTTTTGTTCTTCTGATTTTAACAATTGAAAATTCAGAAACAACGAAAAAAGCATTAAGTAAAACTAAAATTAAAACTAAAATTATATTAAAAGTATATATATAACCAGAACTCATGTCGTGAAATTAACCTATGTTATTAAAAACTTTTCGCATCATATAATTATCTTTTGGCTTTGTCAATAAAGATTGTTAACTTGACATTTTTGACGGAATATGCTATAAAAAATCACTTTTGAATTATTCTGAACTTAACAAAATTACAATTACAATTATGAAAACAATGCTTAAAATATTGGTTTGTTCGATACTAGGTATCATGGCTACCAGTTGCATTCTTATTGATGATGAAGGATATGTAAACAATATTCCTTCTGATGCAGTTGTCTCTTGCGAGCCAGCAAGTGAAACGCACTACTCTGCGTATTATACGAAATCTAACGGCACTAGAAATTCTACATTGGCTCCGTATATCTACGAAAAGGAGGATGAAGAAGAAAGCGATGTTGTTGATGCTTATCGTGTAGGTGACTTTATTGAGCTAAATGTCTTGCCTAAATATGTTAATTATTATCAAGTTGATGGCTTTAGCTTTACTGAAGAAACTTATAGGGTATCTCTGATGTTTGATACGTATATCGTGCGATACTATTTTGTTGTTGTGCTTCCTAAGCTTTGTGCCGAAGATTGTATGCATTATGTCCCAACTTTTGAGTTGATTGATTATAAGACCAAGGTCTTAGGTGAAGAAACACACGGGGATAAGGACTATTACTGTACTGAGGCTACATTTACGCTAAGGGCTTATCAAGGCGAGAAGGTGTTTGATTTTACTAAGACAGTAAAACTCAGACAGGAGATGGTTAATGTCTCTTTCGATATCATTATTGATAGTGGTTATGATGGAGAAGAGAGTACTGAAGTTTAAGACACCATGTTTTGTGGTGTCTTTTTTTTTATTAAAATAAAACATGTTTTACGAATACAATAAACATTATTTGATTGCTATTTGCGAATAAGTGTGTTATAATTTTCTTAGTTTATAAATTATTCTTACTACTATCATGAAAAAAATTATTTTTTTGGTTTGTTTGGCACTAGGTGTTATGACAACCGCTTGTGAATTTTCGAGCGTTATTGAGGAGAATTATCAGTTTCCTGCAGACGCTTTGGTAATGTGTGAACCTGCAAGTGACACGCATTATTCTATGTACTATGTTACGGCAAACGGCAAGAAGGTATCTACTTTGGTTCCGTATGTTTACGAGAATGAAAATCATCAAAACTACGAGGTTCTTGAAGTAGGATATGGCGCTTCTTATCGTGGCTGTAGGATAACCAATGAATCTAGTCGACAGATTGTGGATGGAAATTTCTGTCTTGTCGAAAGAAATCGTCGTGTTGTCATCAATTTTGCCGAATATAGTGTAAATTATTATATCACGGATGTGATTCCAAGCACTTATACTCAAAATGGTGAAAGTTACATTCCTAAGTATGAATTGGTAAGCTATTCATTAAAGGATTTGCCAGATGAGACGAAGGGGGAGAAGCCGTATTACTGCACAGAGCTGAAAATTATCTTTAGAGCTCATCAGGGCGAAAAAGAGATTGATTTTATCAAAACAGTAAAGCTTATGCAGGAGAAAAAACCTATTGAATTTGGCGATGTTTCGGTGAATGAATGGGTCTAGCCGGTAAAAATGTGTAGAAAAGGATTTCATGGTTTAACCTGAAATCCTTTTTTTGTGGAAAATTTAAAAAACATTGAGATTTATAAAAATTTGCATTAGCTTTATAGTAACGGAGGACTTTATAATGAATATTTCTAAAAAGATAAATAAATGGCAGGAAGCAGGTATTATTTCTGCTGAACAAGCTTCAAAACTTACAGAGTTCGAAAATAATAATGTTAAGCCTTACTTAGTTAACGCCTTATCATTTTTAAGTATGTTCTTAATTGGTTGTGGCATAATTGCTGAGATTGCAGCAAATTGGGATTATATACCTGCGTATGTTAAAATTGGTATGAATTTTGCAATGTTATCTGCTTGTGGAGCCGGTGTTTATTATATGTATGATAAAAAGAGTACATATTTTGAGGGCTTGTTGTTCTTGTATGGGATCTTATGTGTAGCAACAATAGGTTTGGTAAATCAAATATATCAACTGAGCTCGGATGCAAAGGATCCTATGATTTGGTCAACGTTAATGATGCCGTTAGTGCTTTTTTCTCGTAAAACATTATTTCCATTTTTGGTTTTTATAGTTTTTCATGCGTCATGTTTAGAATGTGTCGAGACTTTTGACTTGTTGTTTTATATACTTAACAATGCTCCGTTACTGATTTTGTTTACTTACATTATATTATATCAATGTATGGAAAAATGGTTGCCAAATTTTGCAGTTGGTTTTATGTCTGCATTAAAGTTTGTTATTATTGCTATGTTAGCATTGGCGGTTTTGGTTTTAGATTCTTCTGATTTTGTTAAGTTGAATGCTGATCCTCTATATATATTGTTTTTAGTCTTTTTGTGCGCGGTTTCTTTCTATCTTAGTTACTTAAATAAGAAAAAATATTTTATTAATTACATAATGGTAATTGTGCTTATTGCATCTTTAATTCCAATGCATTTTATAGTCGGTTTGTCTTCGCTGACGGTGTTAGGATGTTATGCTTATCATGAAAAAATGGTACGTTTACTAAATTGGAGCATCTTATTAATTGGCGTTAGAATTTATATGTTATATATTCAGTTGTGTTTTAGTTTGATGGTTACAGGTTTTGGTTTTATTATATCTGGTTTAGTGTTGTTGGGCTTGTTAATGCTTTGGAAAAAAGCATCTAAATATTTTAATAGGAGAATGAATAATGAAAAGTAAGTATGTGTTAGCTTTTTTTCTGGTACATCCGTTAGTTGTATATTTATATTGGATTGCAAGTCTTGAGAAACAACTTTACTCTTCAAAAGAAGTTATGGTAGCTATGAACGGATTTGATCCGGTAGATTTATTAAGCGGACATTATTTGTTGTTAAGACCAGATTGGAATAATACTGATTGTGCTCAGTTTGAACAAAATAGATGCCCTACAGAGTTATTTGCTTATTCATACAGATATTATTTGCCTGAAGTTAAGGCAATGGATGTTGATAGAGAAATTGCAAGCAATGAAAACCTTAAAGTTGAAATAAGCTTTGCAATTAATGGTAAAGCAAATCCGTTAGTAAAAGAACTTTATATTAATGGGCAACAATGGAAAATTTGGTTTAACCAATTTGCAAAATAGCTTCAAGTTCACTAAAAGTGATGTTTGTTTTTACATCTGAAGAAGATAGCATTGCTTGCAAGTATGCTAGTGGTGCTACTTGTGCTGGATTTTCTTCTGCAATGTTTCCGGCTAATAAATTTTGTAATGTTTGCAGTTTGCTTATTGATAAGCTATGGCTTGATGTAGCTTTAAATGTAACACCTGTTTCGGTTTCGGTTGCTTCAATTGTACCGCCTTTAATAAAAACATCACTTAAAGTCATAATGCATAATAAAGCAATTTTGTATAGTTCAGGTGTGTTAAGAAAAAGGTTTAAATTAATAGGAAAGTTGCGATTTCCGATAGTTGCAAGATAATTATTTGCTATTGTTTTTAGTTCATCAATATTTTTAACGGCAGCATTACTCAAACCAAAGGCTAATCGGAAAAACTTTAATCTTGAAGACAATACTTTTGAACTTAATTCTAAAATAGGTTTTACATCAGCAAAACTTTCCGGATCGTCATCTAATAGCTCTATAGCGTTGGCAACAGCACCGATGTTTCCGATTAAGTCATGGCTTAATCGTGTGCAAATAATTTCAGATAATTGCAAAAGATTGTTGTTTTTCATAATGTTTCCTTAAAATGTGTAGATGTCTGTATTTAAAAATTTGTTATCTTCACGAGACATTCTGGTGTAATCTAGTTCTTTAAGCATAGGATCTTCTAACAATAAGGCTCCGGTTATAGCTCTTAAATAAGGTTTGTTTGCACCAAGACCCCAAATTGCATCTTGTTTATTGTCAGGAGAGCCATATTTTTGATTAATTTTTTTCCAAAAATCATAAACTTTTATTTTGCGCAAATATTCTGCTTTTGGGCTGTTTCCGCTCATGTTTGCAGCTTCGGTATGATACATTATTTTATATACTTTATTATTGGTAAAGTTGCTGGTTAAAAAGATTTGCATACTTTCTTTAGTATCATATTTATTATATTCAACTTGAGAAACATATTCATAATTGCTTTTGCGAGCTATTTGTATAACACAGTGGTTTAATCTCTCATAACCTACAATACCATTATTGCGACATGTTTCTTCATTGCGCCATTTAATAAAGTTAGGAATGTCCATTTTTTGTGAGACTTTTTTGTATCCTCTTTTGCTTAAGGCTTTATCTGCTTGTTCTAAGCTCATACGTAACATTACGCCTGATATATCAAAAACGGCTGCGTTTGATTTTTTGTTTAAGCCTTTACTTTGTTCCATAGCTGTTGATAAAGGATTATCTTTTGAAGGTTTTCCAGCTAATTCTTTTAAGGCACTGAAACCACTTCCTATCCATGTAGAGCTATCTGCACTTTCGCCTTCTGCATTACTTTCTTCATTATCGTTGTGTGATTTTGTTTTGAAATTATCAGTTAGCGATTTTTTTGAATTTATTGTTGTGTTTCCGGCTTGTTGAGGTGCAACATATTTTTTGTTGTTTGATACAATTTGAGGCTGTATTTTGATTGTTTCACCAAAAGCATCTACATTTTGCTCATCTATGTATAAATCATCATCTATAGCAATTTTTGCGCTTTCTTGAGGATCTGCTAGACTAGGAACTCCTTGTGCGTTAGCACAAAGAGCATGTAAAAACATTGCTATTATTAAAAGTATTTTTTTCATAAAGTAGCCTCATATAACAATTATCGGCATTATAATCTAAAGACATTTAAAAAAAGTTTAATGAAAAAAGGTCAAATTGTGTTTACAACCAATAAAAAAAACGATACAAGAAACATATTGTTTAGTGTTATTTGAGAAGTAAAATGAAAGAATATATAGTAAAAGTTATTGGAGCAGGACTTGCAGGTTGTGAGGCTTCTTGGCAATTAGCAAAACGTGGTGTTAAAGTTAAACTTTATGATATGAAGCCGCAAAAAATGTCTCCTGCACATAAGAGTGAAAATTTTGCAGAACTTGTTTGCTCTAATTCTTTACGCTCTGATGATTTTGAGCATAATGCAGTAGGTCTGTTGCATGAAGAAATGAGAAGATTTGGGTCGCTTATTATGTTAGCTGCCGATACAACAAAGGTTCCTGCAGGTGGCGCTTTAGCTGTAGATAGAGAAGGCTTTTCAGCTTTTATAAGTGATAAGCTTAAATTACATCCTAATATTGAAATTATACCTCAAGAAATTACATCTATTCCTGATGAAACAGATGTTTTAACCATTATTGCAACAGGACCTTTAACATCTGAAGCCTTGGCTACAGATTTGTTAAAAAAAATTGATAATCAGACATTATCATTTTATGATGCCATAGCACCAGTTGTATATAAAGAAAGTGTCGATTTTTCAAAAGCTTGGTATCAATCAAGATATGATAAAGGTGATAGTAAGGACTATATTAATTGCCCGATGAATAAAGAGCAATATTATAACTTTGTTTCTGAGCTTCTTAATGCACAAAAAGCTGAATTTCATGATTTTGAAACGCCTAATTATTTTGATGGGTGTTTGCCGATTGAAGTGATGGCAGAACGAGGCGTTGATACCCTGATGTTTGGACCATTAAAGCCCGTAGGGCTTACTAACCCTAATAGTGATGAAAAGCCTTATGCAGTTGTGCAACTCAGACAAGATAATAAAGAAGACACACTTCGAAACATGGTTGGTTTTCAGACTAAACTTAAGTATGGTGAACAATTGCGTATTTTTAGACAGATACCAGGTCTTGAAAATGCTGAGTTTGCCAGATATGGAGGTATTCATAAAAATACTTTTATTAAAAGTCCCGTATTGTTAGATGCTTTTTTAAGACTAAAAACTCAACAAAACTTAATGTTTGCCGGTCAAATTACAGGTTGCGAAGGTTATGTTGAAAGTGCTGCTATCGGTATGTTGTCAGGTTATTTTGCCTCATGTTTGATTAAAAATATTGATCCGTTATTGCCGCCTATCACAACAGCTTTGGGTTCAATGCACAAACATTTGCAAGATGATACGGATATAGACAGTTATCAGCCGATGAATATTAACTTTGGTTTATTTCCTACAGCGGAAGTACAGATTACACCTAATGGTAAAAAGCGAAAATTAAAAGGTATGGATCGTAAAGAATATTATTGCAATAGAGCATTAACAGACTTGCAAGCATGGTTGGAGCAAGTTAATGCATGAGTTTATCAATAGGTTTGAAAACTATATTATAAAATCTGTATCAAGTCAGAATAGGCATGTAATGGTGTGCTATTTAGATTTTATAAAATTAGGTTTAAAATCTGTTCAAAATGAAAAAATATCTCAAGATATTAAAATAAAAAAGTTTGATTTATTATATAGGCAAATTTTTAAAAATTGTTGTTTGAAAAATAATTTAATTGCAAAGTTGCAATCGGCTTTTATAGCAGAAAATATATCTTTATCGGTGATGTCTGATATGATAAAAGCATTTAAGCACATGGTGCTTAATCAGGATAATGAAAATTGGAATGCTAAAGTTTATTTAAATCAGTTGTTTGTTTCTCCTTTGGTTAGAATGATAATGGTTTTAAATGATTTAAATTACTCTGTTTATATGCCTTTTGCATCTCTTACAATGTCGGCGATTTTTGTTTCAGATATGATAGAAAAAAAAATGAAGCATCGTCGTTTTTATTTAAGCAAAATAAAAGGTTTTTTAAAAGACGGTAAAGTTTTGCCTTTGGTAATAACAGATAAAGTATTTAGATTTAAAATTTGGTATTTTGTTATTTTTCTTGAAAAAATAATAAACAAAATTGAGGAAAAAAAGGAAGTTTGTTTATCAAAGTTTGACTTGATTACAATATTGTTTTATGCTAGCTTTAAATGGCTTTTTACAAGAGTTAGAAGGTTAAAAATAAAAGGTGTTTAGATGAGTTCAATCGGTAAGTTAGTCAGAAAATCGCAAGCGACATTGTTTTGGTGTATGCAAGGTTTACCAAAAGCAAAAAGAGAAGCTATATACACATTATATGCTTTTTGTAAACATATAGATAATGTGATTGATGGAAATATTGATGAGAAAGAAAAATTAGAACTGTTAAAAGCATGGCAGGAAGAACTTATCAATATATATGATAAGAAAGTTCCGGCTACAAATATCGGTAGAAAAATTTATAAGAATTGTATGCGTTTTAAAATTAAAAAAGATGATTTTAAAGAAATTTTAAATGCGGCAATGATGGATTTTCCCGAAAGTCTAAAAGCACCTGAATATGAAAACTTTTACAGATATTGTTATGGAACATCTGAAATTCCGGTTTATATAACATTATCAATTATCGGTGAACTTGATGAAGAGGTAAAAAGAGATCTTTCAAAAAGCTTTGGCAGAGCCATGTTTATAACTGATATATTAAAAGATGTTAAAGAAGATGCATTAAACGGTCACTTGTATATGCCTAAGGAAGTTTTAAATCAAGCAGGCATTTTATCAACAGAACCTTTAACAGCAGTTACTGATAAAAATTTGGTTGCGGTAAGAGAACAATTAGCTAAAAATGTTTCTGCTGATTTTAAGCGAGCTTTTGAACTCTTACAATATGCTAACAAAAAAATTACCAGACCATTAAGGTTTATTTTGCATATTTATAAAAGATACTTTGATATTATGCAAAATAGAGGTTGGGAAATTATGTCGCCTAAGCCCGTAATAGGTGTACGAGATAAGTTGGCAATTGTTAGCAAGGTTATTTTTGATAAATAATATGTTGTTATAAAAAACAAGAAAAAACTTTATTCTGCTATAATATGTTATATCCTTTTAACAGTTATTTATACTAGGGAAGGGTTTTTAAATGTCAAAGTTTTATAATATAGCATTGCTTGCTACTGTTTTTTCTATTCCAGCAGTTGGCGTTATGGCTCAAACAGCAGAACAAGATGTTATTGAAGCTACAAGTTCTTTGAAAGCAAACTTGAACCGTATAGCGCTTCAATATAATCAAAATAGTGTTACCAACAAAGATGAAGAAGAGAATTATCCTGGAACTTTCAGTTCTGATGAACAAGAAGTTTTCACAGGAATTTTTGATGGTAATGTGGAGTATGCTACAACTAAAATGGTTTGGCTTAACAGCTTATTTATGGAATATGGCGAAAGCAAAACAACAGAAGATGGCGAAACAACAAAGAGTGAAAATGCTGATAAAATCTTATTTACAACAGATTATACTCACAAAGTATGGGAGCTTAGTGAAGGTGTTGTTGGTCCGTTTGTTAACTTAGGATATCAGACAGAGTTTACAACATTTACCGCTGAAGATGGTGATGATTATCGTACCAAAATTTTACGTGGAAAAGCAGGTATGAAATTATATGAAGGTAAACGTTTCAAAGAATTGTATGTAGCAGCTGTAGAAGAAGCCGATTTTACATATGGTAATACAAATATGAAAACAGGTGCTGAGTTTGGATATAAATTTGAATATGGTATTAAAGAAGGTATGAACTTTTTCTCTGACGGATATTATCGTTACTTCTTTGAATATGATAAATATGAGGCAACTGATTATAAATATGAATTTGAAACAAATAACCGTATAGATGTAGAAATTACCAATGGTTTGTCCTTTGCTCCGTTTGTTAATTATCGTTTAGCTAAAACGCGTAGTGCAGAAAAAAGCAGAAGTGATACTACAGTTGGTTTATCTTTAGGGTATAAAACAAATTATCAGTTTTGGTAGAAAGATAATAAAAAAGGTCGGTAACGACCTTTTTTTTATAAGTAATATACGATATAATTATTTAGTAAGTATCGGTTTAACAGGTCCTCTGAAAACGGTAATTTGTTTTCCTGAAGACATCTTTTTCAAAGATTGCTCAAGATTTTCATTGTACGGAAACGTTCCGGTTTTGTTGAACTCAATAGTATCTTTAATATATTGATTATATATTTTTCTATATGGAGGTCCGTATTCATCTTCAGTAGTTAGTTTATAGTTAGGATACTCGGTAATTGAATTTTCTTGGTAAGTCTCATTTTTAGGTGTTTCTGTGGTGTTGGTTAAAGTAGGTGAGTTTTTCATTATGGTTGAAACAGAATCTGCTATAATAGATTTAGCATCGTCTATATTTTGAAGCTGTGGTTCTTCAATTATTTGTTCCGTTTTAGGTGCAGAATGGACCGTTTTTTTGATCATAGGGTGTTCGTCTGCATCATAATTAACCACTTGCGGTTGCTTTTTTTCTATAATTTTTTTTGTGTATACAGGTACATAAACTCCGTTAACAAATTTATATTGTATATCGTATAATGTTGAGTTGTGATTATAAACTTGTTGAATAGGTTGTTTTGGTAATGGTGGAAGTTTTTCACGTTTTGGGGCTGTTTCATAAGCCGGCATAAAAAAGTCATCTTTTTGATATTGAGGGTATATTTGAGCAGATACTTTGCTAAAGTATAAAGTAATTGAAATAAATATGATTAAAAACTTCAAAATTTTCATAATATTAACTCTATATTGATAATTTATACTTTAATATTATATCATGAAAAAAGTTTTTTACATAGTTTTTTTTATTAATTTTACATTTTTTTCCTCTTTGGCTAATGCTTCTGGGGATTTTAAAAAAATGTGTCTTCAAAGCATGAGAAATCCGGAACTCGTGATTACTACTTCATATGGTAATTTAGAGTATGATAATACAAAAAGTAGACGTACAATTACCAGAATGCATAAGAACCAACATAAAAATAGAGCTCCGGTTCAAGGCTTGTTAAATGGTTTATCTACATTTGAATATGCCTTAAATATAAAATTTAATCTAAAAAAACAGACGTTGTATTCTGGTGTAACATGTGTTTATCCTTCAAAAGTTACTTTAAATATAGGCGCTGGAGAGAATCCAAAGATTTATATTGCAAAAGATTATAAAGAAGGAACTTGCATGTATGACTTAGTTTTAAGACATGAACAAACTCACCAACAAATTAATCAGTCTGTGTTAGAATATTATTTGCCGATAATTAAAGAAAGAATGTTGGAAGTTGTCAGAAAAAATGCTGTTGCCGGTAAAAACTATGACATAAGTATGGGGATGGCAAAAAATGAGCTAAAAGATAAATACCTAGTAGCAATGGAAGCCCTTTTAGATGAAATAAGAGCAGAAACCGAAGCCGAGCAAATGAAGCTGGATAACGATAAAAATTATGATTATGAGTCAAATATTTGTGCTAATAAAAATTAATCGTTAGTATTGATTAATGCATTAATGCACTCTTCTACACCTTTGTATGCTGCATCTATATAAGTTTTATCTTTGGCTGAATTTTCATTATAGAATATGCGAATGGTTGTCATACCTGTTTCTTTTGCAAACTCAAGGTTAGAATAGCTATCATCAACAAAAACGCAATCACAAGGGTCAAATTCTATCTTTTTACAATATTGTTGGTAAACATCAGCACTTTCATTTTTTTTGTATACGCCAAAATCTTCCACAGAATAAAATCTATCTTTAAAGATATCATATAATCCTATATGTTTTAAAATTTTTTCAGAAGCCATACGGTTACTTGCAGTAAAGATAAATTGTTCATAAGGAATTTTTTTGATTTTTTCTGCAATGTTGTTATATGGGATAATCATATGTACAGGTTTTCTGTTGAAGTAGTGTTTGAATAAATCTTTAGGATTTATGTTGTAATTTTGGTAAAAATATTCACCGCCATCACGATATACTCTGTAAGATTCTTTAACTAAATCTTTGCACTCCGGAACGCTTAAGTTTACGCCTAAATCAAGTACAAGAGCTTTTGCCATTGCTTCATCAAGCATATCAGCAAACTCAGGTGTTATACGATATAAAGTATTATCTAAATCCCATATTATTGCTTTTTTATCTTTAAACACTTTTAGCCTCCGTTCATTATATGCAAACAATTTAGAATAACATATTTACAGTAGGCGTCAAGACAGAAATGTGTAATATGAAGATAAAAAATACTTATTTTTTTCTTTTATCTCTTGTGCATATTAAGACTTATTTTAGATATTCAATGTAAAGTGTAAAAAAATGTTTTTAGAAAGGAACTGTTATGCTTTTAAGTTGGAGTGGCTTACTTTTGCCTGTGGTAATCAGAGCTTTGGGGGCTTTTTTTGTGTCATTGGTTTTGTCGTTGATTTTAGGTAATAAAGTTATAAATTTGTTGCGTAAACGTCAACAATATGGACAACCGATAAGAGATGATGGTCCACAGTCGCATATAGTTACTAAACAAGGAACACCTACAATGGGTGGTTTACTCATATTGGGAACAGCAATATTTTCTATAATGATGTTTGCAAATATAACATATCACTTTGTTTGGGTAAGTTTGTTGGTTATGGTTGTTTTTGGTGCAGCTGGTTTTATTGATGATTATATAAAAGTAACAAAACAGACACCTAACGCTTTAACAGCTAAAGCAAAATTGTTTATTCAATTTATGACAGCGGTAATTACTGTTACTATAATTACTGCAGCAACACCATCTTCGTCTTCGACGATTTTATCGGTTCCTTATTTGAAAACAATAATTAATTTGTCATGGTTGTATATTCCGTTTGCAGTAATTGTTATATCGGGAACTTCAAATGCAGTAAATTTAACAGATGGTCTTGATGGCTTGGCATCAGGCTTATTAGTAATGGCATTTATTTTCTTTGGTGTTATATCTTTTGTTGTAGGCTCCCCGTTATCTGCAGATTTTTCTGTTACATATATCCCGAGAAGTGCTGAAATAAGTGTTGTTTGTGCTTCAATAGTTGGCTCTTGTTTAGGATTTTTGTGGTTTAATGCTCCTAAAGCAAAAGTTTTTATGGGAGATACAGGTTCTTTAGCATTGGGTGCTTTGCTCGGTACAGTTGCTGTTATTGTTAAGCAAGAAGTTTTATTAGCAATTGTTGGTGGTGTTTTTGTTATGGAAACATTATCTGTGATGATACAAGTTTTTTGGTACAGAAGAACCGGCAAAAGATTTTTTAAAATGGCTCCTATCCACCATCATTTTGAACAATTGGGATGGAAAGAAGTTAATGTGGTTGTCAGATTTTGGCTTGTCGGTTTTATTTTAAGCATTATTGGATATATCTCTTTGATTAGTTTTAACGGAGGCTAATTTGTTTGCAATTTCCAGATTAAATAAAAGTAGATTAGCAAATTGGTGGTGGACTGTTGATAAAGTTACATTAGGTATAGTTTTGGCCATAATGTTTATTGGCGCCTTTTTGGTTTTTTCTGCCAGCATCCCTGTTGCTCAAACTTTAATTAGAAATGGACACCATATAAGCGAATATCATTTTATTAAGCAGCAATTGAAATTTATACCTTGTGCGATAATAATTATGATATTTTTATCAATGCAAAACTTAAAAATGATACGTAGAATAGCGGTGCTAGGCTATTTGGGGGCATTTATTTTAACAATTGCTACATTGTTTATAGGGTTTGAAACAAAAGGTGCGTCTCGTTGGATTTCTATATTCCATTTTTCTCTTCAGCCATCTGAATTTATTAAACCTACATTTGTAGTTATGTCGGCATGGCTGTTGGAGGGAAGTAAAAAGTGTGAAGATTTTCCCGGCGGTAAATTATCTTTAGGGCTTTTTGCCGTAACCATTGCAGCTTTGTTGAGCCAACCGGACTTTGGTATGACTGGTGTGGTTGCGTTAATTTGGGGTTTCCAACTATGTTTAGCAGGACTTCCTATGGCTTTAATTGCTGCATTAGGAACTCTTTTAGGTACTTTGGCAATAGGAGCATATTTTGTATTAGATCACGTTAATACTCGTGTAAATGGATTTTTGCGCTCTTTTTCATCTCAAGAAAATTTGCCTGAGCAGGTTGTTAAATCATTTAAGGCTTTTGAAAGCGGTAATTTATTAGGACGTGGTCCGGGAGAGGGTGTTGTTAAATATTCACTTCCGGATGCTCATACAGACTTTATTTTTGCAGTTGCTGCCGAAGAGTTTGGCGTTTGGCTTTGTGCAATTTTGGTAGCTTTGTTCGCGGTAGTGGTTGTTAGATCTTTATTGTTATCAATTAAAGATAATAATTTGTTTGTTATTTATGCGTCTGCAGGTTTGGCAGCCTCCTTTGGTTTACAAGGAATTATTAATATGGCTTCAACATTGCATTTAATGCCCACTAAAGGAATGACTTTGCCGTTTATATCATATGGTGGTTCATCTTTATTTGCATCATCAATATGTATAGGAATGTTGTTGGCTATTACGCGTAAAAACTCTGCGGCTGAGGATAAGGATATTTAGAAAGGATAAAATATGTTTAGCGGATATAAAAAAAGTACACTTATCGATATATTGCCTGAAGTTAAAGGTAAGTATTTAAAAAATGTGAATTTGAGTAAACATACATGGTTTGGCGTTGGCGGTCCGGCAGAAGTAATGTTTATACCATCAGATTTAGATGATTTATGTTATTTTTTAAGAGCTAAACCATATAATGTGCCTATATGTTTAATTGGTGGTGGTTCAAACTTATTAATCCGTGATGGTGGTATTCCGGGTGTGGTTATCAAACTTGACAGCTCGTTTTTTAGAAAAGTTGAATTCCATACACATTCAATTACATGTTATGCCGGATTAAAAAATATTGAATTAAAAAAAGTTTTCTTAGATAACAACTTAGGAGGATTAGAGTTTTTGTGCTCTATTCCTGGTTGTATAGGAGGCTCAATAAAAACCAATGCCGGTTGTTTTGGTAAAAGTATAAGTGATGTGATAGAATCGGCAACAATTGTTAATGGGTTAGGTCAAATAAAAGAAATTTCGCCGGAAGACTTGCAGTTGTCGTACAGAAGCAGTTTATTCCCTGATGATTGGATTATAATTTCAATTACATTAAAAACAGAAAACACTCCTAAAGAAAAGATTGCGGCAACATTAGAAGAACATAAACAATATCGCATTAAAAATCAGCCATATAATCAGAAAACAGCAGGATCGACATTTAAGAATCCTGAAGGTCTAAAAGCTTGGGAGCTTATTAAAAAATCTGGTTGTGCAGATTTAAAAATAGGTGGGGCTAAAGTTTCTGAAAAGCATTGTAATTTTTTAATTAATACCGGTACTGCTACTGCAGCAGATATTGAAGAATTAGGCGAAACAATAATTAAACGAGTAAAAGAAAAAACCTTTATTACTTTGGAATGGGAAGTAAAAAGAATGGGAATTTCTGATAAATGAAAATAAAGCTGTTTAGAAATTTATTTAAAAGTACAAACGATAAGCCATTGCAATCTAAAAACAGAGTGAAGATTCCTGTTGAAGCTCCGTATAGATTTTTGAGCCTGCTTATAGTGTTGCTGATAATTTCTTCAGTTAGTATGATAATCATAACTATCAGAGATAGCTTAGTAGATAAAAAAATCAATCAGATGCTTAAGGAGTTTTATAGTGTTACTCTAAATTATGGTTTTGGTATTGACGATATTATAATTGAAGGTAGGGAGAAAACCATAAAAGAAGATTTAATATCTAAAATAAACTTAAGCCGTGAAGATAATATATTAAACACAGATTTAAAAGATATAAAACGCAGAGTTGAAGAGCTGCCATGGGTGGATAAGGCAGACGTTAAGCGTACGTATTTTCCAAACACTTTACAGGTTAAATTGTATGAGAAAAAAGTATTGGCATTATGGCAAAGCGAAGGAAAGTTTTATCCTATTGACATGAACGGAAAAATTATTGATGCAGAATATATTGCTCATGAACCTATTTTGGTGATTACCGGAGAAAAAGCTCCGGAACATATTAATGAACTATTAGAAGTAACTTCTAAAAATTTTGAACTTCATAACAGAATTGTGGCTGCTGTCTTTTTTTCTGAAAGAAGATGGAACGTAATATTTGACAGTTTTGAAACAGGTATAACAGTTAAGTTACCGGAAGAAGATATGCAAAGTGCATGGGAAAAACTTGTTAAAATTAATAATCAATATGGGGTTCTTAATCGTAAATTAACTTTCATAGATTTAAGATATCAAAACAAAGTCAGTGTCGCTTTAAGCAATGACGAAAATGATTCGTAACAACTGTGTGAGGTAATACGCGTGAATAGGCCTTTTGTTAAGCCATCAACATTAGCAACTTTAGATATTGGGTCATCTAAAGTTTGTTGTATTATTGCTCATATAGGCGGAAGAGATAAAAAAATAGAAATTGTTGGATATGGTTATAATGCATCCAGAGGGATTAAAAATGGTGTAGTAACCGATATTAATCAAGCAACATTATCCATTTGTAATGCTGTAGAAACAGCAGAACAAATGGCTAATGAACGCATAGGAAAAGTAATTATAAATATTTCCGGAGAAAAAACCAGATGTCTTACCCGCACAACAACAATTTCATTGCATAAAAATAGACCGATTAGCGAAGCTGATGTTGAAAAAATTATAGCTAAAAGTAACTCTAAAATTAATGTGGCGGACAATGAACTTATTCATTGTTTACCAACTAGCTATAGAGTTGATGGTGGAGAAATACTTAAAAATCCGCGTGATATATACGGCGAAAATTTAAGCTTAGAATTAATGCTTGGTTTCTATCCGGATATGCTTTATAAAAATTTGGCTACCGTAATTGAAAATTCACATCTTGAAATTGTGTTGAAAACATTTTCGGCATATGCTTCTGCCTTAGCTTGTATGGTTGAAGATGAAAAAGAGTTGGGAGCCACAATTGTTGATATAGGTGGCGGAACAACAAGTATTGTAACATTTAAAAACGGATATCCTACACATTTTTCAACAATACCTGTCGGAGGAAATAATATTACAAATGATATTGCGTGGGGTTTGACAACATCAGCAGCCCATGCAGAAGATTTGAAAATCAGGCAAGGTTGTGCATTTTTAATTAGTCAGGATGAAACTGAAACCATAAATGTTTATCCTGTCGGTGAAGAAGATGACAATTCTATAAGACAAATTCATAAATCTGATTTAATTAATATTATTTATCCGAGAGTTGAAGAAATTTTTGAAATGGTTAATAAAAAATTGATTGACCATGATCTTAAAGATGCTGTTGCGCACAGAGTGATATTAACCGGAGGTTGCTCATTGCTTCCGGGGATTAGAGATGTTGCAGCATTAATTTTGGATAAGCAGGTTAGGTTGGGTGTAACACGCAATATACCAAATATTCCTAAAGAATTGTATTCTCCCGTATTTTCAACAGCGTTGGGTATGCTTTTATTTGCCATTAATTATAAAGAAAGAAGACCGGTAAATGTTATTTCTCGCCAAAGTATTGAAATTGGCGGTATCGGCAAAATATTTAGTTGGCTTAAACAAAACTTTTAAAAAATCATTATAATAAAAATTTTAGTAACTAAAACTTAATTTATTGTTTGTATTGTATTCAATATGAAAGAATCTTTGTTATGATAGGAGTTTTAATAAATGTCCATTAATTTAGCAGTTGCAGACACAACAATTACGCATTTGAAACCTCGCATCAGCGTTATAGGTGTTGGTGGCGGTGGCGGTAATGCCGTTAATAATATGATTGCAAAAAATCTCGAAGGTGTAGATTTTATTGTCGCTAATACTGATTCTCAGTCTCTTGCGCACTCCAGTGCAAGTAGAAAAATACAATTAGGTCTTGAAATTACACAAGGATTGGGTGCCGGTGCAAGACCTGAAATTGGCAGAATGGCAGCTGAAGAAGCTCGTGATGCCATTGAAAAAGAGTTAGAGGGCGCTAATATGGTGTTTATTACTGCCGGTATGGGTGGAGGAACCGGATCTGGTGCTGCTCCTGTTGTGGCAAAAATTGCTAAAGAAAAAGGAATTTTAACAGTGGGTGTTGTAACCAAGCCTTTTTCATTTGAAGGCAAAAAAAGAATGGAAACAGCAGAAGCTGCTTTAGCTGAATTTACCAGTGAAGTAGACAGTATAATTGTAATTCCTAACCAAAATTTATTTAGAATTGCCGATAAAAATACAACATTGGCCAGTGCTTTTGTTATGGCTGATAATGTTTTGTATTCTGGCGTCAGATCTATTACCGATTTGATGATGATGCCGGGTCTTATTAACTTAGATTTTGCCGATATTAAGAGCATTATGGAAGATAAAGGTAAAGCTATTATGGGAACCGGTGAAGCAGAAGGTGAAGAAAGAGCTCGTATCGCTGCAGAACAAGCATTATCTAACCCACTTTTAGATGATTGTTCAATGAAAGGTGCAAAAGGCGTTTTAATTAATATTACAGGTGGTAATGATATTACTTTAATGGAAATTGATGAAGCTGCAAACATTATTAAAGAAGAAGTTGATGATGATGCAAATATTATATTTGGATCTAGCTATGATGATTCTTTAGAAGGTAAAATAAGAGTTTCTATAGTTGTAACAGGTATTGAAAATAAACCATCAAACAGACCACAAATAAAGAAACAAGACTTTGCAACTTACATTAATGACAGTTTCGATCCTGCAACCGAAAAAGATGTGGTTTTAACAGATGAGCATTCAGATATTGATGCAAATTTAGAAAGATTTTCAGCTACAAAAGAAGAAACGGTAACAGAACAAGAAGTTGTTCAAGATGAGGAAATTTATGTTGAGACAGAATTATCTGATACAAATGCTTCTTTTGAAGAACCTACCATGGAAAATGTAGAAGAAGAAACAACTTTTGATGTTTCTGAAGCTGATTTTTCTCAATTTGAAGATTTTGATAAAATTGAAAAATCTACTGCAATTCCTGAAGCACCTCAAGCATCAGCATTGTTTAGTGCAATTATGAATAAACAAACAAGCAATGATGTGAATGAAGAATTAAATTTAGAAAAAGATTTAGATAGTTTCATGATTGAAGAACAAGATGTATTTAAACCAAGAACATCTATTAATCTTATAGAAGAAGAACCTGTATTGTTTCCAACTCACGAAAACGAAACTTTCTATCAAAAACCAGAAGTAAAAGAAGAAAGTGAAATTAAGCCTGAAGGTAAAAAACGTACATTTATTGAAATATTAACAGGCATTTCTCATGCTCGCCAAAATCGTAAAGAGCAATTTTCAGTAGTAGAACCTGTTACTCCTAAATTGATGGATGATACTGAAGAAATTAAGTTTTCAGCAGATGATGATACAGACAATTTAGATATTCCGGCTTTTTTAAGAAAAAAGTAATTTAAGAAAAGCTCTCCAATCGGAGAGCTTTTTTTATAACTAACTTTTATTATGTTTAGAAGTTGTTTTTTTCAATGTCTTTGAAATATGCTACAGTTTCTTCAGACAATTTTGTTGTAGCGGCATCATCACAGAGTATAATTCCGTGGGGGTGCATTTGTAGCGCAGATATTGTCCATACATGGCTTATGCTTCCTTCAATGCCATGCTTTAAGGCTGTTGCTTTTTTCTCACCGTTAGCAATAATTAATACTTCTTCAGCATCCATAATTGTTGCAACACCTACTGTTAAAGCTGTTGTCGGAACTTTAGATATGTCGTTGTCAAAGAAGCGAGAGTTTGCTTGTATAGTGCTTTCAGTTAATGTTTTTATACGAGTTCTTGATGCTAATGAAGAAAATGGTTCGTTAAATGCAATATGACCATCATTGCCGATGCCACCTACAAACAAGTTGATGCCCCCAAATTTTTTGATGGTTTCTTCATAATTTTTGCATTCTTTTTCATAATCTTTGGTCATACCATCAAGCATATGAATGTTTTCCGGCTTAATATTAATGTGTTTAAAGAAGTTTTCTTCCATGAAATATCTGTAGCTTTGAGGGTGTGTAGGTTCTAAACCAACATATTCATCCATATTAAATGTAACAACATTTTCAAAAGAAATTACGCCTTCATTATACATTTTTATAAGTTCTTTATACATTCCGATAGGTGTAGAACCTGTAGGAAGACCTAATACAAAAGGTTTTTCTGCTGTAGGTTTGAACTTTTTAATACGATATGCAACATAGTTTGCTGCCCATTTAGAAATAGTATCATAATCTGGTTTTATAATTACACGCATAGTTTTTTTCCTTTATAATAAATGTTACCTTTAATGATTGTATGTAAAATATTTAAGTTCTTGTTGAAAATTACAAGATCTGCATCATAGCCCGGTGTTATTAATCCTAAGTGATCAAGACGTAATATACGGGCAGGGTTTGTAGATGCCATATGAATAGCTTGTTCAACTGTAAATCCGTAAGATACAATGTTTTTTATACTATCAAGCATGGTAAGTGCGGAACCGGCAATTACGTTGTCTGATTTACGATAAAAACATTTATCTAAATATACTTCTTCTCCATTTGCAATTAGTGGTTTTTTCTTTTGCTTTGTCGGTTTTAATGCATCAGTAACTAATACGATTTTATCTAAGGTTTTGCAAGTAACCAAGAATTTTACGATGTCTTCATTGATGTGAATTCCATCGGCAATTACTTCACAGGAAAGTTCAGGATGAATAAATACTGCACCAACGGCTCCGGGGTCTCTATGATGCATTCTGCTCATTGCATTAAATAAGTGGGTTACGTGCAAAATTCTAACTTGCATACCTTCTACCATTTGTGCATATGTTGCGTTTGTATGTCCTGCTTGGAGGATGATACCTTTAGATACACAGTAAAGAGCTAATTCTCTCATGTTTTTGAGTTCAGGAGCAACGGTCATGTTAATGATTTTTCCGTTAGAAGCTTGCCACAATTCTTCCATTAAATCAAGGTCAACAGGGCTTAAAGAATCGGGAGTTTGTACACCTAATCTGTCAGGAGAGATAAATGGTCCTTCTAAGTGTATGCCTAAAATTTTTGCACCTTTTTCTTTTCCCATAGCTTGAGTAATGGCTTTTATACCTTTCATCAGTTCATTTTTGGGTGCTGAATATAATGTAGGGATAAATCCTGTTACACCATATTGCGTAAGCAACTCAGACATTTTTAATATTGATTCAGCATTATAGTCATCTGTTCCGTAACCGCCAAAACCATGAATGTGAGAATCAATAAATCCGGGTGCAACAAAAGCTCCTTTAGCATCAATAAATACGGTGTCAGGTTTGAAAGTTTTTTTCAAAAATCTGGCCTCATTAAACACATCAATAATCTTGTGTTGTTTTATCAATATTGCACAGTTTTTCATGGTAGAAAAACCATTAAGAACGGTTGCATTATGAATACAAATTTCTGCAGTCATGAGTGCTCCTTTAATAGTGTGGTGGAGGAGTTTCTTCAGATAATGGTTTAACAGTACTCTCTTTTATCATTGCTGCTAATAACCGATTTTCTTTCAGAAGCTTATCAATTAAATTGCCTTGTTTGATTACAACCTCGTTCAGTTCATCTGTGGTTTTTTGTAAATTTGCAATTGCAATTTCAATGTTTATAAAGCGATCTTCCATGTTTTAACCTCTTTATTATTTTTTAGGATATCCTATAACTTGATGAAAAGTAACGGTTTCTGTATCCGGTAGATTAAGAGCCTTATGTACGGCTTGTGCATCAAAAAAACCGCGAATGACGGTTGCTAAGCCTTTTTCTGCAGCATACAAATAAACATTTTGATATGCTGATCCGCTATGAGCTAGAGCGTAGTTATTTCCACCTGCATAAATTAAGTGTACAGGGGCGTCATTAACAAAATCTTGCTTTGCCAAATATGGAATTAAATCGGCATCGGAATATTTATTTAGCACATTATTTTTTCCGTCATAAAGCCATACAGTTTTATTATATACTACAAAAACTTTTAAGTCTTGTTCATTTTTTCCGGTTGGAATTGTGCGAGTGTTGTGTGAGTTTGTACCAAAAGCAGACCACAAAATATTGCTTAAAACATTTAGATCAACTTCTTTATCAGATATTTCTCTGATTGTAGCTCTCTCATCGATTAGTTTCATTAATGGTGAAGAAATATCAGGTTCTGGTAAAGCAATATCTGTTGCGTTTGTTATACTGGAACACAAAATTGAAGAAGCCAAAACAGATAAGTATATATTTTTTTTCATGATAATTCCTTTCTATTTATTTCTATGAGCTCAGTATATAGTTTATCTGTTAAATAACAATGTTTTTTCTTTACCTTTTAACAGGAAAGCCCTTATGGATATACAAGAATATGCTTTCTAATTTTCTTGTTTTAAGTTTCTTTTTATTATAAGATAGGCGCTAATGATACAAGATAAGGTAACATACAATGCAGTTTTGTGATGAAGGATATATAATCAAAGTTTTGAAATATGGTGAGAGTTCGGCCATAGTAACAGTGTTATCTTCTGAACATGGAAAAATTACAGGTTTTGTTAAAGGGGCTTTAAGCAAGAAAAAATTGGGTGTGTATCAGATAGGAAATTTAATTTCTTTTAATGTATATGCCAGATTAGAAGAAAATATGCCGCAGTTTTTAGGTGTAGAAATGTTAAAATCAAATGCTGTAAATTTCTTTCACAGTAATCAGAAACTGGCGTTGTTAAGCTCTTTTTGTGAGATGATGAATGCTTGCGTTGCAGAGCATGAACATTTGGAGTTTTTGAATTTTTATATTAAAGATTTTTTTAATTCGGTTACAGATACTGAAATGCTGGTTAAATATTCATTTTTAGAATATTATCTTTTGGAGTTTATAGGTATTGGTCTTGATTTATCAGAATGTGTAGCTACAGGCTCAAAACAAAATTTAGAATTTGTGTCTCCTAAAAGCGCAAAAGCGGTAAGTTATGAAGCAGGTCTACCGTATAAAGATAAAATGTTTAAATTTCCGCATTATATTGTGGATAAAAACTATAATGCAAATCTGTCGGAAGTGGCTGATTTGCTTAAGATGACAGAATTTTTTATGATAAAAAATTTTTTTGAAAACCACAGCTTGAAATTTCCAAACAATCGTGCTAATTTGCTTAATATTTTGAATTTACGGAAAGACTAAAACATAAAATGGCTCAATCAGAAGAAAAAATTAAAGATGTATGCTTAAAAGAAGAATTAAGTAAGAGATATCTTTCTTATGCAATGTCAACCATAGTGTCACGTTCTCTTCCTGATGTAAGAGATGGCTTAAAACCTGTGCACAGAAGGCTTTTATATGCAATGCGCCAACTTCATTTAGACCCGAAGAATGGCTTTAAAAAATGTGCACGTGTAGTAGGTGATGTTATCGGTAAATATCACCCGCATGGTGATAGTGCTGTATATGGTGCTATGGTGCGTTTGGCACAAGATTTTTCAGTAAGATATCCTCTTGTAGATGGTCAGGGTAATTTCGGTAATATTGATGGTGATGGTGCTGCGGCAATGCGATATACCGAAGCAAGACTTACAGAATTTGCTATGGCATTAATGGAAGGTCTAAATGAAGATGCTGTTGATTTTGTAGATACGTATGACGGTGAAGAACAAGAACCTGTTGTTATGCCATCAATGGTACCTAACTTGTTGTGTAACGGTTCTTCAGGTATTGCTGTAGGTATGGCCACAAATATACCTCCGCACAATTTAAGTGAGGTTTGTGATGCTCTTTTATATATGATTGAAAAGCCAGATTGTGATAATGAATCTTTGGTTCGCCGTATTAAAGGGCCTGATTTTCCTACCGGCGGCATAATTGTTGACAGCTTTGCATCTATTGTCGATACATATAAGCAAGGTAGGGGAAGCTTCAGAATTAGAGCTAAGTGGGAAAAAGAAGAACTTTCTCACGGGCAGTATCAAATTGTGGTTACGGAAATACCATATCAAGTTATTAAATCAAAACTTATTGAAAAAATTGCTCAACTTTTGAATGAGAAAAAGGTTCCTCTTTTGGCTGATGTGCGAGACGAATCGGCTCAAGATGTTCGTATTGTATTAGAGCCTAAAAATCGTTCAGTTGATGCAACGCTTTTGATGGAACACTTATTTAAGCAAACAGAATTAGAATCTAAGTTTAACATGAATATGAATGTACTTGATTCAGACGGTGTTCCAAGAGTTATGAGCATATATGAAGTTTTGAGAGAGTTTTTAAGACATAGACATATTGTGCTTCAAAGAAGAACCCAGTATCGTTTAGATAAAATTTTAGCTCGATTAGAAATTTTATCAGGATATTTAATTGCATATTTGAATTTAGATGAAATCATCCGCATTATTCGTGAAGAAGATGATGCAAAAGCATGTATGATGCAAAAGTTCAATTTAAGCGATAATCAGGCTGAGGCTATCTTAAACATGAAATTACGCAGCTTGCGTAAGTTGGAAGAAACCGAAATTAGAGCCGAATTTGATGAATTAAGCGCATTAAAATCAGATTTGGAAGATCTTCTTTCAGATGAATCTAAGCGTTGGAGTGCATTAGCAGAAGAGGTTAAAAAGGTTAAAGATAAGTTTGGTAAAAAGACACTATTGGGTCGTCGCAGAACTGAATTTGCAGAAGCACCTGCCGATGTTGAAATTACAATTGAAGCATTTGTTGAAAAAGAACCTATTACAATTATATTGTCACAAAAAGGATGGATTAGAGCAATTAAGGGCCATGCCAACTTAACTGATGAATTTAAGTTTAAAGATGATGACAGCTTGCGCATGGCACTTCATGCTCAAACTACAGATAAAATAATTTTACTTGATACATCAGGTAAGTTTTTCACCATTCAGGCTAGCGATATTCCAAGCGGCAGAGGTTTTGGTCAGCCGTTAAGATTAATGGTAGATTTAAGCAATAATGACAATATTTGTTCTATGTTTGTATTCAAGAGCGGTGAAAAATATGTTATTGCTTCTAATACCGGACATGGTTTTGTCGTGGATGAAAATCATCTGATTGCACAAACCAAAAACGGTAGAAAAATTATGAATTTAGCCGAAGGTGAATATGCGGCATTCTGTAAGCCAATTGTGGGAGATATGGTTGCTGTGGTTGGTCAAAACAGAAAACTTTTGGTATTCAAGGTCGAGGAAATTCCGACAATGGCACGAGGTAGAGGTGTTTGTTTGCAAAAATATAAAGATTGCGAAATGACCGACATTCAGATATTTAAATCAGAAGATGGTTTTGAATATAACAGATCAGGTGGTGTGGCTGTAGAAAAAGATCTTATGACTTGGCTTGGACATAGAGCTCAAGTTGGTAAAATTGTTCCGTTCGGTTTTCCAAAGACAAATACATTTTTTAAGGAATAGCTATTAAGCAATAATAAAAAAGCTCCGATAAAATCACGGAGCTTTTTTTGTTTATGAATTGTTTGCGATTAGCACTTAAATAAGTTCCAATTACATTTATTGTTTTTCTTGTTATAACACTTATCACAAGAATTTAGAATATAATGCGTTCCTAATCCATCAGTACAAGAAGTGC
>JAZKXV010000034.1:0-21444 GCA_045611785.1 Alphaproteobacteria bacterium
TTCTTTTATCTTCTCAAGTAATACAGAAGCCGGTTCGTCATTTGGGTCTTGTTCAACTAATTTTCCTTGAATTGCTAAATCTAGTACCTTGTTCTTTAATCCATCTTTTAGTTTATTTATTTCTTCTTGGTTTTCTTTAACTACTTCAATTTGATTAAATATCTTTTCTATTTCTTCAACAATTCGTTTTTGTTCAGATAGTGAAGGCAAACCAATCAGTAGATTATTAAATACCTCTTTATCAAGATGAGGTATTGCAGCACCTCGTTTATTTTGTCTTAATAATGTTTGATAATATTTTAGTACATGTAAAATATAACTTTCATACATATTAGAGTTTATAACCAATTGTCTAAATGTAGAACCCATAATACCTTCTTCAGGAATTTTAAACACTTCGCCAGAATTTTCTCCATCAACAAGAATAACGAAATCATTCTTATTTAAGATACATCCTTTACTAATGTATTCTTTTTCCTTTTTTCCTCTTAAGTATTTAACATCTAGATATGGTAAATTTGTATTATTAACTTCTTTTCCCTTTGTTAGGGTACAAATCAAAGGCAACCTGATTAATTCCCAATTATTCGGAATATCGAATGGGATTTCATCAGTAATATCCTTGGTTTCAGTACCTATCTTCTCATAATATTTGTTAAAAGAAATTATCCATTCTTCACTAATTACAAGAACAATTGTCTTAAAAAAACTTTCTTCTATAAGAAATTAAGACACTACAATATTTTGAACAATCAAAAAAATCCCCGTATCTTCATTTTTTTGCGGACGAATTAGAAAAAGCACGACAGGATGTGTTTATGATAACAAATAAACACATCTCTGAAAGGCTTATAAATGCTTGCAACAAATGATAATTCCGATATTAAATCATCAGATTTAAGCAATTTGATGTCATATTGCTATGGAACAGAACATTATTATACCAACCCAATACATTCATTCAAATATACAGATGGAGTAAAGATTTTCTGTGAAAATGCCCAAAGCTATTGGCTTTTGGATATAGTTAATAGTGTGTGTCGTTTCTATAAAAGAATGCACCAAGACCTTATAATCATCAAACTTGAAGTAAACAAAGACAACAAAGCGTTCATTAGTTTTGAAGATACTTATGGCATTTTCTTTAATCAGATTGTTCCTTTTACAGATTGTCCAAAAGGTGAATGGATGTTTTATTTTAATGATAATGTATTTTTTTGGAATGGAGAGTACTAATGAATAAACTTTTAAGAGCATTTATAGAAAGAGATTTGAACAAAGCAAGAGAACTAATCAAACAAGGAGAAAACTTAAACGAACAATATAATGAGCATGGTTGGACACCTTTTTTATGGTTAGTAAAAGAATTTTACGAAGTTGAGATAGTTGAAGAGTTTATCAAATTAGGTGGAGACGTAAATCAATGCACAAAAGAAAACCTCTCGCCATTGATGATTGCTGTAACCCATAGAAGCTCGCCTGATGTGGTAGAACTACTCATACAATATGGTGCAGATGTTGACCATCAAGACAACTATGGATATACTGCAATTATGAAACTATTAAAACACCCACAATTAGGCATGAGAAAATCTATCTTGCAAGCCTTGATAGACAATGGTTGCGACTTAACAACCTTACGAAACATCCAAGGCAAAACAGCAATGGATATGATTTTGGAGAAGATTTAGATTTTGCATTTTAATCATTTAGAATATTTGTTCTTTTGATATAGTTATAGATTGTACTTCTATCAACTTTAAGCATTTTAGCAATTTGAGTTTTAGGTACGCCTTGTTCAATGAGAAGTTTTAAGTATTTTTGATTTCGTTCCATTTTTAATTTTTTAGATTTTGCACCTTGAGGACGACCAAGTTTTTTACCATTAGCTTTTAAGCGAGCAAGACTTTCTTTTACTCTTTCTTGTAAAAGACTTTTAGACAATTCGGCAGATAAGCCGAAAGCAAAAGCCAAAACTTTTGACTGGATATCTGCTCCAAGCCTGAAATTTTCTTTTAATGTCCATATTTGGCATTCTTTTTCTAAACAAACCTGCAATATGCCAATAACTTCTAACAAGTTTCTTCCTAATCTTGATATTTCGGTTGTTATAAGAATATCTCCGGTTTTTAGTTTTTTAAGTAAATCGCCTAATTTTCTATCTTTAAGTTTTTTACTGCTTGATATCTTTTCTTCAACCCAAACATCTATGTTCATTTGGTTTTTAAGTGCAAATTGTTCAATAGCAAAGTGTTGATTTTCTTCATTTTGATGCGTAGTTGAAACACGGCAATATCCATATATCATTTTAGTTCCTTTATACATTGTTGCAAAAATAACTCATGTTATTTCAATGCGTTATTTTTATATTTATTAAAAACAATGTGGAAAATTAACCAAGGTTAAAAGTCAACAGATTTATTTCTTTTTGCACCATATAAAACTCTAATAAAAACAAGCAATTAAGAAAAAGTGTTTATTTTGTAATTTTATGTGTAAAAACCTTGGTTTTGATACAGATTGTTTATTGATAAAGATTTTATTCTTAGAGGTTGAATTATTAACACTACTCAAAGAAAAACATAACAACCTAAACATATGCTGTCCTTCATATTAATTAGGAGTTTTTGTGAGTTTGAAAGATAAAGAAATTCAATTTATCACATTCGAAGATGGAAAAGAAGCTAACAGAGAAGTTGTAAAATATAATTAAGATTATGAAAACAATGAGGTTTGATATGAAAAAAACTAAATTAATTTTGATAATTGTTTTATCAATTTGTGTTTCATCGGTATTGGTGTTTGCAATGATTTCACCTAAACAAAAACAGCATTTCGTTAGTAAAGCTAGATTTATCAAAGATGATATATCCGACTACTATTTGGCGATGATTTCACCTAAACAGAAACAGTATTTTTATAGTGAAATAACTAAAATAGAAGATAACGGCCGCAATTTGGCACGTGATTTAAATAACAATCCAATAACAGGTGTTGTTGTTAGTTACCGGACAAAAAAGCAAATCAGTAGTAAAGAGCCTTACAAAGATGGTAGATTAGATGGTGCATTAATCACATACTATGCAAATGGTCAGCTAGAGTCAAAAGCTTATTATAAAATGGGTATTCAACATGGAAGAAGTATAGAATATAATGAAAATGGCAATTTAGAGCTAGAAGAAATATATGTGAATGGTAAGTTAGACGGTCCTCAAAGAAAATATTACGAAAACGGTCAATTGTATTCTGTAAAAAATTATAAAGACGGTAAGAAGGATGGAACAGTTAAATATTTTACAGATGATGGTTCATTAGAGAGTGAAGGATATTACAAAGATGATAAAGCTGTTGGAATACATAAAGGTTATTATAGCAGTGGTATGTTATCGTCTGAATGCTCTTATGAAGATGGAGAAAAGGATGGAATATGTAGAGAATATTATGAGCATGGTGTAGTAAAAAAAGAGCAAATGTATAAAAATGGAATGATGGACGGATTATTTAAGAGCTACTATGAAAATGGTGTAGTAAAAGAAGAGATAAGGTTTAAAAATGGAATGATGGACGGATTAAGTACGAGATACAATAAAAATGGAAATATCGAACGACAAACATATTTTGAAGAAAATAAATTGGTAGCTTATAAATATTATTAATATGACAAACTAAAAGCCTATTTTTAATCAGAATCATATTTTTTTAGATAAATAAAAATATGAGTATAAGAAATGTATTAAATAATTTAGGTTTAGTTCTATCAAAGAAAGACCAGATATTAAGAAGGCCTGATATTGGAACTATTGTGATAAAAGATAGTGGGATTTGCACACATAATCATATTCCATTTACTTTGGAAAACCTTGTTAGACTTTGGACTGAGAATACTCGTTGGAAAATTAAACATAGTGGACATCCCATATACATCTATAAAATCAAAATGATTGATTACAAATTTAACATTGTTGCCTTTGGATGGGATGAAACTCTTCAAAAGCCAGTTAAGTTAAATGGCTTATCTTATAATCAGTTGTTTAATGATGCTGTAAAGGTTGGAATTCGTCCACCAAACTCCAAGGTTAAACTGAATGCAGCAATAGAAGTATTAAGAGGATAAGTTATTCTTTATCCTCTTTATATTTCTGTCTTAATTCCTTTAGTTTATCCCAATCTTTGGCTTTATAGGCTTGCAAAGCATCTACCGGATATTGGATATTTTTACCAACACCAGTATAAGGTATTGAATCTCTTGTTGTCATTTCTTTGTCTTTCTTTCGTTTCTGATTTAAGAAAGAAACTGATTTACCAAGAAAGTATGCTGCAAATTCCGATTTCAAATAACCTGTTTCATAAGCAACTTTGTATGCATCGTAATCAAATTTTGAAGTGTCGGTAACTTGTGTTAAACCTAAACTTACAATAGCTTGGTTATAATTATATTTTTGAAGTGTTTCTACAAGCGTTTGTTTGCTTTTCTTAATGTTTGGTATTTTTAATCCACTAAATGCCACATGATTGAAAGAGCAATTGTCTCCTAAAACTGTATTGGAAAAATTGAATGCATCATGGAAAACAATGTACGAAAAATCAGTTTTACAACTCAAATCAGCATTATTAAATGAAGCATTTTCAAATATTGAAGTGTCGGCAATCTTAAATATTGCATTTTCACTGAACTTACTATCGTTCATAGAAAGTGATAAACAAGAAAACGATATATACAGACTTTTATTGAAGTTTACTTTATCGAAATCAAGATATCCTTTAACACGACAACTCGAAAATCTAAGAGTTTGTCTTACAATTCCTCTTACTTCTAATCCTTTTTCAAAATAACAATTTCTAAATAGTATACTTGGAGATATACCTTTTGTTTTTAATTCTGGAAATTCACAACCTTCAAATATAATACCCTGAATAATTCTAGTATTATCTTCCAATAAATGTTTTAGGTCGTCAGCATATTCTGTTTTGAATTGTTTGTTTATAAATGCTATTTCTACTGTATAGTCAGTACGTTGTTGAAGTGCATATCCTTGTATTGCAGGAGTTACATCTAAAGCATCAATTGATGGAATAAACTTATATTGTTTTAATGCATTTTGAACTAATTCTTCAGGAAAATATTCCGAAAACATAAAAAATGTATCATTAAAAAATTTAATAAATCCCTCTGTTAATTCTTTCGGTAAATTTTTACCTAAATGTATTTCAGTTCCTATACAATATAAAAAGTAAGCAATATCGAATGATTTTAATAAAGAATCTTTAGCAATAACCGATTTACATTGAGTGAATAACCCTAATAAATCAGAACGATTTTCATAAGAAGTAACTTCTTTCCAATCAAAACCATCTTTGTATGCAGGAATTTCTACGAATTGTTGTAAAATATAAACTCTTTCCCATAAATTTGATAATTCAATTTTTCCTGTTTCTTGGTTTTTAAATCTATAGCATAAAAAAACGTCTGAATAACAACAGGAATTTAAAATTATTTTCAATAAGTTTGGAAGGATATTACCTTTCCAATCAACTATAAAGTTTTTACAAGGTTCTTCTTGTCCATATAAAAGACGATTTTGTTCCTTCTTATTTGTAAAACAATCCATTGTTTATTTCCTATAGTATAAATTATATAGAGATGATTATCATACAACATTTATAAAGTCTAGATTTTTAAAAATGTTAAAAAATGTATCTTTTTTAACATTATCCTTGTGTTGCTTGGCTTTCCTAGCGTTTTGAAAGTGACAGTTTTGACCTAAAATCTATAATGTTAAACTTTATATTTCAGCTAAACTTTTTTTTACATTTTTATCATTTTTTTGCGGACGAATTAAAAAAAGTGCGACAGGATGTTTTTATAGTTAAAAATTGAAAGGGTTAGTTATGGTAAACCAAGCATATTTAGATGATAAAAAAATTAAAGACATTTTGACTTATGTTTCCGGTATGAGACATTCCGAGCAAATACGAATGATGTTCTTTTGCTCCTTAAATGGAATGAGGTCTATAAACTTCTGCTATCTTCAAATTAAAGTTGTCTATAATGCAGATGAAACTATTAAAGATGTAATTTGTCTTGATGCTGATAAAAACAAGGGCAAATTTGGTGCAAACTATTACTTAAACTCTCAAATTAAGAAAGAATTTAAGGAGTATTTGAAATTCTTAAAATCCCAAAATAGCGAATTAACACCTGAAACCTATATCTTTCGGTCGCAAAAACTCAATAAACCATATAATAGAGTGTCAATCAGCAGGATATTCTCAAATATCTATAAAAAGTTCAATATTGCCGGAGCAAGTCACCTAGGTAGGCATATGTTTGTTTCTAAGTTGGTTAACAGTGGTATAAATATATGTTTGGTTCAAAAACTCTCAAATCATAGAAATATTAGCACAACACAAAGGTATTTTAATTATAACTCCCAGATGCTCACAAATGCAGTGGAAAATATCAGGGTATAGAAATTTACCCGTTTGTAATTTTAATGTAAGCTACATTTTAAGATAAAAGGGATTGAATGGATAATGATATTTTAGGACAATTCACCATATAAACTATTTTCTCAACACAGTTTTACATATTGAATTAACGTGATATTGACGGTTAGCATTGACGTATATACGTCACTCCTAAAAATAGGCAAATTTTTTAAAAAAATTAATATGCTTTTTCAGCAATTTCAATGTTTTAATTTTTTGGCTCTTACTAGCGGCACCAGTTTTTTATTAAGCCCTTATTTCAAGGGCTTTTTTTATGCCTTATTTTCCGCCCATTTTAACCTACACGTCGGACCTACACGTCACTCAAGACGTCAAACCCGTCAAAATCACCTCATTTATTTGGATAAACCAACAATTCTTCCCGAACGGATTTGCAAGACATTTAAGACATTTGCCCGATTGCATTTCTACGATATTACCGAAGTTTAAGACATTTGCCTATTTTTTGCCATTATAGATACTTTAGCAACCTTTTTGTTATCAAACCTTGTCCCTCTTCATAAAGATTATCGAGGTGTTTTAGTTTATTTAGTCCGTCATTTATCTGGGATATACCGGTTATTAAATGATGAATTGCATCAAGAGACGGATGTCTTTGTTCTGATAATAGGCCGAACATCATCTCCATCTAAAGATCCTTTTTCATTATTAAAGAAAGCCCATACCCCGATTGTGATATGGGTGAAAATGCAGGAGATTTTATTCATGAGCTTAAAGAACTATTTCCTAAAACAAAAGAAGATTTAGAGAAAATAGACTTGAAAATATTTAAATTTTGTCATATAATGAACTATAGTATCACACTAATTATACAAATATGGAAAGACATATAATGGCTGAAATCGATGAAGTAAAAGATCTTTTAGCAAAGCATAAAATGAAAAAGAATGCTGTGCTATATCCATGGAATCCTGGACGTTCATATAAAGACAATATCCAACAAATGTCTTTTTTGAGTTTCTCGACAAGCAAACCTGTTAAAACTAATTTTCAGGATGGTTACATAATTCCAAAACAAACAAATAGAATTGATACAGAATTAAGTATCATTGAACAAAGAGGAGATTTTTGTAGTCGCTCTCGAGAAGATGTGCTTAACGATTGGCAATTTTATTGCGACCAACAAAAAAAATCTACCATATATGATGATACTGATGTTATAGAAGCTGCATGTGCTAAAGAAATTTTTACCAGATTTCCTGAAGATCGTGATAAAATCATTATACCACAAATGCTTAATATGTATAATATATTAGCAGCATCAGAGAACCCTAAAAACAGAGTTCTGTTGCCTGAAATAGAAAAAGATTTGCAAGCTAAAATACAACGTTACTTCAGCTCGGAAAAACAAAATAATGAACTTATGCCTCCTACAACACATAGTGTTTCAAGCATAGAGGATGTTAAAGAATATACGATGGCAAATATGGATATACCAAAGAATGTGGTTGATGCTAAATTAGAAAACGTTGAAACATCTATGTTGACCGAAATAAGTAAAGATTCTTTGCGTCATTTAACACCTTTAGCCTCAAAATTAGTTCTGGTTACCGCTTTGAAACATCAAAGTCATGAGAACAGCAATCAAATTATTACCGAAATTGCTTATTATGATAAAAAAAGATCTATGGTTAGCTCAAGATAATGAGCTAAACAAAAACACTTTTAGTCTTTCATTAAGTGATATTTAGATTAATAAAGAGAGCAAGATGGAAATTGAAAAAAATGACATATTAGAAAGCGGGGCAAATTCAATTGTTTATAAAGAAAATATTGATGGAACCGATTGTATTGTCAAAATTTGCAGAAATCCTTACAAATATGATGAATGGGCATTTGCTGCCGCAAAAGAAGATAAAATGTTGTCAATGATTAAAAGTGAGCACCAACTTGCTGCAGACATTCCATTGATGTATATTGATAATAATCAAGAGCAAACAAGAATTATTCAATCTATTGTTAAAGGAGAGCCCCTTTCAAGAAAAATGTATCTTAGCTTACCTGAAGAAGAGCGAAAACAAATAGCTAAAGATATAGCTGAAGCTATGTATACCATTCATAATTTAGATATAAATGAAGTTGCCGCCACCACAAACAATGGTTATGTTCCTCAAATAAATCCAAGCAAAAAAAATTCGGAAACATACTTTCACGGAAAGTATGAAGAATATATTGGGGCTTTAGGGAAAATGATTTCTCCCGAAACAAGAGACACGCTTGATATGTTTATTAAAAACGAGTTTAACCAGCTTGATACGGTAAACACCCATGTCGCAGCTATACACAACGACTTGCGATTTTCAAACATTTTTTATGATGCAAAAGAACAAAAAGTTGGAATTGTTGATTTTGGAGGTTGCGAAGTTAATGATATCTATCATGATTTTGCCAGTATCGGCTTACCAAATTCATTAGGTTTTGAATGCCAAAAAGATATAATAGAAGAGTATAACAAACTATTACAAAGAGATAACAAAGGTTATCAAATATCTTGTGAAACAGCCAGAGCATACTCTGTTGCTAAAATGGTTTATTTTGCAAAAATGATGCAATCTTCTGAAAAGGTGCGAAAAACTTTGTTTCCTGAAAGTGCTAACGGCAAAATTATTGGCATGGAAGCATATTTACAAGAAGCAGGAATAATTCAGCCAAGCAAAATTAAAGAAAACATCTTATTACCTGGAAAACATCATCCTTTTCAAAGACCGATTGAATTAGCAAACAGTGAAGAAGTAAAAAAATCATGTGATAAGGTGCGCAAAAAACTAAATAAGAAAACGGATCATGTCTTGGTCGATACTCCAAGCAAAGCGCAAGAAGTAGAACAAGCGTGGGCAGAATATGATGCTCAAAAAGCTCAAGCGAATGAAAAAAGCGCAAAATTATCTGCAAAAGAAATCAAAGATTATATGGATAGGCAAAAAGCTTAAAGTTTATCTCAACCTTCAGATTTATTACAAAAAAGAGCACTTACTAAGCGCCCCTTTTTTGTCTTGCTTTTTGGCAGGTATAATTGGTGCCTTTAACCAAAGGTTTTATATTCCACCCTATTGTACAACTATATCCGCATTTGAATTTATACTTTGTACAAACCAATTCTTGTCCGTTATTTTTATGGCCCTTTCTATCAAAAAAATAACCTTTACCGCAATATTTTTCACAGTTTGCATTATGATCCAACTTTTTAGCTTCTATATTTTTGGTATATAAAACTTCTGCACTTACACAGTTTACTGATATAAAAAATAAAATTAAAAAAAGAAACAATGTTTTCATGCACATCCTCCCAAAAATTTTATTCATAATAACATAAACGGATTTTATTTTCAATCTGATTTACAGTTTTTTACCATATATGCTTTTTAAAATAAATTTTTATATTTCATTTTTCATATACGTATGATATCATTGGCATATCTTGCAAAAGGAGCATGAAAAGTGACTGCAAAATATAAAAAAGAAGATATCTTAAATATACACCTTACTTGGAATGAAAATAGTGATGATTTAGACAATGTGTTGTTTAAGCAAAACAAAATTTTTGTAAAAAAACTAAATTGCGAATCTATTGTAAACGGAACTCAAGGTAAAATAGATATCAACTCCTTAACAAATTTAGGAACAACATTACTTAATGACCAGAATCTAAACCAATGTTTTTATTCTTTAACATTACCATCTCGTGAATGTTTTTGTGGAGCTCATGCTGTGGCTCTGGCTGTCGATAATATAAACCATACAATTTATTATCATGACTCACATGGCGAAGATATGCGTAAAGAAATGAAAGATTATTTAGCTTTGTTATTGCCTGATTATAAAATAGATATAAACCATTCCAAGCAGCAACAAGATGTTATAAATCCGTTGGTACCTGAAGAAAATGATAATTCATGTGCACTTCTTACAAAATATAACCTTAGAGATATATGGTACAAAATAAATGGCCATCCCGATAAAGTTTGTAACTTTTCTTCCATAGAAGCAAGAAAAAATGCATGGAGCATATTAAAAGATATTAAAAAAGAAGAGCCAAAAACATCTTACAAGGCTAAAAAACCAACTTTTGTAATTGGCGTTAAAAAAGCACCTTCCAAAGAAGATTGTGAACATATCAAACAAGCCGAAATAACAGATTTTAAATATCGTATGTATAACGAACCAAACTATGCCGAAATGCTACAAGAAGCGGTGCAAAAAGCTAAATCTAACCATATTGCTCATTGTAAGCAAATCATGAACCATAATCGCTCATGGTAACAACACACACTTGTTTTAAGTGAGCATTTTAAGTATTTATCCTATAAAATAAAGCTAACAAAGCGCTTTAACAGTTCTTTGTAGGTTATATACTTTTAATTGACCTATAATTTTTTGACATTTTTAGCTATATACATTGAAGCTACTTGCGTATTAGCTATTTTAGCTTTAGGTGTTGTCGGTAAATGTGTAGGCGATTTTTCAACTCCTCTTAATTGTCTAAGATGTTTAATCATAGGATTTATTGTTTTTTTGTTACCTTGTTTTTCTTCTTGCTTTTGTTTTTCTCTCTTTTCTTCAATAGTCATATTTGCCAATTTTATCAACTCTTCTTTTGGATGAGTTAATTCATACGGCTTCAATTTTTTTGTAAAAATACCCAATATTTTAGATTGAACACTATGATAAACCTTCTTATCTTTTAATATGTTTTTTCTTCTATCAATCATATATCCGCGTTTACTTGTATCTGCTGGTCTATATAAAGCTAACAATGCTTTAAAACGCTCATCATTTTGATCAATAGGATAAAGATAATCTTTTCCTTCTTTACGAACATGCATATAAATATTTTTCACTTTGTTTTTAGATGGAGATACAGGTTGTTCAAAGGCCATACCTTCCCAATCTTTTTTTGAAACTTCAGATGTTTTTTTCTTTATTGCAGGACACCTTCCTTGCTCTATGGAATAATCGCTATATAAAGAACAATTTTTACCGGCATCAAACTCGTAAACAAACCCAAAACTTATGCTTTCACCACCTGTTGTAGGTATGCCTATTTTTGAACCATAAATACTATCTCCGCAACCTGAATACATTAAAGCCGTTTTAATGTCAGGTGAAGAATATGCTAAATTCTTACTTTCACGTGCAGCAAGCGACACATAAGGCATATCGCCAATTGTTCCACCTCTATATAAGCATGTCAGTTCCTTTTCATTCTTTTGGTATAATTCTTCAACAGGTATAAGTTTAGGAGAATCTATAACTTCACGATAAAGTTTTTCTTCTAAATCAAACCCATATTTTTCTCTGATTTGAGCTGAATTCGGATTGTTTAAGTTTGCATCAATAAACTTGCCCTCCATATAACGCTCTGATGTATATGAAATATCGGCCATTTGAGATGTTTCTACAGGAAGAGCTGTACCTAAATCATAGAGGATATACCCATTTTCTTTAATCGGCTTATCACATAATGTATCATAAATTTGTTCCGTTACTTCTTTTGCTTTTTTAGGATCAAGAACCGGTGTTTGTATACCACCTGCAGTTACGACAATTTTAGACGGATCAGCAGCTTCTTCACAAAAACAAGGTACAGCATCCATTCCTGCTTCTCTTAAACGATTGGTTATATCTAATATACTATCTATATTATAATCATTAACTTCTCTTATCCCGTTTTCCAAGCCTGTGTCTGTTGCAATAAAAATAGCACATGGAGCTTCTAAATTTTGAACGAAATCTAATTTATGTGCATGGTATTGATTCATATTATTACCTCATATGTAATTATAATATTAAGCTTATTTTATTATAATATCTCTTTATTTCTATCTGACTTAAGTTTTGAAAAGACATTAATATCTCTATACCTATTATTAGGCTCAGAGTATATCTCTTGGCGTAAAACACCCTCATGAACATATCCCAATCTTTGCGGTATTTTAGCAGATTTCACATTTAAAACATCGGTATGTATCACAATTCTATTGAAATCATTTTCAAATAAATGAGCTTCTACCAAAGAAACTGCTTCACTCATCAGCCCTTTGCCTTCATATTTGGTATCTAGCCAATAAGCAACTTCAGCCCTTTTATGCTGCCATGCAACGTTTAAGATGCTAATAAGTCCGATAAAAACCGTGCCCATATAAACAGCATAAACAAATTGTTTATTTTCACCCCAATCTTTATCAACACCTTGCAAAAATGCTAAACTATCGCTAGCTGAATTAGTATATTTCACCCAACCCAACCATGGTAAAAACGTTTCTCGACAGCTATCAATGGAAGAAAAAATTTTTGTGGCTGTTTGCATATCTGGTTGTGGGCGCTTTAAAATTATGCGTTCACCTGATATTATTTCTTTTAACATATATTCCTCCAACCATAATTTAACATTTTATTTTTATAATTGATCTAATCTTATTCAGATAACACCAAATAAAATTCTCGGTCAGTCATTGTTATTGACAACCATTTAAATGTTCAAGTTTTCGCTTCAGCTGATTTATAATGCTTTGCATATCGCTTTATACTTTTTTAATAAACCTTATTTTTAATCACGAATATGAGCATCCTTTATCAAGCAGGTTGATCTGTTTTTGTTTTTATATTCTCTTGCTTTACGGAATATATAATTATACAGATTTTGCATTTTAGAATCGCTAACTAAATCTTCAGGATGTCCTTGTACACACAAAATGCCTGCTTTTTCATTTCCCCAAATCTCAGGAATACCGTCGCTATCAGAAATGGCATACATATCCATTTTAACTTTAGGAGAACCGGCAACATAATCTTGCAAAACACCATGTACCATTGACTGATTATGGCGCGAATTAATTATAATCCGATTTTCAGATGGTTTAAGTCCCATAATGTCAAAAATCGGTGTTCCTTTTATTAACTTAATTTGATGAACTCTAACATCTGTATCTTCTTTAGGCTTGTGTATAGCTGGATGCATCACCTCATCTTTTAAGCTTCGATACATTTTCATATTACCGAGCAAAGCTCCAATCATCTGAGCTCCGGCACAAATTCCGAGCATGGGCTTCTTACTATGATGAGCCTCTGCAATAACCGCTCTATATGCAAAAAAGCGTCTGCCAACTTCATCTCCTAGAGTTTTTCCATCAATATAAAAACTTTCTGGATTATCAAAAGCTCCTCCCGGCAAAATAGCTCCATCGCAATTTTTCATTTGCTGATACGCATTATCATAATCTAAAAAGCGTATTTTAGAATCAGAATTTGAAATTGCCTGCAAGTAGCTTTTACCGATTGTATAATATTCATCTCCTGTTTCAGAAGTATCTTGTCCTAAAAGAAAACCTATTGTCGGTGAAGCTTGTGAGCACTTTTTTTGCACATTTTCAGGTAACAATATTTCAGGAATAACCTCTTTTTCTTTTAGAACAAAAATCGCTTCCTTTTTAATACCATATGCTTCAAACTCAGGTAAATATTCAAGATAAACTTTTTCTGTCTTTTGCATAACTTATTTCCTAAAACAAAACATCTATTAAGCCTTATTTTCCTCTTCTGGCAGGTATCTTTTTAGCAAAAGCATTTAAAATTTTGCTATCTAACTCAATGCCAACTTTTTTAATGTCTTTAAATATTTTAGGCATTTCTTTTTCTTCAAGATCTTTCTGTCTTTTTTGACGGCGCTCTTCAATGCGCCCCATCGCCTTATATGCTTCTGCAGAAACCTGTTTACCATCTCGATAATACATATTGCCAACTCTTCCGGTAAAGCGGCCATCTTTAACAACACCCTCCACCACTTTGTGAGATAACTTGATACTATACAAATCGTTCCTATGCGCCAGTGCACTAAACTCATCTTTACCCTTAGGTATAATATATTGCATATCTTCCAAATATAATCTACATTCCCCGCTTTCATGGTCATAGAAATGTTCTTCGGGACTCCTATATACACCAGCTTCATTAGTTTTTTGTTGTTCTCTAAATTTTTCCTCAATTAATTCTTGTACAAACATATAAGACTTGCTATCCCTCTTATGTAAATCACACTGATATCCTATAGCAAGTGCGGAAATTAAATCTGCTTTCAACTTAGCGGCTTCTTCAGGCTTTGCATTAAACCATTTGGTATCATACTCAGCGCCATAATAAGTATTTCTTACTAAATATTCTGCGCTATAGCCGTTTTTAGCTTTATAATATTGATTTGCAACGCTCTCAAAATCAAAACATTGAGGACTAAACCCTGCTTCAACAACTTTTTTAAGTACGTCAACATTAGTTGTAGAAAATTTATAAGAAACACCATATTCTTGTGCTAACTTATCCCATTTTAATGCATCTTCAGGATGAGAGCTTATACCGTTTGCAATGATATAACCTAATTTATAATCTTTGGGATCGGTTTTCTTAATATCTTCAATTAGAACTTGTGCCATTTCAAGACTGGGAATACCATATATCACAGCTATTCTTTTTTGCATTTCCGGATGTTTTGCAAGCATTTCTTTTACTTCTTCGATTTTATTTTTTATGACAGCTGCCTCAAACGCCCTTTCTTCTTCTTGGCGTTTTTGCATTTCATCTTTTTGAGCCTGCTGTTGTGCTCTATATTCTTCTTCTCTTTTTCTACGTTGCTCTGCTATATTGTCAAATCCTTGTTGTATATTATCTAGAGCTTTACTTAATTCGTCATCCATAATATTTCCCTTTTCAGTAGGTTGTTAGCGCCGATAAATTTATATTATCAGAAAGAACGTCTAAAATCAAGTTTTTTTGGCAAAAAACACTGGTAGATTGCCCATAATTACAATTTATTGTTTTTCAAACTTAGTTTTAAGCACCACAATACATTAAAATATTCAAATATTTTCTGCAAAACGTTATGCAAAAATGTATCCCGAATATCCTAAAGAAATGAACGTATGCGAAGATTTCCCTACCTTGGCGATGTTCTTATTTAAGGATGCTAAAATTACCGGATTAAAAGACAATGCATACGGTTATTATAAACACCAACAAAGCTCTACGGCACAAATTGTTCAAAAAGAAGCTTTTTCTGTTGTGCGCTTAGGATTTTTGAATGTGTTACAAAATATGTATAAAAGCAACCCTAATGAGTTTATTAACGGCGCTGAAAAATATATTAATAGTTTCATTGAAAAAAAATATGCCGTAATTGGCAATATAGTTGATAAAAAATCTCAAGAAGGTTACTTAATCGGATATACACGCAAAGACTTTGAACATGATTTCAAAGAAAAAATAGAATGCTCAACTCTCAATTTAAGCAGATATCTCAATCCCGTAATTAAACAGCAGGATCCAAGAGCAAAATAAATTTGTTAAATTGACAATAAAAAAACTAACAGTATAGCGCTGTTAGTTTTTTTATTATTACAGCTTACTTTTTTTGTTTTTTATACGTTCCCAACCATTTAATAGCTTGAGCATAATGTTTTAATTCTTGCAGTGCTTTGTCATAAGCTTCAGATAAGGGATGCGCTTCAATTTCAACATAAAACTGTGCAGAAATAAAGTTGCCGCCCACAACATAGCTCTCTATTTTATTTAAATTTATGCCATTGGTAGCAAAACCGCCTAAAGATTTATACAATGCGGAAGGAATATTTTTTACCTCAAAAAATAAAGATGTTATAAAATCATCTCCATCATCTTCGGGCATAATATTGTTCTTACTCATAACCAAAAAGCGTGTTGTATTGCTTAAATCCGTTTCAATATTAGATTTAATTATTTCTAAATTATAAATTTCTGCAGCTAATTTAGAAGCTATAGCCCCTTTATTTTGACTATTTAAACTTACAATTTGCTCACAACTTTTAGCCGTATCAATAAACACTATCGGTTTGATTTTGCTTTGTTTTAAAAATGTTGAACACTGTGTCAAAGCTTGAGGATGCGAAAATACCTCTTGTATATCAGAAAGTTTTGCACCTTTTAAGCCGATAAGCTGATGTTCAACCCTTAGAAAATATTCTTCCTGAATAATTAAATTGGTTTGCGGCAATAAAAAATGCACATCGTTAACCCTGCCCGCATTTGAATTTTCAACCGGAATAACCGCATAATCAGCATTATCAGTATTTACCAATTCCATAGCCTTATCAAACGTATCACATTCAATATATTCTTCATTTTCAAAAATTTTTGTACACGCTATGTGAGAATATGCTCCATATACACCCTGAAATGCAATTTTTTTCATATTTTATATCTCTTCATTAAACAAATTCAAAATTAATGAAAAGCTATATAAAAAAAACAGCCTTGTCAATTAAATCAGGAAGCAAATAAAAATTTATAAGATTATGTTAAAATATGTTGACACGCAATTTTTATAATTATAGGCTATACACAGATTTTTAATGTGAGATTTTATGAGTAATACAAAGAGTCAAAATATATTAACTTTTAATGCTGTTGCTGTTTACGGCAGTTTTTGTGTTGCTTACTTTATCTATTTTATCAGCTTCTTGAGTATTATCCTCTGAGTATTTTGGTTTGTTTATAATAGAAATGTGGGTGCTTAGAGGTTTAAGCTCCACACATTTCTACTTATGCGTTTAATTAAAATAATTATAGAGGAATAAAATGACTAATATTGATAATCTGATAGCAGAAGTTAACAAATCATTCGGCGAATACTTCACAATGATTAAAAAAAAGCAGTTTAAGCAATTTTATTATGATTGGCACATTGATAATATGATTGCTCCTTTTGCTTATGCAACAGAATATTTTACTCTAAATTACGGAAACAACGCTAAAAACAATTTTAAAAATTTTGCAAACGACGTTATATTATGGTTGGATAAATATGATGTCGATAAACCTGAGGTTGCTCAAATAGGGGTAAAACAATATGTTAAAACTACAGATGGAAAACTAAAACAAACCATAGATGGTATTAGAACTTTTGGTTTTGAGTTAAGACCTTTTATTTATAATTTTTGCTCACAACAAGACCATACTTCAGAATTCGGTTATTGGCCAGTAAAAGCTAATATGCCTTACTCTTGTAAACAAGGACTGATGGTTGCTAAGGATATAATGATCTTTTTAAGAGATAATTGGGATAATGTTATCAATGCAGACAATTCTTATATGTCTACACAAAAAGCTGTTGATACATATTTACGCAATAATATTGCTCAACAATATGCTTACAAACCTGGATACACCTTTGAAGACAGAAAAAAAGCAATAAAGAAATTGCACAGTTTGCGCAACCATTTAAGCGTAGCCTTTTTCCAACAAAGCAAATCTTTTACGGCTGAACACAAAAATCTGTTTCAGTTAGAAGATTTAAGCGTTTCCAGAACTCCGCCTGACTATTGGCCAAACGGTTTTGAACTAGAATTTTATGTTCCGGAACATTTAGGAAACTATGAAGTATTAGCCGAATTCTTAAAAGAAAAAAACAAATGGAATAAGTTTTATTTTTCAAACGAAAACCCTAACGTTTATACAGATAAAACTGCCGCCGGCGTAATTATGCGAGATGAAAGCTTGGCTTCTCACAACGGATTATCTCCTGTTGAGTTTGCAAGTCGTATTATGTTCGATAAAAATGATGAAAAGACTTGTTTGCAAATAATTGATGCTTTTGATAAAGGTCACGTTAACAAACACTGTTCACTACATCAACATTTATCAGCAAAAAATCTGGACTTAGACGCATATAAACGTTTAATAAAACGCATGATTATGCATGAAGAAGAAATTATTGGAACATTTGCCGCTCCTGAACGTCAAAATAACAATTTATTATATGCAACCTATATAAGTCGTAATTTAAGCTCACAAAGCAAAAGAGATTATCCTTTTTTAGCTCTTATGGTTGAAATGTGCGAAAGTAAAGCAGAGCTCCAAGAAATGGTATCTTTTGGAAATAAATACAAAACACTAAACATTATGCCTGAACACACAGTAGAAATGAGAGCGATGAACGCAAATTTTAACAAAAAATTTGTAGAGGGATATTTGCAATTTAATAGAGAATTCATTGCCGATGCGGTCGCAAATAATCCGCATCACATAAACCGCATATTACTGGCAAAATATTCATGGTATAATAATGAACAAAGCGATACCAAAACAATTATGCATAAACTTAATTATAAATATGACGATGTTCCGCATGATTCTTATCGCCCGATGAAGCGTCCGATATCCGCAGATATTATAAAACAAGAACAAAATTATCTTCGACTAGTTTCTCATGCTCTTGTATGCACAAAAAAATTACCGTACTACAACCCATATTTTAGTAAAAAAGTAAAAGAAACAAGGGCAAGATAACAGCTACCCCACATACGCATGTGGGGTTTTATTTTCCAAAACCAACAAAGCGGACTAAAAATTTAAACAATCTTCTTGTAAATAAATAAGTTTTTATCTACTATCGACATAATTACTATATATAAATTAAACAATTGTAAGGCTTAAAAATGAAAAAGAATCATTTGTACCCTAATGACTATGTTCCTTTTAATAACAAAAATGGAAATGAAATTCCAGCTTCTGAAAGCTCTTTTTTAATTAATTTATCAGGCTTTGTACTAGCTTTTTTAGCGCTATGTTTTATAAAATATTATAGTCTGGTCAGCTCTTCAATATGCAATATTTTAATTTTTATTGCCGTTTTCACTTTAAGTATTATTGCAATGGAAATTATTTTCGGACGCAAAAATAATCCGATAGCAAACATTAGTATTAAAAGATCTTTTAATGTAAAAAGATGCCTTACAAGGTTGTTTGCGTTGTTTTCCATATGGATAATAGTCAGCTTTTTTTATTGGTTATTTCCTGTATATAATGATAATTTATACACCACTTATTTTATGGTGCTAAAAAATTATTGGTGGCTGTTATGCATATTAGCGGTTTTATATTTTGCTATAGAAGATATGATAAGCAAAAAAACAGATGATGCTTATTGGCAATTAGGACGATGGTTACTAACTCATCGTGAAGATGCTTGCAAAGAAGATATTATAGAACTGTTTCGCGGTTGGGGTGTAAAATTCTTTTATTTAGCCTTAATGCTTCCATATTTTGACTTTAGGTTATCTTGGTTTATGCAAGCAGATTTCAGCTTAATGTTTCAACAACCACAAGATATATTCAGTTATGCCGAAGAATTTATCTTCTTTATAGATTTAGCCGTGGCAGCTGTCGGATATATAATGACCTTAAACATATTCAACACACATATACGCTCAAGCGAGCCCACATTTTTCGGTTGGTTTGTTGCTATAGCTTGTTATTGGCCTTTTTATAGTGATTTATTTGGTCGTTATTATTTAGATTATGGCACGGGAATTTATTGGCAGAATGTTTTTGCTAATTCTGCATGGTTTTATGTATGGACGATTTTGATTTTAACATGCGAACTAATTTATAGTTTATCAACTATAGCTCTTGGTATCAGATTTTCAAATTTAACATATAGAGGTTTAATAACATCAGGACCATATCGCTTTACAAAACATCCTGCTTATGTGTTTAAAAACATCTCTTGGTGGTTAATTTCAATGCCATTTTTAGCTTTTAATGAAAATCCGGCGTTAGCTATTAAAGGCACCATTTTGTTGTTCGGAGTCAATATAATTTACTATGCAAGAGCCAGAACTGAAGAAAACCATTTATCACACTATCCGGAATACGTTGAATATGCACTTGCAATGAATAAAAAAAGTATTTTTGCCCCTATTGCAAAAGTATTGCCGTTTCTAAAATATAAGGCTCCTAAATAATCTAAACTGCTTAACAAAAAACTCAGGTACGTTTTTGTGTACCTGATTTTTTTAATATTTATCTACTTAAAGAAGTTTATTATATTTTATAATCTCTTGGCGAAACAATTTCACAAATATCATTATAATCTGCTGGATAACATAGTACACAATGTTTTTGAGTATGTAAATCAGATGTAAAATATTGATCTGATATTTCATCATAGATTTTAGAACTACCGTATTCAAAAATTTTCATACCTAAATAATAAGCTATAGGGATTGTACCCGCAATATCCCATAGTCTTAAATGAAGACAATATGCTTTTGCCTGTCCAGTGAGAGTATAATAGCTTTGAGATACTGCAGAAAAATAATTAAACAAAAGACCTTTATCGAATGAAAATCTTTCTGTCACCTCCCACGCCCAATTATGCGCAAAAATTATAGGATTTTGAGAACTGTTTTGAGGTAAAATCTCGTTTTTAATTTGGTTTTTCTTAAATGCATTGTGTAATTTATAAGCTTTCTTACTATCAAAATATATTAATTGTGATAACTCTGGTAGATATAAAATTCCCATATATGGTTTAGCATTTTTATATACACCTATACTAATTCCATATAATGGATGTTGGTTTGCATATTGAATAGTACCATCAATTGGATCAATTACAAATTGATATTCAGTTTTTTTCACTACATCGAATACACTGTTACCATATTTTGAAATTTTTTCTTCATCAATAATCATATAGTTTAGATTTGAAAAATTTTTTTCAATAGTTTTTGTAAACAAATCAGAAATCATAATATCTGTTTTTGTTACTATAGATGCTAGCGAATCGTCTTTATTACATATTTTTTCAATATTTTTAGTGTTCTTTTTAATTTCCTGACCTGCTTTTTTTGCAAATTTCAATAAAATATCTATCATGATTTTCTTTCTTATTAGCCTAAATCTATTCACCAAATAAGTTATTATAATATATTTTGTAATAAGCTACTATTTTTATAAAATCTAGTCAACACTTTAGATAAAGTATTTAAATATAAAACGACGCTGACTAAAAAGTCAGCGTCGAATCGTTAGATATAGAGGAATATAAAAAGAGCCTCTATAAGCATCTTCACTCTCTCATCACCACTATTATACTTAGCGATAATGACATCAGCATTCTTATCTACC
>JAZKXV010000035.1:0-17643 GCA_045611785.1 Alphaproteobacteria bacterium
TTGCAAGTATCGCTTTCATGTATCCACTTAGGGTTTTTACTTAAGTAATCCTCACATTTTTGAGCCGAATCAACAGATATCCCGCTATTACAATTAGGGTCTCCTAACAAGCAAACCCTAGCTTGTGTTGAATAGGCATAGAATGTTGTTACCAACATACACACTAAACCAATTTTTTTCATAACAATTCTCCTAGGATGATATTTAAATATTTGGCCTAATGTTATCATAATCTATTATTATTTTCAAGTTTAATGTAGGTAGAAACAATAATGTAACATTTTTGTAACATGTATTAAGAAAGTTCGATTGTGTTAATAACTAAGGGATTTAACATAAAAAAAATACCGCCGATTTTATATCGGCGGTAAAATTGTATAGAAGTTTTGCTATGATGGTCTGTCATTGGTATTGGCTTTTGAATAGTTAGTAGACGCGTTAGCATTTTCAGCAGCCTTAGTTACAGAAACCTTTTCTTGTATAAAGCGCATACCAACAAGCATAGACTTACGGCGTAAGTTTTGTGCTTTCTTTAATGTAACGTTGTTAACCATGACTATTCTCCTTTAGCCAAATTTTATTTATAGTTGTAATATATCATAAAAACAAAACCGTGTCAATAAAATGTAACAAAATTTTTACAAATGTTGTTTAATTTTTATTTTCCAAGGCATCCTTGAGTTTCTTTTGCATAGTGAACATAGTTTTTATAATATTCATCTAAACTTTCTGAAACTAAGTAGTTTACGGTTCCTTTAGGATATTTACCGTTTTTATCCGGAACACCTGCAGGAACACCTGTTAATATTTCTATACCATCATCAACAGTATCAACAGCATAAATATGGAACATATTGTTCTCAACCATTTCAATTATTTCTTCTTTGAGCATTAAATTGCTAACGTTTGTTCTCGGAATGATAACGCCTTGATCGCCTGTTAATCCGTTATATTTGCAAACTTCATAAAAGCCTTCTATTTTTTCATTTACACCACCGATAGGCTGAACTTCACCGAATTGGTTGATAGATCCGGTAACAGCAATGCTTTGTTTTATCGGTAGTTCGGAAATTGCTGAAAGTAAACAGTAATATTCTGTAGAAGAAGCACTGTCACCATCAACACCACCATACGATTGTTCAAAAACAATTGAAGCGGAAAGAGATAAAGGTTTACGCTTTGCGAATCGGTTTGATAACAATGATTGTAATATGAGTACACCTTTTGTATGTATTGGTCCGCTCATTTCAATTTCTCTTTCGATATTTACAAATTCTCCTTTACCCATGCGTACTTGCGTTGTAATACGGGCCGGTTTACCAAAAGAGTTACGAGAGAAATTGTATACAACCAAGCCGTTAATTTGGCCGACCCTTTCTCCAACCACATCCATTAAAATGGTACCTTTATCAATTTGTTCAAGCATAGCTTTATTTACTCTGTCGCTTCTGTAAATTTGTTGAGCAATAGCTTGAATGATATGATTTTTTCCTATTTGTTTTGCATTAGATTTTCTGGCCCAATAATCTGCTTCACGTAATAAATCTCCTATAGAGGCAATGTGGGCTGTTAATTTTTCAGAATCGTCTGCCAAACGAGAAGAATATTCAATAACTTTTGCTACGGCTTGCTTATTTAATGAACGAATTTTTTTCTTTTTAGATAATGAACCTATTAATTTTGCGTATTCAATTTCGTTTTCATCAGTTCTATCCATTACAATACCAAAGTCGGCAACAACTTTGAAATAATCAGAAAAGTCTGGATCTCTTTCTGCCAACAAATCGTAAAGATCTTCGTCTCCGGTTAAAATTACTTTGATGTCTAAAGGAATCGGTTCCGGATCAAGAGAAATTGTGGTGAAGCTTGTTTCATCACTAGGAGATTCAATTTTGATGCATTTAGATGCTAAAGCTCTTTTTAAAGAATCCCACGCATATGGTTGAATTAATAATTTTCTTGCATCAATAAGTAAAAAACCGCCATTTGCCTGATGTAAAGCTCCTGCTTTAATAAGTGTGAAGTCGGTTAATAATGCACCATACTGTTGAACTCTTTCAACTTTTCCGACTAAGTTTCCTTGTGTAGGGTGATCAAGTAAAACAATTGGCGCGCCTGCATCAGGGGTGTGTTTGATAATTACATTGACCTTGAATTTTGCAAATTTATCTTCTTCGTTTTTGTTCATGCGACTTAACAATTGGCTTAAAGGATCGTCTTCAGCAGATAAATTTGCAGGTTGCTGATTTGGCATAAATTCATCTAAATAGTCTAAGATGTATCTTTGTACTGATTTTAAGAACTCAACGGCACCTTTAAATTGCTTATATTCTTGTTTTAACCTATCAATTGGTTTGCTGATAAGATTTTTTACCAGTTTTTCTCTTAAACGATCGATTTCATCACGTTGTTTTTCTTCCCATTGAGGTATTTCTTGAGATGTATTTTCAATTTCTGCTTGCATAGCATTTAAGTCTTCAGTGATTTTTTGCTTATCTTCAGGAGATAATTGTTCAAATGCTTCCGGACTTAATACTTCGCCATCTTTAACAGGTGCGACAACCAAACCTACAGGCATGTGCAACAATGATACGCTTTTTCCGCGAGCCTTTTTTTGCAATATTTTGATATAGTCCTCTTTTTTGCTTTTGTATTTTTGTTTGATTATTTCAAGTGCAGCCTTATATTCTTCGCTGTCAGTAATTGATGGAATGCAGTTTTTAAATTCATCAATTAAATCGTCAACTTCATCGGCAAATTTTGTTGCGGTACCTGCGGAAAACGAAATGGCTATAGGTTTATGAGGCTCATCAAAATTATAAACATATGCCCAATCTGTAGGTGTAGGACGTAAAACGGCTTCTTTTTCTAAAATTCGTTTAACCAAACTCATTTTGCCGGTTCCTTCCGGACCAAAGCAAAATAGATTGTAACCTTTAGATTTGATGTTAATACCCAGTTCAACAGCGCTTATTGCACGGTCTTGTCCTAAAGCAGATAGTCTTTCTTCTAAATCGGCTGTTGAGTTGAAATCAAATTTTGAAGGGTCGCATTTTCTGTATAGCTGGTTAGATGATAATTTTGTAATAGCCATTTTATAAAATCCTTTTGCAATTATATTTTTAATTTGTATAATTATAAAAGTGAAAAAACTAATTTAGTGTAAATGTTTTATGAAATATTTTGAATTTGGTATCATATTTATAATAATTTTTGTTGTTATTAGCTTAATTGTGTTTAGGTATCGCTTGCGTAAACGTTTTTTTAGGTCCTATGTGTTGCGCAAAATTGCCCAATATTGTTCAATTCAAGCTAAAGATGGAATTTTTTCCGGTGCATTGATATTAGATGTTGCTGATTTAGTTTTTTCAGCAGCAAAAAAACAACAAGAAATTTTGATTAAAGCAATTAATTCGGAAAAATTTGATGTGTTAATTGATTATGTTTTAACTAAAAATGCAGTTTTAGCTTATTTTCTGATGTCTTGCTTTGATATAAAAAAAGGGAAAAGCTTTTTACAAAACTATGTTAAACAACATACTGATAATGCTTTAGCTAATTTGGTGTTGGCTTTTATATATGATAAAGAATTTGATTATTTAAAATTAAGAAAAACTCTTGAAAAACTGCACGCTTACAAAGTTTCTAAAGTGCAAAAAATATTGATGCTTTTGCTCGAAGCCAGAATAGATATGCTTGATTCAGATATGTTATCTGCCAGCAAAAAAGTTATGCTTATAATTAAAATATTTAAAAAATATAATATGTTTTATGAAGAAGCTTCGGCTTATATGATGTTAGGTGAAATTTATCGTATAAGTGCTGTTTTTGATTTGTCATATGTGATGTACGAATCCGCTGAGAAGATATACTTGTCAGTTGATGATGTTATAAGATGTGCAGAGGTTAAATCATTAAAGGCGATGCTTTTAATTGCTCAAGATCGTTTTGAAGAAGCAAAAGAGTTATTTGATGATACTGTGAAGGTTTTTCATAAAAACAAACTGTATGTTAAAGAAGCAGAAGTTATTAATCAGCAATCATTGATGAGTTTGTTGCAAAAAAAATGTTCGAAATCATTGAAATATGCTGATAAGGCTTTGCAGATTCATAAAAAGAATAAAAATTTAAGAGGAGAATCTTTTTCTTATGAATTGCTTGCAATGGTAAATTATCAGCTAAAAAAATATGATTTAGCATATGATAATGCAAACATATCAATGAATTTATATTTGAAAACAAAAAATTATTCAGGCTATCAAGATGTTGCGTTTATGGCAGCCCAATCTGCTTTTTCACTCGAAAAATATGATATTGCCGAAAATATATGTAGAGAGATTATAAAAGTTTATGAAAAAAATTCTACATGCTTTCATATAGCAAATGTTTATTCTTTATTGGGGCTTATTTATGTAAAACTTAAAGATTATGGCAGAGCAACAGCTTTATATAAAAAATCATTGCTTTTGGAACAGTGCAATGAAAGATATTCTGCAGCAGCAACAGATTATACAAATTTAGCTTTGATATATAAACATTCAGGACAATTGGAAAAAGCTAAAGAAAACTTATGTTCAGCATTAGATAGTGCAAAGGTGTATCAAGATTTAGAATTATGTGCATTAATAGAAAAACAAGTTGAAGAAATAAATAGGCTTTTAGACAATAAGTAATATATTTTTAATGAATTAGGTTTATAAATAATAGAACTATTCTTAAAACAGTTAACAGAGAGGACGTTTTGATATTTAAGAATATAGCGCTCTACATAATATCTACCCGTTTAGGTTTGTCTATCACACAAAATTTAAACGGTATGGCCGGATTTTTTCAAAGACATTTTTCCGGAACAGATAATTTACGCGTTGTTTCAATAATATTACTGCTGTTAGCATTTGTTTTATTCTTATTTTTAGTAATAATTCTATACATAAAATCTTTATTGTCGTTTCTTAAAAACGATTTATCTTCTTCGATGCATCATGCTTCGTCTAAAACAACCGTTACATTAAAGAATGATTTAGAAAATGAAAAGAAAAAAGAAAAAGAACTTGAGGAAGAATTAGAAAGATCAAGACAAATCAAGTTAAAAGAAGAAGAGGATTCTCGTAAAGAGGAAGAAAACAAAAGACGTCATGAAATTGAAATTAAACAACAAAAAGAGGAAGAGCGCAGACTCGAAAATGCCAAAAAAGCTTCACAACCACAAAAGCTTTATCAAAAGTCTAAAATGCTAGAAGGTACTAAAACAAGGAAAAGGCCCTCAAGAGGTGAGAAACGTAATTTTGATTGGAAAAATGCTAGAGTAGTAGAGTTAGATGAAGTTTCTGCAGGTATTGCATCTTTTAAATATGAACCATCATATAGAACCTTAGATTCTTTAACCGGTTTAATATTGAATATGTTTGGAAGATATATTGATTCCGGTAAAATTGCGCAAACAATTAAGGTTAGATGTGGCGATAATGCAACAGAAGAAGATATTATTCAACTTATTGATGCTATGAAAAACTTTATTTCTTTATGCAACAACGGAAAGTTTGCAAACTTACCGGATATTGCATATTTACCTACTGTTGATGATGCTTTATATAATTTAGCATTAGGTGATGCTTCAGATTGTTTGGTCCTGCTGGAAAATTTGATGAATAGCAATGTTGACAAAGGTCATAGTATGCGAGTTATTCAAAAACGTGAAATTGCATTTATGGAAGCTTCAAACTATGCGTGTACATTTGGTACATTGGCTAGCTTAAATGATAAAACTTTAGCTACAGGCGCTTTTGAATTAGCTATTGAGCTTTCTCCTAAAAACGTAAATGCGTGGAGTAGGGTGGCTGATATGTACACTAAAACAGCTAGTGACAGTAAGGCTATTTGGGCTTATCAAAATGTTATAAATATTGCTGATGACGATATTTATCCTCATCAAGTAGCTAATGCTCATATTCAATTATCACAATATTATTATTCACAAGGTGAAGTTGCTAAAGCTAAAAGCTTCTTTGAATATGGTGATAAGTATTATTCTTCAATAGGTATTAATCAGGATCTGACACCTAAAGAACACGACATTATTGGTATTATAGAATCTAAACAAGAAGAAGACTTACCAAATACAATCGAGAGATTGCTGAATGTATCAATAAATAAGCATGCATCTTATTAATGTTATAAAAAAGCGGAGTTTTAACTCCGCTTTTTTATAGAATATACAGCAAATTATTCGTTTGCGCCTGGGCAAATTTGTGCTTGCTCAGCATTGAATTTTACAAATTTTTCATCAGCATCTGCATCATTTGCAATAGCGCTTTGTGGGCATTCAGCAATACAAACGCCACAATCAATACATATGTCTGGGTTGACAACTAACTGTGTATCACATTCGTGAAAAGCATCAACTGGGCATACACTTGCACAGATTTTGCATTTTATACAGCTATCATTTACAACTGAAGGCATAAATTATCTCCTAAAATGATTAATATTAAAATCAAGAACTATCATTAGCTTTTTTAAAAATAAAAGCAAGTAAAATTTATATATAGCTCTTGCGAAGTGGATTTTTTATACCCATATAACAATCATGATAAAATTTTTAGGAGTTTAAAATGAGTGAAAAAAGAGAATTTCAAACCGAAGTTACAAAACTTTTAGATATTGTCATTAATTCGCTATATTCGGAAAAGCATATATTTTTAAGAGAATTGGTTTCTAATGCAAGTGATGCTTGTGATAAGTTAAGATATTGGTCGTTAACAAATCCGAATGTGGCAAAATATTCCGGACAATTAAGAATTGTTATTACCCCTAATGAAAAAGAACAATCTTTGATTATTTCCGATAATGGTATCGGTATGAATAAAGATGATTTAATAAATCATATAGGTACAATTGCAAAATCAGGTACTGCAGATTTTGTAAATAATGTTAAAGATAATGGTTCTGTGGTCGATTTAATCGGACAATTCGGTGTGGGTTTCTATTCAGCTTTTATGGTGGCTTCAAAAGTTGAAATTGTTACTAAAAAAGCTGGCGAAGATAACGCATGGAAATGGACTTCTGACGGATTAGGCGGTTATGAAATTTCTGAGGTTCAAAAAGAAACAAACGGTACAGACATAAAACTGTTTTTGAAAGAAGATGCTAAAGATTATGTCGATACAATTTATTTAAGACATATTATACGAACATATTCTGACCATGTAGAATATCCTATTGTACTTGATTTAGGAGAATATGGAGAAGAAACAGTTAATAATGCGGCTGCATTGTGGACCAGAAACAAAGCTGAAATTACTGATGAGCAGTATAAAGACTTCTATCATCATATATCTAAAAATTTTGATGATCCATGGTTGACACTTCATTTTAAGGCAGAGGGAAGTATTGAATATAATGCCTTGTTATATGTTCCTTCAACGGCTCCTTATGATTTGTTTCAACCAGATAGACAGCAAAGCTTAAAACTCTATGTAAATAAGGTTTTTATATCTGATAAAGTAGAAGGATTAATGCCGGCATATATGCGCTTTGTTAAAGGTGTTATAGATAGTTCAGATTTACCGCTTAATATTTCAAGAGAAATGTTACAACAGAGTTCTTTGCTTACAAAAATCAGACAAGGAACTGTATCTCGAATTTTGAAAGAGCTAAAAAAACGTACAAAAGATTACGAAGATTATTTGAAGTTTTGGAAAGCGTTTGGTATTGCATTTAAGGAAGGTATTTATGAAGATTTTTCCAATAGAGAAGAAGTTGCTTCGTTGGCATTGTTTTCAAGCACATTTTCTAATGATAAATTAACATCTCTAGATGAATATATATCAAGAGCTAAGCCTGATCAAAAAACTATTTACTATGTTACGGGTGATGATGTGCCGACACTTTCTAACAATCCTCAATTAGAGATTTTTAAAGAAAACGGAATCGAAGTTTTGTTATTAACAGATCCTATAGATGAGTTTTGGACACAAACATTAACAACATATAAAACATTTTCCATTAAGCACATTTCTAAAGCTGATATAGATTTAAATATTGCAAGAAAAGATAAACGTGCTTTAGACGGCGATTTGGAAAAATTGGTGGGTTTAATGAGCAAGATGTTTATTAATGAAGTTGGTAAAGTTGTTGTTACAGAAAAGCTTACAAAATCTCCAGCAGCACTTAATGTTGCAGACGGACAAATGAGTATCCATTTAGAAAGATTAATGCGCAACCATCAACAACAAACAACTTTTGCAAGTACCAGAATATTGGAGATAAACCCTTATCATCCTCTTATTATAAAATTATCAGAAATGATAATTGATGAGAAGAATAAAGCGGAACTTGAAGATGTAGCTCGTTTAGTGTTGGATCAAGCTAAAATTGCAGAGGGAGAAGCTGTTTCAGATCCAGCGTTCTTTGCATTAAAGTTTAGCGAATATATTTTGAAAGCTATGTAATCAACAATATCTTAAAAATAAGGGGGCTTAAGCCCCTTTATTTTTTCATAATACATATAAATGAAAACTCCGACGTAAGCACAGTCGGAGTTTTGAATTAATCTTATTTAGTTCAGATTAGCCCTGACGACATTTGAGTTTAGGGTTCTTTTTGTTAATAACGTAAACACGACCCTTACGACGAACAATCTGGCAGTCTTTATCACGAACTTTTTTTGATCTTAAAGAGCTATAGCATTTCATTTTTTTATGTTCCTTTTCATTTCAGTTGTGCGCAACTTATGATAAATTAAAACAAATGTCAACCTAAATTTTAGATTTATTTGATTTTTTTTTAATATTAGTTGCTTTTTTACTTACGTTGTGTATAATGCAACCTACAGTAATAAGTGTATTTATGCGGAGATAATATGAAAAAAATAGTTTTGGTTATGCTTTGTTTTTTCTTGTTGATAAATAACGTAAAAGCACAAAGTGTAAGCTATATTGAAGAGATGAGGGCTCTTGGCAGCATATCCGGTCAAGGTCTTGCGTGTGATGCATCAAAATATCATACATTCGAAATGCTTGCCAGAGCAATTTTGATTTCAAAAGCAAAATCTGATTTAGATCAATTGACAGGTATGAATGTTTATAATGAGCAAAAAGCCATTTCTTTTATACAAAAAGTGCAAGAAGATTTTTATAATTGTGATGCTTTAGCAGCAGATTTTGATAAACAGAAAATTTTTAAGATGGTTTTATATGGAGATGGCTCAATTAAAATGCCTGACGGTACTATTATTGAACCGCGTAATGAATATGATCCTACTTTGATTTATCAAAGAGATAATAATGCTCGCCAAAAATATATGGATATGTATAATGCAAAAAAGAGTAAAAATCAAAATAATCCGGCTTTGCAAAAAGCTTTGCGCGAACATAAAATGAGACATGGTTTATTATAATATTTAATTAATTTAGGAGAAATAACTGATGGCAGCTTATCAGTATGTATTTGTAATGCAAAATTTAACCAAGGTTTTTCCTGGTGGTAAAGAACTTTTTAAGGGTATAACACTTTCTTTTTTACCGGGAGCAAAAATTGGTGTTTTAGGTGTTAACGGTGCTGGTAAATCTACACTTTTGAAAATAATGGCAGGTGTAGATAAAGAATTTAATGGTGAAGCCTGGGCCGCCGATGGAGTAAAAGTTGGTTATTTAGAACAAGAGCCTAAATTAGACCCTTCTAAAAACGTTATGGAAAACGTTATGGACGGGTTAGGCGAAATTAGAGATATGCTTCAAGAATTTGAAACAGTTTCAGCAAAATTTGCAGAACCGATGAGCGATGAAGAAATGAATGCTTTAATTGAAAAGCAAGCAGAGCTTCAAGAAAAAATAGATGCTTGTAACGGATGGGATTTTGAAAGAACCATACAAATTGCAATGGATGCTTTGCGTTGTCCTCCTGCAGATGCTGATGTTACAAAACTTTCAGGTGGTGAAAAGCGACGAGTTGCTCTTTGCCGCTTGTTATTGCAAAAACCTGATATGTTACTTTTAGATGAGCCTACAAACCATTTAGATGCCGAATCGGTTGCATGGCTTGAACAACATTTGAAAGAATATAAAGGTACTGTTGTTATGGTTACACACGATAGATATTTCTTAGATAATGTTACAGGTTGGATTTTGGAACTTGATAGAGGACAGGGTATTCCATATGAAGGAAACTATTCTTCTTGGCTTGAGCAAAAACAAAAACGTTTAGAACAGGAAGCAAGAGAAGAAACAGCACGTCAAAAAACATTGGCAAATGAATTAGAGTGGATACAAAAGAATCCTAAGGCTCGTCAGGCAAAATCTAAGGCTCGTATTAATGCTTATGATGAACTTTTATCTCAAGCAACAAAAGATAAAATTACACACGCATACATCAATATACCTATGACTGATAGACTTGGTGATTTAGTAATTGAAGCTAACAATATCAGTAAATCTTTTGGCGATAGAGTTTTAATTGATAATTTATCATTTAAGATTCCAAAAGGTGCAATTGTTGGTATCATTGGTCCGAACGGTGCAGGTAAAACCACATTGTTTAGAATGATTACAGGTCAGGAAAAACCTGATTCCGGGGAAATTAGATTAGGTGATACTGTTGATTTAGGTTATGTAGATCAAAGCAGAGATGAGTTAGATGCTAATAAGAATGTTTGGGAAGAAATTTCTGATGGTCTTGATATTATTGAACTTGGCAAAAAACAAATGCCATCACGTGCATATGTAGGACAGTTTAACTTTAAGGGTTCTGATCAACAGAAAAAAGTAGGACAGCTTTCAGGTGGTGAACGTAACCGTGTTCATTTAGCAAAAATGCTTAAAAAAGGCGCAAATGTTATTATGCTTGACGAACCTACAAACGATTTAGATGTTGATACTTTAAGATCTTTAGAAGAAGGTATTATGAATTATCCTGGTTGTGTATTGGTTACATCACACGACAGATGGTTTTTAGACCGTTTGGCTACTCATATTTTAGCATATGAAGATGAAGGTCATGTTGAATGGTTTGAAGGTAACTTTGAGGAGTATGAAAAAGATAAGCGTCGTCGCTTAGGTGATGAAGCTTGCAGACCTCACAGAATGAAATATAAAAAATTAGAACGCTAATTTTATTTTTAACCCCGCTTAAAGCGGGGTTAAATTATTTTTGTATCTGTTTTGCAAATAGATGCTTATCAATATTGTTGATAGTATGGATATATGGGTTTTGCAGTATGTTAGGAAGCTCTATACTTACAAAAACACTTTCAGGGTGAGCATTGTCCACAAATGCGACAATACCTCCTTTAGCAGCGTTTATAAAGCGTCGTGATGCAATAGCCCATATTGTTTTAATATCTTCACAATTTAATGTTGTAGATGTCTCAAAACCCATTTCCACCAATTTTGCTCCACATTCGGTATGTTCAAGCAACATCTTATTAGGATTAGCTTTAATAAATTCGATTGCTTTATCTCTGTTTATAGAGGTGCTTTGATAGCTAATGCTATAAAGTACTACAGAATTTTCATCTGAGCTTACATCGTAAGTTTGAGCGACGTTTAATCCTTGTTCCAATAAATTACTGTCTGTCATGAGTATTGCTTTGCTTTAATATGATGTTAGATGAATTTAGAGTATTTAAATAATTTTTTAATGTGCAAGAATTTTCGTCAATTAACACAGCTTGCATACCGATATGTTTTGCTGCATCGATATTTCTTTTTGTGTCATCAATCAGAACGCAATCAGAAACTGAAGCGCCAATTTTTTCAGCAAACATAGATAATGCTTGAGGATCTTGTTTAGGGTAAAAAACGCCATCTCTCATTGTCGATTTTATATCATAACAACTGATTCCGGCATCTTGCATTTCTTGGATGTTTTTTCCAAAACGACAGTTTAATACCTTATCAAGATGAGATATATGATTGTTAGTTAGTATAACAACATTATGATTTGTAGCGGTTTCTTTTAATAACTTAAACAAAGAATCGTCTCTGCTGATTTTTTCATAATTAATTTTTTCTTGCATTTTAAGGCAAAAATCATCAAAGTTGTAGCCTGTTTCAAGGCACATTTCATTGATATAGTTAAACATGCCTAAGCGCTGTTTACTAATTGTCTGTTCAGATACTTTTGCTTGTGTTTTACTATCTACTTTTAGATCATCACGATATGTGTTTTTCATTGCGTCAACAAATTCTTGTAAGGTAAGCATTGATGCAGGATATAATACACCATCACAATCTATGATGAGAGTTTTCTTAGTCATTTTGTTTAGCCTTAAAATTGAAAACAGTTATATCAGATGGTGCAAAAATACGCATCGGAGGTCCCCAATAAGAAGCACCTCTTGAGATGTATAATTTGTTATTATTAACCTCATACATTCCGGCCAAAAAATCATTTGCGGATTTTACAATAAAATGGAATGGGAATATCTGTCCGCCATGAGTATGGCCGGATACGGTTAAATCAAATTGATTTGGTTTTAATTCTTTTGCAATTGCAGGGGAGTGAGACATTAAAATTTTATATTCTCCTTCAGATGAATAATGTTCTGCTTTTTCAAAGTTAGGTTCAACAGAATACATATCAGGAATACCGGCAACAAAAATTCCCGTATCGTTTATTTTTTCACCAGTGTTGTATAAAACATCAAATCCAAGATGTGTAAAAGCAATTAACCATTTTGTTGGCTCATTATAATGTTCATGGTTACCTAAAGTTAGGTATATTTTTTTTGCTTTGAGTTTTTTTAGCTCTTCTGTTTTATCTGTTAATACTGCAGGTTCATCATCAACAATGTCACCTACAAGTAACACATAATCAGGGTTTTGTTCATTTATTAAATTAACAATTTGTTTAATGCGCCATAAAGGTGTTGCCATATCAATATGAAGGTCGCTTGCAACAACAACTTTTGTATCTTCTTTGATTTTAGTATCTTCAATTGTAATGTCGATTACGTTCGGATTTTTGTTAGCTTCATATACGCTGTAAACAGAGATTAAAACTGATAAAATGACTGTAATTAAATTGTTGCGATTAAGAAGTTTGACGTTATCAGGACTTAGGTTAGGATTTTTAGTTATAGAATATATTGCATACCAAATAACCTCTCTTATTAAGAGCAAGATTACTAAAACAAAAACAATGCCGAGCATGAAATATGCTGTTTTAGCAAAAATGGCATAAGATAAACCTGTAAAAAGGTTGTAATGACGTATAAGCTTTAATATCACAGGGCTGAACCAAGAAATTGTAAGCCATGTAAAAATACTTGTTCTTGCCCATAAAGGAAATGAGCTGTATGATGTCAAAGTGCGATATGTTACTAAAAGGCAAGAAACGGCAATAATTATAGCCATAATCAGAAAAATATGCATATTAGTATCTCCTAGATTGCTTCAGATGATGGTTTATTATCAGCGCTTTCTGTTTTTTTGCGACGAATACAGCGCTTTGGTTTTTCTGAAGTTGAAGTTTCAGCTGTAGCGTTTTCAGATAAATTTTCTGATGCAGGTTTAATTTCAACAATTTTAAATGTTTTTTTCTTCATAGGCATTGGCGTTTGGACAACCGGTTCAACTGATGGCGTTTCAACTGCTGTGTTTTCAGTATTTTCATTTACTTCTGCTTGAGCTGTTTTTGCATCATCAGATTCTGTTGTTTGAGTATTTTCAGACTGATTTTCTGCATTGTTTGGTTGGTCTTGGCGAAAGTTTTTGCGCTCATTAATTTCAGTAACAATTTTGCGATAATGTTCAGCATATTGGCGATATACTTCCATTTCAATATAATCTCCTGAGCCGTGAGCTTCTTTTGCAAGCTCGTTATATTTTTTGATTAAATCCAGTGCTGTACCGCTAATTTTTCCGGCAGGGCTGATGCTATCAAATTTGTAATTGAGAGAATAGGCATTACTATTGCCATTGTTGCGAAATTTATTATTTTTTTTCATATTATATACAATCATAAAACTAAGCTAAAAGCTTATTGGTTAAAACTATTTAATTAAAATGAAAGTAAAGTGCATATTAAAAACAAATACTTTTTATGCACTAAGGAAATAATATTCATTTTTTTGAAAATTGCAATATTTTTTTTAAAACAAGAGACCTACTTTAACAGTAGGCCTCTTGCAGGTTAGAGAACATCAATCAGCTTGAAATAAGGATTTGCAATGTCACCAGGTGACACCAACTTCTTCTTGCACAACGCAGACATTGAATCGCGCATTCTCTTAGGAAGACTTAAGATTTCCTGTCTTGATTTGAGGTGAATGAGTTTCATCGTCTCAATCAGGAAAATCTGCCTAATTTTGTTGTATTCACCCTTGCAATAGTACAAGTACGGACGCAGAACGTAAGATCGCTCGATGCTTGCAAACATTTTAGCCACATCCTCGATGGTTCTGTCTTCAGAATAGAACCAATCGTAAATTGCGTCAGGATACAATGAGAAGAGTTTTGCGAAGTCTTCATCTGTGTGCTGTTTGCATAAATCCTTGCCATAGTACTCGTAGATTCTGCTAAATCCCTGACTGGCATTCTTGTAAGTATTGATGTAAATTGATGAATACTCACTCAGGTAGCTTGGAGCATTAACAAACAAGACGTTTTTGTAGTCTTTGCTTCCGCACTCCCATAGCTCTGTTGATGCATTGTAGCGGAATAGCTCTACTTTCATTTTATGGCAGTCGCGAATCCTGTTCGGATTTAAAATGTGGTATATCGTTTGGATATGCACTTTTACTTCCTCCGCAGTTGGTAGAACCTCTTGCTTAAAGCCGCGTACATCAGTGTCATACAGATACATGTTGTAGAGACGCCAGATGTGTGGTTTAGGGCTGTGGCCACCGAATGTGTTTGTCAGGTAGTTAGGAATGTTTTCCATGCCGACAAAAATCAGATAAGCTTCATAAGGCTTTGGATTTGGTCGCTCGAAAAGGATGTTGTGCTGCCTTCTTACCCGATTGCTTTCAGGCAGAAGGGATAGCATCTCCGCATTAGAGGGACAGTCATCAGTGTTGGCCTTGAAGTGCAACAGGGTCGCTGACTTTGAGACAAGTGTGCAGTTAAGTTTTGTCTCAATCTCTTGGATGAAATTCTTTCTCTTCATATGGTAAATAATTAGGTGTTAATAATTCATTTTGTCTTACTAAAATAACGTTTTTGATACGTTTTGTCAATAGTTTTATGTTTTAAATATTTTAATTGCATAATTTTATAAAAAAAAGAACCTTTACCAACAAGGTAAAGGTTCGAATCTGATTTTGTTTTCTATGCTCCAATATCACGGGGCGGAAGTTGAGGAAATTTTGCAGCAACATGAACCGAAGGTTCGTAGTCACTAACCCAGCGAATTTCTCCATCAACATCGTTTAAGGCACACGGACCAATTCGACGGCGTGCCTCGCTGAAATCGCAAGGTTCATCGGTAAGTTCGATTTTTGCCGGAGCGTTTAAGCTTGCATCATATGGACTTACCCAATATGTACCATCAACACTTATAGACAATCTTAAATTGCAGCCGAATATCTCTTCAGCCTCGCCATATGTGATTGGTTCGTCAATCTTAGGTAGCTGAGCAGGGAAACAGTATCCTAATGAAAATTTGTTTCCGACCCAAACGATGACGCGCCTCTCTACAATGAATTGACCATCTTCCCAACGACCAACATTTGCGTGCTTGGCACTTGGAGAAGGTAGAAACGGTTTAATCTCTGAGAGTAGGTATGGTGCGCCAGCAGCCTTCCAATCTTCTGTCAAAATAAAGTAACCGCCTTCCATAGGCACTGGTTTTCTAGTGTTTTTCATAGCATTGATTTTTTTAGGTTTGAAAATAATTGGTGTAATTATAAGAAATACGTTGTGTGTTTATAGAAACATATTTTATTTGTCAAGAGTTTTTTTAGTTTTATTTAAGTATTAATTAAGATGGTAAACCCCCCTTACAACAAAGATGTAAGGGGGTGTTTTTAGAGTAGTTCAGCATAAGGAATAGAATTGTTCTCTAATATTTCCTTGTAGTAAGCTTTAGAAAGCTTTGATGAAAAGAATTCAGCGGTAACGACCATTGCGTGAATGTGAGTGTGCGCTAAGCTTTTTACAGTTTCGTTTGAGCTGTTCAAAAGCGAGCTTAATTCTGGATTGATATGCAAAAAGTATATCAGGAGTTCGGCTTCTCTACGCTCAAGCTCTTGCTCACAATATTCTGCAAGTTGCTGAAATCTGTATGACACTGTCGGAATATCAATGTCTTTACTGCGGATAAGATTACCTGGTGAATACGGGTTACATGACCAGTTACACCAATCTTTTGCAAGTATGTACGCATACATCAAATCGTCAATGGATATCTGATTTGCACGTACACGTAATGATTGCAGAAAGTCGATGGCATGTGAATAGTCTTCACGTGCGTTCATAATTAAAAGTTTTGTTTGCATAATAATGTATTTAATTTGTAAAACAGTATAATTCAAAAGTGTGCTAAAAATAGCGTTTTAGAATTATACTGTCAATAAAAAAAGGTTGCAAAATATGCAACCTTTTTGAATTTTCTTCGAACTTCCGAATTAACGTTTTGAGAATTGGTATTAAATTTTTATATTATAAAATCAAACACTTATATACTTAAAAAATCTTATGTGAATAAAATGTGAATGTTAATATGTGGCAATATTTACACTAAAAAAACTCTATTTTTCCATATAGTTGTAATAAGTTTTTCTACTAATATGATATTTTTTGATGATGTCAGCAATTTTCATACCACACTCTCTATCTTTCATCATATTCTCCCTCATAATAGGATTTAATTTTTTTGCTCTTTCTTTTGAATATTTACCCTCTTCTTTTGCTTTGCTGATGCCATATCTTTGTCTATCAAGTATATTTGCTCTCTCGAACTCATAAAAACTACACAGCAAATGGAACATCAATTTTTGTATATGGTCATTTTTACCACCAAATGTGAGGTTTTCTTTATCGAAATGTATGGTAGCACCTTTTTTTGTAATTTCTTCAACAACCTCTTTTAATTCTTTTAGGTTTCTACCTAATCTATCAAGGGATAAACAATAGACACAATCACCCTCTCTAATATAGTTTAACATATCTCTAATTGCTGTCCTATCTTTTACTGATTTACCACTTACTTTTTCAGCAAACACCTTATCAATCTTGTATTTTTCTTTTAACACCTCTTGTCTTGCTAAACATTGGGTTTCACAAGATGTTCTCATCATCAATACATTTACCATATCATCATTTCCTTTAATGTGTAATTTATATCTATAATTATACTATACTTTTATTAAAATCAAGTAAAATATACATTAATTACACATTTTTTAATGGTGTATCTAAACTATACTTTATTTTCACATTTTTTATTTTGATAAATGCTATTGCCTATTAGACAGTATAATTTTATTCTAAAAAGGCACAGAAACTCCCACTTCTGTGCTTTTTTTTATAAAACCATCTGAAACCCATTGAAACCCTATAAATTAAAATAGGGGCAATTCTGTTGCTATATTTTTCTTCTACATCCCTTCACTGATAATATCCTTAAATCTATTGAAGAAGTTGATGATTTTTTCCAATACTGTTGCTCTCTTTATTCCTCTATCATTATTTTTTGTAAATAAAG
>JAZKXV010000036.1:0-7642 GCA_045611785.1 Alphaproteobacteria bacterium
TATTGTATGAATAAAATCGGTGAATATTATATAAAAGTAGGTGAATAATGAAAGTTATAAAGAAAAACAAAATTGTTCCGCAAAGATGTCATAATTGTAATAGTTGGCTGGATGTGGATTATAAAGATTTATTTGGTTATAGTAAACATAGCGAGAAAGAATTATTCGTATGCCCATTATGTAGGCACAAACAAAGAGTTTGTTTCGAGGAGGTAATCTATGATTAGAATAACAACGAGAAAAGGTCATCACGACCTTGTAGTGAACGAGTTTATTGATGTTGATACAACAAAACAATTAGTGTTTAACAAATTTCCTTTTGTGTTTGCAGAACACGACAAGAATGTTTTAGTGATGAGCGATAACATTTTCAACAATTTACTATCATATATTAAAAGTGAGGTATGTTAATGGTCGAATTTAATGTTGGTGATGAGGTTATAATTCTTGATAATAGAGTGACTGACGGTTATCAAAACCTTAAAGGCGAACGAGGTATTATTCAAAAGATTATATATAACGAAAAATATGATAAAAAGGTAAAATATCGTGTTGCTATTTCGGGTCATATAAACAAATACACATTGGACGGACATTATTTATTCTATGCACACGAAATTGGTAATTTAGAACCGTTAAAAATAAGATTTAAAAAAGAGGAGAAAAAGAAAATGGAAATTTTAAAAATTTATGTAGAAAAACAAAAAAGAAAATTAAGAAATAAATTTGACAAGAAAATGGCTGATTTATATAAGCAAGACCCTGTGTATAGAGAATTATGTGAAATGAATAAAAGAATTGTTCAATTAAACAAAATACACCACACAAACGTGTTGTTAGATTTGAGTGATTATATTTTTCCACAAGATTATAAAACACAACAATTTGAAATTGAAGCGGAGAATGATAGAAATTTTGACACACTATGTGACCTCGTTCAAGAGGTTGAGGCACAACTCGATATGTGCGAAACATATGAGCAAAAACAACAAATTTTGAAAGCATATAAGATTATTGATGAGAACGGAAAAATCAAAAATTAGGAGTATTTATGGATATTAAAATTAAAGATTTTATTTTGGACGAAATTCCAACCAATTCTACTACTAGTAGAGTTACTAGAAATCAAACGGAGTATAATTTTGATGTTATTTATGAAAATAATAGTGATTTTATCATAAGAAAAACGACCCAAAAAACAAGTAGAGTTTTGGTTGTAATTGTATCCAAAGGACAATGTTATATTAAAAACGAAAAGAACGGAGAAATCGACAATGTTGTGAGTGTGGAACAACTTAGTAAATTCAAAACTGGTCTTGATGATGTTCCAAACTTTGAAAAACTAGAATGGAAACCTTTTTCAACAACTTGGAGAGATAAAATTCAACTCACTGACGCTTTTGAAAACTTCATTCGTTACAAAGAAACATACAAAGATATGTTGTCTTATAATATGAAACCGTGGACTTATGGTAGTTATCGTTTAAGTGCTTTTAAATCAAATCCTGACATTTATAGAAAAGAAAATCAACATAAGAAAATCATCGAGTTGTTTGACGCACAATTCACAGCGAGCGACAGTTGGTATCATAATGTATGCAACACTCTTGACGATTGTCATCTTGATTATAATAAAATCCAAAGAAATCTTGATTTGATTGCTGAAATTGGTGCTTATACGTTTAGAAAAATGCTCAATAGTGGTCAATTCACAACACTTATAAATGAGTATAAATGCGATTTTAGAACTTTGTTGACTTTTATTCTATACACAATTAAATTTAGAAATGGATTAGACATAGAAAGCGGTTATTATTCAAACTCTTTCAACATAAGCGATTATGCGGATTTTCTTCGTATGCAACAAACAATGTATGGAAAAATTAAAAATAAGTATCCAACATATTGGTTGAGTGAAAAACAAATGATGAATAATAAGTATAACGCTTGGGTGAAAGTGAGAACTCTCGAGGGCGATTTGTTCCAAGATAAGATGATGAAATATGCTTTTGAAGACGATGTATATAAAGTTGTAGTACCTACAAAAGTAAACGAAATTCTTGATGAGGCAGAACAGCAACAACATTGTCTTGCTTCTTATGTGACTAAAATTCAACACGGAGAAACAAATGTTGTGTTTATTAGACAAAAATTAAATGAAGAAGATAGTTGTCTTACAGTAGAAATTAGAAATGGTAAAATCGTGCAAGTTAGAGGTTTTCAAAATAGATGTTATAATGCTCTCGAATATTCGTTCCTAGAAAAATGGGCGAAAGAAGTGAAATTAGAGTTGGGGGTAAATGCGGTTGTTTAAAATATATGAAATTGGTAATGATTGGTATGCAGAGGGGACTTTAATCTCCTCTCATAAAACCAAAGAAAGTGCCGAAAAAAGATTGAATAAAGAGTTTAAAAAGAGAGTTAAAACATTAAATTATGTGCGTGCTAACTTTATGGACGAACACACAACAGTGTATGATTATGGATTGTGGAATAGATTTTTAAAACTCGTGGAGGTTGAAGATGACGAAACTTAATTATTATTTTGAAGATTGCGGTGGTGATTTTGAGTTTGATGTTGACGACAAGATGTTGTTGAGTGCGTTGAGTTCTTTGTTGAGAAATTGTGAAACGGAAGAACTTATTGAAATTATGATTGAAATGGATAATCAAACACCAGCAGAATATTTCGAAGAAGATTTGTTAGAATATTTCAAAGACGAAGCATACGAACAAGCTAAAGATAGTTATGAATATCACAAAGACCCGTTAGGATATAATGGAATGAGCGAGGAAGATTTTAAATGAAACGCATAACAAATCCAATGCAAGAGGTCGCTGTTGATATTTTAACACGAATGTCTTTCATTAAAAACATTGACGAATTAGATGAGCTTTTCAAATATGTCTATGAAAAATATCAATTACACGACGACCCTTTCACACATTTACCTTGCACAAATAAAGAATACGGTGAATTGTGTGAAGAGTATGGTCGTCAAAAGTTTGAAGAATATTGGGGATATCCCTGTGATTATTAAGAGGAGAAATAAATGAATAGAGATGAACTTATATTGTCTTGTCAAGAGATTGTAAATAATTTAGTAAAAAAATACAACAACCATAAACCAGACGAAGATTTACAATCTGTCGGTATGATTGCTGTCGTTGAGTGTGTGGATAGGTCGCTAGATGAAGGGTTGGAAGATGTAAATCAAATCCAAGCGAGATGTAATGTGTGGGCGAAAAATAGAATTTTAGACGAGATTTATCGTGAGAAGATTAAGATTGCTGACGATGAGATTGCTTTGATTGAAAAGGAAGCTCCAGAAGACGACACCGAACTTATGATTTATTTGGAACAAGTATTGACACCACACCAAAAAAGAATATTGAGTTTGTTGTTAGAAGGGTATTCCAGAGATGAAATATTGGAAAAATTGAAAATCGGTCGTAGTGTATATTATGCTCATTTACAAAAAATTTCAAAAGCAATATTGGAAAATTGACTGGGTATTCCGTTATTAGTAGTGTAAGGAGAAAACGAAAAGTGAATAAAGAGTTTTACGATAAGTATAGTAAAGAATTAAAATGTTCAGAATGTTTAGGTTTGAGTGAGTGCTTAAACGACAGTAATATCCCACTTTGTAATAGCGGATATATCAGATTTGCAAAAGACAAAATAGCCGACCTAGAAGCAAAACTTGCAGAACTAAACAAAGAACCACTAAATTGTTCTCAACTTGAAAATGGTATGTCGTTATGTATTATTCAAAAGAGTAAGATTGCAGAGTTAGAAGCAAAAATTGCAGAGTTAAGAGAACAAATTACTATTTGTAATGAAGAAAACAGCAAATCATTTATAAAAAGCGTTAATGCTATGAGGGAAAATGCCGAACTCAAACAGCAACTTGCAGAGAAAGAAAAAGAAATTGAAACATTGAAATTTATGATGAGAAATATGGAGCAAGCATCAAGAAATGTTCCAAATGCAATGGCTGGACAAAGAAAGAGAATTGATGAATTAACAAAAGAACTTAAACAGCACAACCAAGACAAAATCTCGTTCGCAGTAGAGCAGTTGGAGAAAGTGAAAGAGTTTTGTGAAGCAAATTGCGAAAAATGTGATGACCCAGATAGCGAGTATTCGTGTAAAGTTATAGGTTTGGATGATATTTTGTATACAGGAGATATGTCTTTATTTGAATATATCGACAACCAAATCAAGCAATTAAAGGAAGGGAAGTAGAGTATGAAAATTAAAACTAAATACAACATTGGAGATGTTATTATTTATGACGATGACGGTTTAAAAATGGCAATAATTACTTCGTTTGAAATAAGGTATGTTTGTGGGGATATTCATATTGATTATGACCTACAAGGATACAAAAACAATTATCTTACTAGATTTGAACTGAATGAATGTGCAATAATTTCTAAGGCAACAAAAAAACTTATTAACAAACAACTAACCCGCCAACTCGAAGATATAGGAGAATAGTATGCTCACTAAAGAAATGATAGTTAAAGAATTTGAAAAAAGAAACACAATTATATATGATTGGAGCAGAAATTTTAAATCTGATACGAGCTATGATTTATTTATCACTATTGATAATTGTGGATACCGTGTTGCTAGTTATTCAAAGACAACTAAACGTATAATTTTACATTGTCCTGAAATTCACATACCGCAAACGAGTGTTCTTGAGCAATTTATTGAATATGTTAAAAAGAAAGGAGACGCGAATGAGTAAATATGAAGATTGTATAAAACTCGCGAAAGAAAAATACGAAAACGATTTTCTCGACCTTGATAAAGCGGTGAAAGAAGCGATTGAATTTTATTACACAACAGAAGAACTTTGTGATTTATATCGAATGTTTCAGATGACGGAAAATGATTTGGTGGAACATTTAAAAGGACACGTATTACAATGAAAAAGATTAGTCATAGTGAAATAACAACATATTTGGATTGTCAAAAGAAATGGGAGCTTGTTTACAAACAGGGTCTTAAGGTGGATGGAATACATTTTCAATTCGGTTCAATGGGACATAAAGTTTTAGAAACAAGACAAATTCCAGATGAATTGTTGTATCCTGAATTAAAAGAAACTTTTGGTATCAAATCTTGGAAAAGTTATTTCGAAAGTATTTTTGAAGAATTGGATGAGTTTTTGAAAGATTACGACATTTTATACCACGAATTTCCTATTGAAACAGAAGAGTTGAAAGGTGTTATTGATTTGGTCGCTAGACACAAACAAACTAAAAGAATTTTAATTTGTGATTATAAATTCAGCACATCTGTAAAGGGGTTAAGTGATATTTCGATTGATGAGCAGATGTATATTTATGCTTTTGGTTTTGCGTTAAAAGAGCACATTTCTTTAGAAGATATTGACATTTGTTATATTAGTGTTCCAAAAGCGGAGTTAGATAAACCAAGATTGTTAAAAAATGGTCAGTTAAGTAAAGACAAAAGTCAAAATACAACATATAATAAATACGTCGAAGCGATTGAAGAAAACGGACTGAACAGAGATGATTATGAAGACATCTTGTCAGAATTAAGCGGTAGAACCTTATTAAAAACTGTAAAATCTGACATTAATTTACAAACGCTGAAATTGATAATGGGAAATATAGATAACGTTATAAAAGATATGCAAAAAGGATATGTATTAGAAAAGTGTTCGTATATGTGCACAAGATGTGATTTTGTGGAATATTGTAAATACGGAAAAGAAATTAAAAAGGAGAATAGTGAATATGAATATTAAGAAAAATGTAAAATATGGGTTTGATTGTTGGGAAGACCACGATGATTTTTTAAGAAAGTGTGAAGATTTAGGATATATTTGGTATGATGGAGAACCAGCAACACATAATGATTATTGGAATGAAAATAAAGTTTTATACGAAATTGATAATAACGGATATTTAGGTTTTTATAATACAAATTACCGTGGTGATTTTGTAACATATAAAAGAGAATGTAAAAAACCAGACATACTTGCCGCTATGAAATATTGTATCGGTGTTGACGCAAACTCACTTGAAGAAGCTCTTGAACACTTGAAAAACAAAACAAATTGTTATTTTATTTCAAGGGACGGAAACAAAACCATTGTAAAAACTCCAGACGGAAAGACAGGCGTTTCAAGATGTCATCCTGACGACAAATATAATTTCGTCGAGGGTGTTAAAGTTGCTATTAATAATATTAAAAAATATGAATTTAGTGAAAAAGAAATTCACATTCTTAAAAAGTTACAAGAAACAGGGTTTGATATTATCACAAATCATGGTTCGTATTTTCAAGCAGATTGCAAAACACTTAACGGAAATTCGAGATGGTTGGGTAGTTATATTCCAAAAGTATTTCAACAACTCGAAGAAGGTAAAGAATATAAAATTTCAGAATTATTGGATTAGTCGCTAGACGACTTTTCCTCATGGAGAAGTGGCGAAATTGGAAACCGCTGACTGCAGGCTGTCCTACGGGACTTGTTGGTTCGAATCCAACCTTCTCCATCATTAAAAACACGCTCTTCTCGGTCCTTCTAACAGTTTGCGTGTTCTGTTAGTGAATATACCTCTGACTCGCGGATAGTATCACAGCGAGTCTATATAGGGGATTAGTTTAATGGTAGAACAAGAGTCTCCAAAACTCTTGGTGGTAGTTCGATTCTATCATCCCCTGCCATATTTAAAAGGAGAAAGAGATGAAAATATATGGTCCATACAAGAATAATTACGGAAGATTGTTTGTGAGAATTAAAACTGAAAACGGGATTATCACACAATCGTATCCAAGATTTTTGTTAGAACAAAAATTAAACAGAAAATTGTTGGTCGACGAGGACATCCATCATATTGATGGTGATTGTTTAAATAATGATTTATGTAATTTAGAAATTAAAAAACACGGCGTTCATCAAAAAGAACATTCATTAAAATTACCATTAACAATCAATAAAACATGTTGTATTTGTGGTGAGACTTTTCTTTTAACACCAGAACAACGAAAGAAGTTTTCACGCGGTAAATTAAATCGTTTCTTTTGTTCAAGAAAATGTGCTGGAATTTATGGTAGAGAAGTTCAAAAAAGCATGCGGGAGTAATCGAATTGGCATAGATATCCGATTTAAGCTCGGAGTTTTGTGGGTTCGACCCCCACCTCCCGCACCAATGGTTCTTGCTAACCAAACTCAAAAGGCAAGTGGTGTCAACAACTCCCAGCGATGATTCGCAATAAAAGACGTTGTTCGAGCGCAAATGTATGTTAACGAAGAAGAAGCGAGCATGATAACACTAACGCTATAATTTATGTGTTCGGATTTAAGCTATCCGTGAACGGATGAGTACCGTAAGCTTCACTTAATGGGGACTAGCCAAACGGTAAGGCACACGACTTTGACTCGTGCATTTATTGGTTCGAATCCAGTGTCCCCAGCCAGGATAGTTAGAAGAAGCAAATTGCGGGTCTGTCGTGGAAATAACCAAAATCCCAAATGTGCGGTTGAGTCTTTTACCTTAAAAGACACATGGGACTGTAGCTCAGTCGGTAGAGCAAAGGACTGAAAATCCTTGTGTCGATAGTTCGATTCTATCCAATCCCACCAGCCGAAAA
>JAZKXV010000037.1:0-2247 GCA_045611785.1 Alphaproteobacteria bacterium
AACAGAACAAATACTTGAACGTGAAGACGATGTTGAACAACCTATTGACGAATATTATTACGTTACATTAGTTAGCAGCACTTTTGGAGCTTTTTACTTAGATGCAGATGTGGAGGTTATCGGTGAATAGTGAACAAATAATAGAAATGCTTAAATTACTATCTAAACACTTCCCAATAACAATTTGTTCAGATATGAATGAATACGTAATAACTACACGCTTATGTTCAACAGATCACTACATAAACGCTAACTATCACACGTTTGAAGGTGCTTTTTATATGTTCACTTATGAAACGTTAAAACACGTTTGCGGTAAGTTAAACGAAGAAATGTTGGAGATTTTGAAATGACAACAGAACTAGAAAAACAATTTTTTGATATGTTTAACATTAATCCATATTTTGACCCTTATCTTGGTGATACTTACCCACAAATCACAGATAGACATTATTTAGAGTTGATATGTGCGTTAAATAAGTTAATTGATGAAAAATATGGTGAGTACGAAACATTTATATCTTTTGATTATAAAAATTTAAAAGAAGAAATACTAAGGGAATGTTTAATACATAGAGAAGAACTCAAACACCAAGTCCAAGCGATATTTGAGGTGGAAGAATGACAACCAAAGAAGAAATAACAGAAAGACTTGATAGATTATTTGCAAGACTGAAAGAATATCCACTTAGTCAAGCAATAGCAGATGCAATAGATAAAAATTTAGCGTTGTTAGCAGAATTGGAAGAAAGTGAGCAATAATGAATAATTTTGAAAAGATAAAGCAAATGTCAGTTGATGAGATGGCTGAAATATTTAACCGTAAATTCTGCGAAGAATGCGCTTATAAAGAAATGAACTTTGACGACTGGAAAGATTGCGATGCAAATTGTTGGGCGCATATATCAAACAATTATTACAAACAATGGCTTTTGCAAGAGGTGGAAGAATGAAAAAATTTTTATTAATTATATTATGCATAAATGCCGTATTTTTTCTTGGATGGCAACAAGATTTGTGGTTATTATTACCGCTAAATTTACCAATTATATGTGGATTTTTAAATGAAGGACATAACCAATGACTAAAAATAACGAACAGATAATAGAACCTAAAAATGGTTATTATTGCATAGAGCCTTGCATTGAAATAAAACAATTAAAAGAACAACTTCAAAGAAAAGAGCAAGAATGCGAGAAAGCAAATAAAAACGCTCAAGACACTTACGACCTTTTTCAAGCTCAAATGGAAAGTTTTAATATTTTGCAAGGCGAGAAAATCAAGTTAGAGTATGAATGCGAAGAGTTGAAGAAAGAAAATAAAAAGTTAAAACATTCTTTTAAGGAATTAAATGCATATATTGAAAAAGCTCAAGAATGGCTAAAAAAACAAAAATCAAATGATATATTTATTGATGAAATGAAAGCTATTTTGTTGGAGGAACTAAAATGTTTAAAGAAGAAATAACTTTGTTTTGTAAAAACTGTTACGAGTTACAAAAACAACTCGACCAACTCAAAAAAGAAAATGAGGAGTTGAAACAATTTCTATCTAAAGAACCTTTAGCACTGCAAGCATTGCAAACAGGATACGCTGATTACAAGAAAAGGTCAGAAGTATTTTTTGAAATGATAAATCAGTACAAACAAACACTTGAAGAAATAAGAGAGATTGCACAACTAGCTTGTGAAAAATCTGTTTGTGATAGAAAACATTGTGATTATTGTTCTGATGGGCAAATAATACAAAAAATAAAGGAGGTATGCGATGAGTAATTTTCAATGTCCACATTGCGGAATGATTAACGTTGATTGTGGTGATCAAGGTTATAAGACACCACGAGAGATTGAGTTGGAACAAGAAGTTAAGTATCTCACTGAAAAATATAAAGAGTTGGTGTTTATGTATGAAGGATTATGTAAATGAACAAAATCACTATCCCAAGAGGTTACGGAAAATCTAGTACACTAGCCGATCTACTTTGGGAAAACACTATGTTAAAACAACAAAATGAAGTATTATTAGAATATGCTAAACGTAAATACTTTGGACTTAAAACACCTTATATTTTAGTCAAAGAGGTTGGTGAAATACTGGAGAACTAATGTGATAGATAACGATGAAATAGCGAGATTTAGAAAAGAGAAATTACCAATGTACATAGGAATAACACAAAATTCTATTGCAGCTCAAGAGCTGTACGAATGTAACGTAAAAAAGCGACAATTACTTGTAAACTTTAAAAAA
>JAZKXV010000038.1:0-3084 GCA_045611785.1 Alphaproteobacteria bacterium
ATTGGTTTTAGTTTTTCAGCAATTGGTTCAGCATCAAGAAACGAGTTTTTTCGATGTGAAATTCTGATAATATCAGCGTTTGAGTTAACAAAATCAAAAATTTCCATACGATGAGCTAAATCTAAATCTGCGGGTGTCTCTAATACAATATCTATTCCGTTGTATGCTTCTAAGATGAGTAAATCGCCATTTGTAATAGAAGATTTCGTTATTTTTTTGCCTTTAAGCTTTTTAGATACTTGTATTTGGCAAAATGCTTTTAGAAAACTTTTTATAATATTTATATTGTTATTTATTTTTTCTGTTAACATCGGACAATAAGAGCAATCGGTAATTTTATCGCTTTTATTTTCATTAAAACCGAATATCAATTCAGATTTTTTATATTCAAATGAAAAAGAGGCCCTGCGTCTGGTTCCGTCGTTGATAAAAACAGGCTTTTCAAATATATAATCTTGAGATGGTAATCCTGCATTTAAAATTTCTTTAATTTTATTTATTTTATATTCTTGATACTGTGCTTCGTTTAACTCACGAAAACAGCAACCTCCACATTTTTCTTGATATTGGCATCCCATGTTTTAATCCTCGGTTATTGATACGGTTTCTATACCATCTAAAAGAGATATTTCTTGTTTTTCTTCATTGGAAAAAGCCGGATGAATTTGAGAATTGTATATCGGTTTTTCCTGAGATTTTATTTTTTCCATATTTTCAGGGCTATACATTTCTATTCTGTTTCTACCATTTTGTTTAGCTAAGTACATAGCATCATCTGCCATCTTTATCATAACAGATACATTGTCTGAAACGCCTGATGGGGCAATGCCGATACTTGCTGAAAAAGTTATCGGAACTTTTTCATCGGAATAAACAACACTGTCGGTAATGGCTTTTTTTAATCTGTTTGCAACCATGGTGGCTGTGTTTTTATCAACATTATTAACGAAAGCAACAAATTCTTCGCCACCATATCTGGCGACTAAGTCTTCTTGTCTTAAAGTGCGTTCGCAAATTGCTGCCAGTTCAATTAAAACTTTGTCACCGGTTTTATGACCGTGTATGTCGTTAATGCTCTTAAACTTATCTGCATCAATCATAAAAATGGCAAATGGAACTTTGTTTATATGTGCTTGCTTAATTTTTTGCGTAACAGCATTTTCAAAGTAACGGCGATTGTATATTGATGTTAAAGGATCTCTGTCTGCTTGAGACTGTAAAACTGTTTCGTGGCGTTTTCTTAAAGTTATGTCTTGGAATGCGGAATATAATACGATATCGTTGTTATATTCAATTACATTTGCAGATAACAAAAGCCAGAACGGTGTATTTCCTGATGCTGTTCTTACTAAAATTTCAAAATCATGCACTTCACGGTTAAACTCTAATCTTTCAGTCAGTAATTTTCGGTTTTCGGCATCTATAAAGAAATCTTTAAAATGATAACGATAAATTTCTTTTTCGCTAAGGCCAAATAGCTTTAAAGCATTATTGTTTGCCAGTATTAAGGTGTCATCTCCTAATCTTGATAACACTATAGGAAAAGGTGATGATTTTATAATGTTTCTGAGGTTTGTTGAACTTTTCTCTTGAAACAGGTTAAGTTGGATTATTTGTTTTTTAAAATTCTCATTAGACATTAACATATAAGAAAAACTGAGCGTAACGATGAAAATTACTGGTAAATACCACGGATAATTGTAATCGGTAAACATTGGTTGAGCCATTAATATGATAAGGCCAAGAGATGAAAAAGCTGCTAATAAATTTCCTGGCTTAAAAAATGGTTTTATAGATGAAATAAAACTTAAAAACACATAACTCATACCGATAAGAGGCAAGATTTGTCGCATATTATCAACAATGTGTGCGTTGTTTGCGATAAATATCGAATAAAATATAAGAACAAAACCGCCACTGATAAATGAAAATAAAAGATTGATGCTGAGAGGGGTTCCAAGCAAAATATATGATGCCGCATTTATGAGTAATAATGAGCTTATAAGAACCATTGTCATTTCAAAAAATATGAACATTTTAATTGATACGGCATGTGAATAAAAATATTCAACATTTTGTTGTATTGCAGATGTAAAAATCAGAGATATTATTCCTGCTAAAAAATAAAATAAACCTATTCGCTGTTTTAAGTTTGAGGTATAAAAAGTTGTAAATACCAAGAACAGTAATGCACATATTGTGCACACGATAGATGTTTTTTCAACAAAATTAAAAAAAAGCATGACAAACACTCTTAAAAATTATATCTTAATAGCATATTATATTAAAATAATACAAAAAGGAAAGAAAATTTTTGTTAAAGCAAAAAAAACAGATGAAATTTATTTTTATTTTGTATAAACTATAATAATGTTATTAAACATGAAGGAAAAGTATAAGGAAATAAATAATGACACCCGGTGTTCAAGACCATTACAGTTATAAGTTTAAGTTAAAAATAAGTGATAATCCTACAAAAGCAACTGACAGATTTCCTCGTCCGGTGCTTTTTGTTGCATTTGCTTTAGGGCTTTTGCTCTTATTATTAGGTGTTTATTTTTTATCAAACTCTGATCTTAGCGGTGTTGCCGATATTGAGAAAAAACTTCCTAAAACCAGTATACGTGTTACTCCGTTAGTTTCTCCTTGGCTGTTTAATGTTTTGCTTATTTTAATTGGCTCTTTTGTTATGTATATGAGTGTGGTTATGTTCATTAAATATAACAAAATATTTTTTGATGGTAACTATGTTAAAGTTAAGAGAAGGTTATTGTTTGGTGAGCCTCAAATATTTGAAGAGCCATTGTATAACTATTCGGGTGTAAGGTTGCGTGTTAAGTTTTATCAGTTCGGTATATTAAATTTAAACAAATATATTATTGAGCTGTATCATAAGGATCAATCTAAAATTATTCCTTTGTATATTGCACTATCTAAAAGAGGAATTAGGAAAATATGGAAAGATTATGCAACTGTTTTGCATATGCCGGGTATTACAATATCTGAAAGAGGAATGGTATCCAGAAATTATAAAGATCTTAATCGTTCATATGAAGAGGTTGTATCAAAATGGCATATGCCGGA
>JAZKXV010000039.1:0-2352 GCA_045611785.1 Alphaproteobacteria bacterium
AAAATTACGATGAAGTTTTACTTGAAATGCTAAACGAAGATAATATTGATGATGCGATTGAATTTCTTATTCGTTATCTATCAACGTTTGAAGCATCTTGATGGCGATTTCCTTGTTGCCATCAGGGATTCTGTGGAACAAATCTAATATCAACTGTTCTTTATCGCCGATTGATTTTTTAGATAATTCAGGCGGCTCTACTAAATCTGTCATTTTTATACCAAATACTTCTGCAAGTAATTGTATTTTATCTAATCGTGGATAATGTCTTTTTGTAACCCAATCTGTTATACTGCTCTCGGTAACACCGATTTTTTTAGCCACTTCTTTTTGTGTAAGGTGGCTTTTTTCAATGTAATGAACTAAGTTAGCAGAGAACACATCTTTGTTACCTAAATAACTTTTACTCATACTATTCACTCCTTTACCCATTATAATAGGGTATAACCGAAGTTTTGTCAAGCACTTTATATAAATTTTGTAGGAAAAAACAATAATTTATTTGTTGAATACCACCAAAATATTAAAAATGTCAAAAAATATGTTGACAAATAGGGTATAACCCTTGTATTATAGTGTACGAAAGGTAGGTGAACGGGAATGCAGATTTCGTTAAAAGCTTGTAGAATAAATGTAGAAGCAACTGCAAAAGAAGTAGCGGAATATGTAGGCGTGGATATTGATTCTGTATATAATTGGGAATCAGGAAAATATATTCCAACCGCTATCAATATGCAAAAGTTGTTAGAGTTTTTTAATAGCAAGGGTTTTGCCGTAACTCTGAACGACATTAAATTTTTAAGAAAAAAATAGGGTTTTACCCTAAAACAAATATAAACCTACAAGAATGAAATTAAGTGGTAATGAATATAATGCAACAAGGGGTGATGGATATTGGCATTAACTTTCAGATTGTTTTTGGAAACAGAAACAGAAACAAAAAGATTTGAAAATTGTTCCACAGAAGAACTTGAAGCGTTTAAGAAAAATGCAACAAAGAGATTAAATAATGCTTTGTCGCAGTATTATGCACAACATCCACAAGAGGTTGAGCGTTTTTTCAATGCAGAAGTAGGTTATGCACAATAAGAGGTGAAAAATAATGGGATATGCGTGTATCAGAAATTACAACAAAGATTGTGACGGATGCGGTTGTTGTCAATCTGACAGAGATTGTGAATGTCCTGAATGTGGCAAGGTCGCAGAAACATTATATATAAGTAATGTAAATGATGAAATTCTTGGTTGTGAAAACTGTATAACAGAGAGAGATGCTTACGAGGTACTATATGAAGAAAACTAAATTAAATGAAGCGAATTATTATTCGCAAGAAATGAACAAGCAGTATTTTAGTGTAAGTCAGTACAAGAATTTTTTACGCTGTGAAGCTATGGCTATGGCTAAAATCAACGGTACATACGAACAGCCTAAATCAAAAGCATTGTTACTTGGTTCTTTGGTTGATGAGTTGCTTACAGGCGATAAGGAAAGTCAGGATAATTTTTTCATTGAAAATAAAGATGAGCTTTTTAAAAAGAATGGCGAACCTTACGTAGATGTTGCACAGGCTTTTGAAACTGCTGCTTTAATTGAAAAGCAACCGTTAATGAAAGAGCATTTATCAGGTAAGCATCAAGTGGTTATGACGGGTAAAATTGCAGGTGTTCCATTCAAAATTAAAATGGATAGTTACCACCCGGATAAAATGATTGTTGATTTAAAATATATGAGCAGCTTACGCTCACCAAATATGTTTGATTCAATGGTTAAATATTGGGGTTATGACATTCAAGGTGCTATATATCAAGAAGTAGTCAGACAGAATACAGGTAAACGATTACCATTCTATTTAGATATTGGCACAAAAGAAAAACCTGCACATTTAGATATTGCAGAGATTAAGCAATACGACCTTGATTCTGCACTTGATAATGTAATCAGTAGAGTGGCAAGGTTTGATTTGGTAAAGCAAGGCAAAGCAGAGCCTGAAAGGTGCGAAGAATACGATTGTGATTACTGCACTACAACAAGAATTATTACTGAACCGATAGACAGTAATCAGCTTGGAATGGCTCGTAAATTTTTTTAATATTAAAATAGGGTTTTACCCAAATAAATAGGGTTTAACAATACAGAAAGGATGATAACAAATGGCAGTAGCAATAATCTACGGTCCTGCGGGTAGCGGTAAAACTACCAACACAACTTTAGTGAAAGGAGGATATGTAGGAATTGAAAACGGCAAGTTAAAACAGTACAAGCCTCGTGGCAAGAATAAACTTCTTTGCTCTGATAACTCATCAATCGTTTTAAGCAACTTCGATAGACCTAATCTTGATATTGAAGCAACT